>CALMUT010000366.1 GCA_937872925.1 uncultured Myxococcales bacterium | reverse complement strand
GGTAGCCATCAAGGTCTTGCACCCCGAAATCGAGAACTTCCCGGAGCTAGTCGAGCGCTTCGAACGTGAAGCGGTTGCCGGCGCACACATCTCCCATCCCAACGTCGCGGTCGCCAGTGATCTGGGCAAGTTCGACGGCGAGTCCTACTTCTTGGTTCAGGAGTATGTTCCTGGAGAAACGCTGCGGCAGTTGATGGACCGCGGCCCCGTGCCAGTTCAGCGCGCCGCTTTCATTGCGCGGCAGATAGCCGAGGGGCTCGCGGCGGCACACTCCCACAAGATCGTCCACCGCGACCTGAAACCCACCAACGTCATGATCGTCGATGGCACCGACGATCTAGTCAAGCTGATCGACTTCGGCTTCGCGCGCGTTCCCATCGACACGCTGCCCCAGGTTCCCGCGGGCGACGTCGGACCGGATTGGGAAACGTCGAAAGCGGGCGTCGTATTCGGCAGCGTGGCCTACATGGCTCCTGACGCGCTACTCGGCATGAACAACGTAGACGAGCGCTCGGATCTCTACGCGCTCGGCTTGATCTTCTACGAGATGCTCGCCGGCAAGCATCCCTTCGACGTCGAGCTACCCGCCGTGCAGCTCTTCGAACAGCACCGCAAAGCCCCGCCGCCGCCCCTGCGCGAGCGCAATCCGGAGTGCGATGTGTCCCCAGATCTGGAGTGGGTGATCATGCGTTTGCTCGCTAAATCCCCGGACGAGCGTTGGCAGGATGCGGCCGCAGCAGCTGCCGCCATTGCAGGCGCCACCCGCGGGTTTTCTGGATTCTTCCAGGCGAACGAGTCTTATCGGCCGCCGCCGGGCCCGCCCATGCGCAGCTCCGCCGGGCTTTCGGAAGTGAGCGAGCCGCAGCTGACCTCCGCGACCGAGAAGCGCGAGCCGCTGGTGCGGAAAGGCGGCGTGGGCGGTTTCGTCCGCGCGCACCCGGCAAGTGTCTTGGCTTTTGGGCTTGTCGGCATTGCCGTCATCGTTATTGCTGTGGGCTTCGCGGTGTCCGGGGGCAAAGACCCCCCGACCCGGCCCTCCGCCGCTGCAGCCCTTGCCGCATCGGAGGCGATGCCAAAAGCCAGTGCACCTCCGAGCACCCCCCAAAGCGCGGCTCCGCCCCAACCTGTAGATCCGCAAGCGGCTTTCGTCGCGAAGCCCACTCCGTCTAGCTGGCTACTCATGCTGGAGGCAAACCCCAAGGCACTCGAAACGGAAGCCGTACAGAAGAAGACCATCAGCATGCTATTGGCGCTCGAGCCCGAAGACGAAGCGACGCAACAAGTCTTCGACCAGCTCACTCACAGCCGAGGCAGTGCCGGCCTCGACGTACTGTACGGCGTGTTGGAAGCGGCACCGACATCCAAGTCGGGTACGCGCGCCGCGCAGGTGCTGTTTCGAGCGGACACCGTGGAGCGTGCGTCCCCGGCCTTGCGCGTCACTCTAGATATTCGACGCATGAACTGCACCCGAAAGCTCGAGCGCTTCCCAGTCGCCGCGCGGGACGGGGACGAACGTACCGCGCGGCAACTCGAGAAACTGCGCCCGCCGGCCTGCACCATCAAGAAGGGCGCTTGTTGCTTCCGGGACGACGCAACCCTCGAACGGACTTTGGCGCAGATCCGCGAACGAGGAAACTAGCGTAACCCACAGCAGACACGCCACTATGCGGCTCGTCTAGCGCCTCGACGCCTAGGAGCATCGCAGCAAGTAGGAGTCGCCGGCGCGCTGCGCCGACGCTTGCAGAACTAGATCAAATGGGCTCGGTTTCGCGCCGGGCCACGGGCCTATTGTACCTCGATTTGCGCGGCCGTGTCCCAGAGCCACTCACCGGCGCGGGCCCCTGCTAAGCTGGGGCAAATGCGCTGTCCCGTGCACGACTTGGTAGTGCCGCCCAACGGCCAGTGTGTCTTGTGCCGACGCGCGCAAGCTACGCCGACAAGGGCAATTTCCGGCCGCCTCTTGATCGTGGCGATCACTGTGATTGCCACGGTGTGCGTCGCGGGCATCGTCGTCAAACTGATCGGCTCGGCGGCACGAAGCGCCCCGACAGCAAATACCCTTCCGAACGCCGGCGCTGTGCAAACTGAAAGCCGTGTGGCATCGCCTGCGGTTCAGCCTACGACCGCGCTCACCGTCGCGGAGGAATTTGCTCCGACCACCAACGCAGCGGCAGCACCCGGCGCCGCGGGACCCGGGCAGACTCCGGTCGCAGCGGACTCCGCGCTGCAGCCCACGGCGCCAAACGCGCCCAAGCCTCCGAGTGAAGCGGATCTGCGCGCAGCACTCCGGGACGTGAAGATCACGCTATACAGCACCGATTGGTGCCCCCACTGCACGCGCGCGCGGCGCTGGCTGCAACAGAACTCCATTGCCTTCGTCGAGCACGACGTAGAGAAGAACCCCGACGCGAAGCGGCAACATCGTCGCTTGGTTCCCAGCGGAGGCGTTCCTGTTTTGGACGTAGACGGGGACATTTTGAGCGGCTTCAACGAAAAACGCACAGCGCAGGCCATCGCGCAGGCGACGCAACGTAGACTGGCCCAGCGTTAGGGCGCCCGCCGCATGATCACAATCCGAACTCACCTGAACCCGGCGTCGTAGCGATGGCCAAAGACAATTTGGAAGAACCGTCGACGTTGCACGACGGCGAGTTAGAGAAACTCGAAGGCGACGACCTGGTTGGCCTCACCCTGCGCGATACCTACGCCTTGACGCAACTCTTGGGTCAGGGAGGCATGGCGCGGGTGTACCTGGCACAGCACACGCGTATTCCCGCGAAGCGCTATGCGGTCAAAGTTCTGCGCTCCAATATGGCCGAACGTGACGACATCGCCGCGCGTTTCGAACGCGAAGCCCACGCCATCGCAAGTGTCGTGCATCCGAACATAGTGGATATCATCGACGTCGGCACCACGCCTGGAGAGCGTCCCTACATCGTCACGGAGTATCTGCAAGGCGTCGACCTTGCTAGCTTGATCGTCGACGTGAAGCGGGTGGAGACGCTAGTAGCGACCCGCATTGCACGCCACGTTTGCCGAGGCATTGGCGCAGCGCACGGCTGCGGGGTGATCCATCGGGATCTCAAGCCGGGCAACGTATTCTTGGTGGGAGACCTTCAAGCCCCGCACGCCAAGGTGCTCGACTTTGGTCTGGCTCGCATGATCGAAACAGGCAGCACGTCCCTCACCCGCAGTGGCATCGCCATGGGCACGCCGGCGTATATGGCCCCGGAGCAAGCGCGCGCCGAACAAACGGACCAACGCACGGACGTCTATGCCATCGGCGGACTGCTGTACGTGATGCTGACTGGCGTGCCCCCCTACTCCGAGGACTCTCCACAGGCGACGGTACTTGCCGTGATGGACCGTGAGCCAACGCGTCCACGTTCCCATGCGCCGTCCATCCCCCAACGCCTGGAAGCCATCATTCAGCGTGCCATGGCTCGGGATCCAGCAGACCGATTTGCGAGCGCCGCTGCTCTGGAAGCGGAACTGGAAGCCTTCGAACGCGACACGCACGCTGCGGAGGAACGCGTTTCGGTGTTTCCAACCTCCCTGCGCCGGGACGACCACGCCCACGCGACGGAACACGACCGCACGCGCCTGATCGCCGTCGCAAGCTTGGGCGCCGTGTTGCTGGCGTTGTGGCTCTCTATGGCGGTGCACGGTGGCCTGGGCCTGTTCATTTTGAAGCGTCCGCCCACGGGCTTTGAACTCGCGCTGGCCGCATTTTCGATCATTGGCACCATCGCCACCCCGGGGGTGCTGGGCCTCAGATATCTTCGCCGCCGGATCTGGCACAACAGCGCGCGCGTTGCGGAATTGCTTTCGCGCACGCGAGCGGTTGTCTACTCCGCAACCGTCGCCTACGGGTTGGCTGCCCTTTCTGTGCGCGCCCACGATGCTTGGCGACAGCGCGTGGCCGCCAGCAACAGCGCTGCTTGGGTCGGTTGGGACATGGTGCTGTGTTCAGTGGCTGTATTGGTCGGCGCGGCCGTTGCGATGCGGGGCAGCGTCTTGGCGAAGCACCCGGGGCGGGTGCGCCGGATCTTGGTCGGGCCGGTTGCCGCCGTTGTCACCCTGAGCCTCGTCGGGCTTCTGATGCGCTATGGCTTCGAACAAGCGCCACGACGCCTGGCCGTTGAAGCGCCCGCTGCAACCACCAATCCGTCAACTCCGGCGCCCACCGTAGCGGCTGCGCCTCCAATCGACCTGGACATCGCCAGCGCAGCGCCCCTCCTGAGCGCGCACACGCCACCGGATGCTAGCCTCCCGACCCGACGTGCCACGATTGCAGAGCTGCACACCGCCAAGACTCAGGGCCTCGTGGGTTGGCTCGCGCTCGCCGAACGCTGCCCCGCTGATCCGCACGTGCTCGAACCCTTGGCGCTCGCCTATGGCGAGAAGCCCGAAAACCACGTCGCGGCTCTCGACACTTTAGTCCGACTCTTCCAACTCGACCGCGTGGCGGCCAAGGGCACCAAAGTGCGCGCGCTACTGCTCAAACTCGCGTTCAACGAGAAGCTTAGTGATCGCACGCTGCAAGTGATGGCCGACGAGATGGGCACCGCGGGTCCGGACTTGCTCTACGACCTGTACGTGACCACGCCGAACGTGCGCGATCAGGCGCGGGGACTCTTGCTCAAACCCGCGACGCGTGCGCACGCAACCCAAGCGCTCTTGATAGCCTTCGATATTCGCTCCGCGGACAGCTGCGAGGCGCGCCTTGAGCTCCTCCCGCGAGCGAGCACCGATGGCGACCAACGCGCCGTCGCCACGTTGGTCATGCTCAGCAACAACACCCGCAAGGGCTGTGGCTTTAAGAAACGCTTTCCCTGCCCGCCCCCATGCGCCAAACAGGCGTTGGCGTTTCAGCAGACCGTGAAGCAGATCCAAACCCGATTGAAACGGTGAAATTGACGATCCTGTAGCCCCGCGTGACGTTTCCCCCGCGGCCTACGTTTTGATCAGGGAAGCCCGAACCCGTTCCGGCGTATCGGGCACGCGCCCCTTGTGTGCTTATGACGCGCTGCGTTATTTTCGGAAGCGAAATGAATGAAATCTGTGCGAAGTTGGCTTTCTTTGAGCCTCGTGTTGGGCGTCGTCGCCGCCCTAGGCGGATGCGCCGCCGAAGAATCGGATTTGAGTGCGTCGATGCAGGGCGTGAACCCAACCTGTGGCAACGACCTCTGCGAAGCCGGCGAATCCAACTTTGACTGTGCCGAAGATTGCGCCGCTTGTGCCGGAGGGAAATGTGGGACGTGTGGCAACGGCGTCGTCGAAGCGGGTGAAAACTGCGACGGCGAGGCATTCGTCAAGGATTGCTCCCAGTTTGGCTACGCCGGCGGCGGCGTTAGTTGCAACACCGATTGCACGGTGGACATCATCGGCTGCTGCAACGACACCTGCGACAGCGAGGGCAGCTTGCAGTGCAATGGAAACAGCATCGAATCCTGCAACTCAGACAAAGGTTGCCGCTTGTGGCAACCGATCACGAATTGCGCCGACCAGGGCCAGGGCTGTAGCACGGCCAGCGGCGCCCCCGTCTGCGACGGTTGCGTGCCCGGCTGCCCGACTGAAGGAGCCACACACTGCAACGGCACCGAGATCGAAACCTGCCAAGTTGGCATAAGCGGTTGTTTGGACTGGAGTGGCAGCCAGGACTGCTTGGCAACAGGACAGAGCTGCGACGACAGCTCCGGAACTGCGGAGTGCACCGGCAAGTGTACCAACCAATGTAACCTTGTCGGCGAAACCCAGTGCAGCGGCAATGATCTGCAGACCTGCAAAGACAACGGCAGCGGCTGCCTGTTTTGGTCCACGACCGAGAAGTGCGCTGCCGCTGGCGGCAGCTGTGACGCCAAGACCAAGCAGTGTGTCGTGGGCTGCGCCAACCAGTGTGCCAAAGAGGGACTTCAGACCTGCATCGGCGGCGTAGTGAACACTTGCAAGAAGGACGCGCAGAATTGCATGGCTTTCTCTGCGGGCGAAGACTGCACGGCCAAGGGGAGCGGATGGCAGTGCAAACTGACGGGGCCGCAGACCGCCTCCTGCGAGCCCAACTGCACGGACCCCTGCCCCACTGTGGGTGCACAACGCTGCCAGTTCAACGCGATCCAAACGTGCAACTTGCTAGGAACGAGCTGCAAGCAGTGGCAGGACAGCACCACCTGCCCAGTCGGTCAGACCTGCGACGGCTCGGGCGGCACACCAGCCTGCGTGACCGCGCCTATCACTGGCGAAGACTGCAGCACGGCGTGGGCGGTGAAGGCCGGCACAACCACCGTGAACTGGACTGCAACCAAGGCCGACCATCTGACGGTCAAGCCCGCGTGCAACACGTCTACCCTCACGGGTCCCGACATCGTGCTGCGGTACGATCCTTCCTTCAGCGGCAGCATCGACCTCTCCATCGAAAAGCCCGCCAACACTCGCTGGGCTTTTGTAGTCTCTGACCAGGGATGCGGAACCTTGTCTCCCACCCTTGCGTGCAGCAACGAGTACACGCTGACTTCTCTCGACGCCACGGTGCCGGTCAGCGCCAACACACCCGTCTACATCTACTTGCGAGACACAACGACCGGCGTCACTCAGCTCGACAACCCGCTGACCGTCCACATCACAGAGCTCGACTGCGCCGTGTTCTCGGCTGCCGCAACCGTGGTCCAGCCCACAAGCGGCTCGACCACGACCACCCTGTCACCAAACCTGGAGGTTGCTTTCGACGCACCGGTGAACCCGGCCAAGGGCGTGGTCACGGTCAAGGGAGCGACGACCAACCTGAGCTACGACTTGTCTCTAAGTCCGGCAAACGTGCAGTGGTCGAATACCAACAAGACCTTGACCATCGCGACCTCGGCGCTGCCCCCGGGGGAAGACGTCACCGTCAGCTGGACCGGCCTTGAAGACGCGACTTGCAAGAAGCCCGTCGCAGCTCCAACCTGGACGTTCACGGTTGTCACTCCCCCGTGTAGCCCGGGCACCGGCGGCATGATCGGCTCCACGATCAAGCGCTACCCAACCGGAGCCACCACCACGCTTTCGGAGTTCTATGTGGCCACGGACAACGACCCCGCGGGTTGGGTGTACATCGGTGGAAGCAACGCGCTCTTCCGCACCAAGAAGACCGGTGGCGCGTGGGACAATGTGTATGCCGCGGCAGCTTTGAGCAACTCGACTGTCGGCTACGCAATGTTGATCGACGCAGACAACATCTTCACCATCGGCAGCGTGACCTCGGGCAACAGCAAACGCATCTTTCAGATCAGCAGCAACAAAGGCGCCAGTTGGTCGTTGGTGGACTACGCACTATTTCAGGGATACCCCTTGGACGATTTCCAAGCCGCGGTCAGCCACAAGGGCGAGATCTACGCACTGACGAACGAGAGTTCCACCTCCCAGGACACGCAGATCTGGCGCATGCCGGCAAGCGGCGCCGCGCCCGTCAGTGCGGTGATGGAACGCGACGTGCTCGGCCAATATTATTGCAGTGGGCTCGGCATGGACGACACCTACTTCTACGTGGCCTGCGGCTCGACTAATCGATTGGTCAAGGTTGCTCGGAGCAACGGCGCGGTTTCTCTGATCACCGACGTGTGGCCGCTGACCACCAGCGCCATTGGCCTGGCCGCGCACGACAAGGACGACGACGGCAAGGTCGACTTCATCTATTACACGGGCAGCACCGGCTCCGTGTACTTCGTATGTGACCCGGGTGGCGCCGCCTACGCGGACAAGCTGACCACCTACAACTCCGGAAGCTCGGAGTATGGCCTGGGCTTCGACGCCGCTGCCAACCAGCTGTACGCCTACGACAGCACCACCAAGGAGCTGGTGGTCATCCAATAGGCGCGTCCCCCCTGCCTCCTGGGCGAAAGCAACTACAAGCTTGCAAGACGCTCGCCGCCAAATGACCTGAGCTGTGGCCTCGCTACCCGAACAGCGAGGCCCTCGCTGAGCACAAGGCAGCGCGTAGCAACAACGTCTCTCCACGGGCGCAGGGCCATGGTACCAATGGATCTGTGAGCAGCTACCGAACTGAGGCGTTACGCTGCCCGAAGTGCGACGAGCCGATGCGAGAGCGGCGGACCGCGCACGCGGTCGTGGACGTCTGCGGTCAGTGCAGCGGGCTGTGGATCGAGTGGTTCGATGGCGAGATGACCCAGGTCGCGCGCGAAGCGGAAGCGGGCGACTTGCCCGAGGCCGTTCCCGCGGCGCGTGAATACGGGTCCCTGACGTGCCCCACGTGCCGAGTCGAACTTGAGCTCAGGCGCTATCCGAGTCACGTCGACGGCGCCGAGGTGCTGCGCTGCGGTGAGTGCGCCGGCGCGTTCGTGCCGCGAGGCTCGGTAGAACAACTGGCGTCGTCAACGCCGGAAGAGCACACCGCGGACGACCCCGGACTCTTGGAACGGCTGACATCAAGCCTGCGTCGCCTGTTTGGCTGGGGCGCAGAATGACCCGTGCCCGCGCCAAGCAGCGGGATGTGTCCGCACCGCTAGAACCCGATGAAGACACCCTTGCTGCGTGGACCCATGCGGCAGTGCTTTTCGTGCGCGAACAGCTCAGGGCGCTCCCGCATTTGCCGGCGGCAGATACCGAGGGCGCCCAGGAGCTCGCTGGCACGTTTCGTGAGGCCATGCCTGACCACGGCGTCGCGTTGGAAGACTTGCTTGCCCGGCTTGGCCCCGCAGTCACGAAGTCGTTCACGACGCCCGGACCTGGCTACCTGGCGTTTATTCCGGGAGGCGGGCTGCCGTCATCTGCCTTGGGCAGCTACATCGCGGCCAGCGTGAATCGCTATGTGGGCGTGGCGAAGGCCGCTCCGGCGCTCGCCGAAATCGAGGCCACGGCAGTCCGCTGGCTTGCCGAAAGCATGGGCTACCCACAAAGCGCGAGTGGCGTATTGACGACGGGTGGCTCGCTATCCAACTTGACCGCCATCGTCACAGCGCGCTCGCACCGTCTTGGCGACGACTTTGGGCGCGGCGTGATCTACGCCTCGGAACAAACCCATGCGTCACTGCCAAAGGCGGCTAGGATCGCTGGATTCCGTCAGGACCAGTTCCGGCTATTGCCCACCGACGAGCGCTTTCGCCTCTCACCACAGGTGCTGCGGGACGCGCTGCACGCGGACACTCTTGCAGGGCACAAGCCGTTCCTGCTCAATGTCAACCTCGGCACGACGAACACCGGAGCCGTAGACCCTGTACCCGAACTGGTCGACGTAGCGAACAGCGCAGGACTTTGGGTCCACGCCGATGCCGCGTACGGCGGCTTCTTTCGCTGGGTCGACCCGGCGCTGGTTCCTGGCCTTGAGTTGACGGACTCCATCACCCTCGACCCACACAAGGGGCTGTTCTTGCCCTACGGCACCGGGTGCTTGTTGGTGCGCGACGGCGACGCTTTGCGCAGTGCGCACCAAAGCGACGCCGACTACTTGCGAGATGTCGCGCCCGATGACGGACAAGACAACTTTACGGATCTCTCGCCAGAGCTTTCTCGTGCGTTTCGTGGCCTCGGACTGTGGCTCCCGCTCATGCTGCACGGCGCGACCGCATTCCGCGACGCCCTGGCGGAAAAACTCGACTTGGCCCGACACGCGGCACGCGAACTCGCTGCGGACCCTGCCTTTGAGTTGGTCGAGGAGCCGCAACTGTCCGTCGTGGCGTTCCGCCTCAAAGACCGCGACGACGCGGCAAACGCGCAATTGCTTTCACGCGTCAACGCACGCGGTCGTGTCTTCTTGTCCAGCACGCGATTGCGCGGTCGCCTTGCTTTGCGTATTTGCGTGCTCTGTTTCCGTACGCACCGCGACCGCATCGACGAAGCCGTTGCGGGCCTGCGGGAAGAGGCCGCGGGGGTATGAGCCGGGCGGCGCGGCGGTGCGACGTCGCGCCCTGAACCCGCAGACTCCGCCCGGGGCAAATTGCAGCCACCTCGCGGCGCACATCCTTTAGACTGCGGTCGTGACGTTTCGCTCCGAACGCTACCCGATCCTCGCCGGATATCTACAGCGCTTGCCCAGCGGTATCGATTCGTACCCGCGCTGCCAAGCGAAGTGTTCGCTGCTGAAAGCCGTGCTCGCCGAGTGCAGTTCTGGCGGAGACACAGACGGCTTGCACGAGGAGCTGCGTGTACTGCTCGAAGACCCACCACCGCCGAGCACGTGGATACCCGAAGTGCATTCCGTTGCCGCCCACTTCGCCTTGATGGATATCTACGGCATCGACGACGACGCCATGTTGCGCATCACCTACACGTCGAATCGCAAACTCGCGGAGTCCCGGATGTATCGCGCGCTTGCCAAAGTTTCATCGCCGGGCATGCTTGTGAAGGGCGCCAGCATGAGTTGGGGCTTCATCCACAAGGGTTCGACTCTACACACTGAGACCTTGCCGGAAGGCGTGATGATGACGCTTCGTCATCCGGCACATGTCTACACGAATCTCGGACACCGCTCCGTGGCTCGCGGATTCACCGCAGCCCTCGAAGCGTCCAACGCCGAAAACCCCAAGGTGGATTTGCTACTGTCGACACACGAAGAAGCAAAGCTGCGAGTCAGCTGGGACTGACCTACGGCGGGTCGAGAAGCCGCTTGCCGGCGAGGTAGAGCAGTTCCGTATTTTGGTCGATCTTCATGTCCGGAGCAGGATTGATCGTTTCGATACCCCGGTGTCGCACTCCAATGACCAGTCCGCCCCGGTCGCGCAACCCGAGACCGATCATCAACTCCTGGTACGAGCCGACGCCAGTAAGCTCGTCAGGAACCCGTCCGACATACAGGTTGTTCTCCCCTCGAATGATCACGCGGCTGAGAGTGTCCGCTGTTCCGTGGTAGGTGACCGCGTGCGCCAGCATCGAGAAGGCGACGCGCCGCGTTTCGATGACCTCGTCCGCACCGGCATCCCGGGCGTGCTCCACGTTTTCGGAATCTAGGATCTCGGCAACGAGATACACCGGGCGCAGTCGCTTCTGGGTCCCGGTCCGACGTATGTACGATCGGAGCGTAAAAAGCGTGAGGATCGTCGTGGCATCCGCGTGTTGAGGCGGGATATTCCGGCGTCCCGCAACCACGACGGCCAAAGCATGCGTCACCCGGACTTTCTCAAGCCCGCTTTCTTTCGTCGGGTCCCCCTGCACCCATAGGAACTCTGCGGGCACTTCCGCGGGGCGCTCTCGATCCGCGAACAAGACGATCTTCGTCTTGTCCATGTCGATTTCCGAGCGCAGGGTGTCCAGCAATATGACGCTGCCTTCGTGGTAGCCACACACGACGATGTGATTGACGTAGTTGCTCATACGGAATTGCTCCTCACGAATGCTCAGCACCGCGTTCAGCAAGCTGTGCCCCACCAGACCTGCAAAGAGTGCCAGGGTGAACATGCCGCCCACCATCAGAATGCCGCCCACCACGCGCCCAAGGCCCGTGATGGGCGTGATGTCACCGAAGCCTACGGTTGTCAGTGTCACGATCGCCCACCACATGCCGTCCGCAAGGCTGGCGATGTTTGGATTGTGGCCGTACTCTACGAAGAACACGCTCGTACCGCCGATGAGCACTTCGACACCAAGAAAACTCAACGCAAACATGAACAGGATGCGATCCTGCTCGAGCGCATGCAGTAGCTGAGAAAACGGGTTCGCGTAGCGAAACACCTTCAGGGTGCGCATCAGGCGCAAGAGCCGCAGCGCTCGCAGCCCACGCAACGCTGGCACCAATGCCAGCACTGTGAGCAGGTCCACGAGGACCAGGGGCTCCAACATATAGCGGAGTCGCGCAACGACGTGCATGCGCAACTTGCCAAAGCGGGGCGGCTGGAAGACCCGCAATTCCGGGGGTGGATACGACACGACCCGCAGCACAAGCTCCAACGCGAAGAAGCCGAGCAGGAGCTGGTCTATTTTCCTCAATACGGGAGCGTGCTGTGAGCCGATCACCGACTCCAAAGGAAGCAGCACGATCGAAAAGACGATCAGCACCCACACCGCGGACTGCACCACCCCGTACGCACGCGAGCGCGGCTCGTGGAAAGCCTCGCGAATGAAGTCGAAGAGTGCCCGCACACCCGCATCCTAAGCTTCTTTTCCCGCGAAGAGGCGTCCGTGATAACGCTCTGCCATGCAAAGCCCCTACGGACCACCACCGGGCGCTCCTCCCGCGCACGCTGGCCACGCCGCGCCCGAGCCACCCGTCAGCAAGCTGGCTGTCATCATCTTCAACCTGCTCGGCGTCGTTGCGACGGTGGTGGGGGGCGCCGCTATCGGGGTTGCGGCCGCGGGGTCTGAGTCAGCCGGTGTCACCGTCTCCTACATCGTTGCGGGACCGGTCGGGTTCTTTTGGGGGGCGGGGGTCGGCGCGCTGCTTGGGCGCTTTGCTCTGAAAGACAAACCAGGCGCCGCGAAGGCCGCGCCCTGGGGCTGCGGTTGCGGCTGTGGGATGTTTTTGGCTTTTGGGTTGATCGGCTTCATGGTCGCCATCTTCCCGTCGCTCTAGACGACCCGCGCCTCCATCATTCCGCAGGACTGGGCGCCGCGGCCGCAATCTGCGGACTCGGCGGCCGCAAACTCCGTTCTGCCCGGGCTCGGCGCCCTAGCCGAGCGATGGTTGTCTGCAGTTCGGCCATCTGTTTTTCAAGACCTTCAAGTTCGTCGTGCAGTTCCGAGTCTAAGGGCTCACCGGATAAGTAGCGTTGGGCTTCCGCGTACTGATCCGATTCCTTCTGGGCTTCAGCCATGCCGTTCATGATCACGCCGATGAACAAGTTCAGGATGATCATGGTGCCAAGCAGCACAAAGCTGATGAAGAACAGCGCGCCCGCAACGGGATACGCATGGGATGCGGTGCACAGTGGATTGCCGTCGTATCCGTAGTTACCGCAACCATACATCTGGATGTACATCAAGTCCGTCCAGTCCTCCAAGGTGACCGCGCGGAACAGGCTGACCATCGCTAGCTGCAGAGAGCTGAAGTGGATAGGATCGTTCTGGCCGAACATGAACACGCCCGCAACGCCGTACACGTAAAAGAGCAAGAACAGCAGCAGAGACACGTAGCCCATGCTTGGGATGCTCTTGAGAAGCGCGCTGACCAGTACCTGAAGTCGGGGCAGCGCACGCACCAAGCGCAACACGCGCAGCAGACGTGCCAAGCGAAGCACTGTCACATACTGGCTCCCGACGGGGAGGAACGCCGCCGCGACGATCACGAAATCGAAGATGTTCCAGCTGTCCTTGAAGAAGCGCCAGGGCTTCTTGCCTTCGGCGATCATCTTGATGGCAATCTCGACCACAAAGATGCCGAGCACGATCTTGTCCAGCCCGTGCAGGACGTCGCCGTGGTTCTTGACCAGATACGGGTACGTTTCCATCCCGACCAGCACCCCAGCCAACACGATGATCCAGGTGATGAAGTTCTGAAAACGCTGCGAGCTAGCGATGTTGCGACAGATCTCGACCATACGGCACTCCTCCAGTGGAGGCGTGTATACGGCGAATCCCGGGAAATCTACCCGGAAATGCATCAGTGCATCAGCAGATGCACTTGTTCCAACAGTGCTGCGCAAACTAACGCCGCGTACGTGCCCAAGACGTAGCCGGCGACGGCAAGCAGGATCCCCACCGGCGCCAAGGCTGGGTGGAACGCCGCCGCTACAATGGGTGCCGAGGCCGCGCCTCCCACGTTGGCCTGGGAGCCAACCGCGGCAAAGAAGATCGGCGCGCGCATCCAGCGTTGAACCAGTAGCAGTAGCGTTGCGTGGAACACCATCCAGAGCGCGCCCACAGCCACGAGCGCTGGCGCGTCCACGACCTTTCGAAATTCGGCATGGGCGCCGATGCTAGCAACCAGCAGGTAGAGAAATACGCTCCCGACGCGACTTGCACCAAAGCCTTCGAGCGCTCGCAGCGGGGTAAACGAGAGCCCAAGCCCGATGGCCGTGACAATGATCACGACCCAAGTGAACCCGCTGATGATGTTGCCCACGGGTGGAAGCACGGTGGCTGCCCAGGTCGCCACGGCCGTGGCACCAAAGGCGATCGCCAACATTTGCAGCAGGGCAGGCAACGTCGTGGGCGCCGCAACGCTGGCTTGATAGTCGGCGATGCTCTGCTTCACTCGCTCGAGCTCCGTGCGATCTGCTCCCAAGCGCTCGTCGATGCTCTTTTCGCGTCCAGCAAACCATAGAAGCACCGCCATCCAGACGTTCGCGACGGCGACGTCGACGACCACCATCATGCTCAGCGTGGAGGAAGATGTTCCGACACTCTCGCCGATGGCGACGAAGTTGGCGCCCCCGCCGATCCACGAGCCTGCCAACGCGGCCAGCCCTTTCCACGCCTGGTCCCCCATGGATTCCGGAGCAAATCGCCCGAGGGCCAGGTACGCCAGGGGTCCGCCAATGACGATGCTGGCGGTACCGGTAAGGAAGAGCGCCACGGCCGGGCGCCCGAGCTTGACGATGGCGCGGACGTCCACGCTGAGCGTCAACAGCGCCAGACTGGCTGGGAGCAACCACTTCTTGATGAAGGTATACAGTTCGGACTCGAGGGGAATCACTCCGGTGTTCGAGAGCAGGGTCGGCACGAAGTACGCAAAAACCAAGAGCGGCACGTAGCGAAACACCTTGCCCAGCAGCGGGTGTCGCTCAGCGGCGAAGAGCGCCGACAGCACGCAGAGCAGAACGGCCAGGACGGAAAGCGAACTCGTGAACACCGGGCGCATCCTACACGACTAGTTCTCAGTCGGTCTGACTTCGCGTAGATCAGTCGTGTGACGAATCGTCGACAGTTCCTCGGCCAGCTAGGAGTCGCCGCGAGCGCGGTCTGCCTAGAGGGATGCGGGCACGACGAAGCCTTCGTGCTCGCAGAGCCCCGCCCCGAGTTCTACTTCGGTGTGGGCATCGAAAACACTTGGATGGTCCAGGCCGAACCGGAAAAGGACGGACCACGGCGTGTTTTAGACGAATACGCACTGACCGGGCACGACGACCAGTGGCGCGACGACCTGCTTCTGGCCGCGAGTTTGGGAATCAACTGCGTACGCTACAGTTTGCCCTGGCCCCGCGTCGAGGTCGCGCCGCGAGTGTATGAGTTCGGCGCGTTGAAAGCGCGCTTGGAGTACCTGAAGTCCCTGGGCCTCATTCCGATCTTGGACCTGATCCACTACGGAACTCCGCCATGGATGCAAGACGGCATCGCGGATCCGCGTTTTGTCGACTCCCTTGGTGACTACGCGCGGGCCACCGCCGAGCACTTGGGAGGCCTTGTGACGCACTTCACGCCGTACAACGAGCCACAGGTCGCCGCGGCCCTATGCGGTGCCACAGGAACTTGGCCGCCCTACGCAAGCAACCCTGCAGCATTTGCAAAACTTGGTGTGCGTATCGCGCAAGCCATGGTCGCCTGCTCGCGGGGCCTGCGCAGCGCGCTGCCCAGTGCGACGCTGATTTCGGCGGACCCGATCAACTGGCAACTCGCCGACGCTCTCTTTTCTGATCTGGACGCGGACGACCCGGCCACCGAATCACTGCGAGCAGCGGTGGGGAGCTTTCCGGCGAGCCTGGCCTACGGCAAGGTGCCACTGAAACACCCGCTGTCTGAATTGCTGACGAGCTTGGGGGTGCCGCCTTCGGAACTCGATTGGCTTGCAGAGAATGGCGAGCGCCCAGACGTCTTCGGCTACAACCACTATCCAGACATCGTGGACTATCCGAATGGCCCGGATTTCACGCTGCAGAGCACGCTACCGTTGGCACAAGCGGCACGCGCGGCGACTGGGCACGTTGAGCAGGGGCTGCGCCGCGCTCAAGCCTACTTCGACGGTCGCGTCTACCTGACCGAAACTAGTGCCGGACTCAGTTCTGACGCGCGCGCCGCCTATGCCACTGCCCTAGGTGAGCTATGTGAGCGGTTACGCAGCAGCGGATTCCCGCTTGTCGGGCTCAATTGGTGGCCGCTGGTCCAAGCCGTGCAGTGGGACTACCGCGATCGCATCACGCAGCCAGTCTCCGAGTTCTTCACTCCCGGCGGCTGGAACAACGCGCTCTACGACGTCGTCGCAGATGAAGATGGGGAACTGCGCCGAGTCCCCACTCCCGCCGCCGACGCGTTTCGAAAGGCAGCGCCGCTCCGCCGCTGAACGCGCCCGTTGTCAAAAGTCGACGCGCGCGGCGACGGAGGGAACCACGGCGACGAACGCCCCGAAGCCGTCATCAGGCGTCAGAAACATATTGCCTGGCTTGGCTGGGGTGTTCCCAGGAAACACCCCGGGATATGTGGGCAACGCGGCGGAGCGCGTCTGGTCAGCTTGACCGTCGTTCGTGGTGTCTACGCGGGGCGTGCTTGGGGGAAAGAAAAAGAATCCGGCAACGCCAAGGTCCAGAGCGAAGGTCTTGTTGAAGCGGTAGCCGAAACGGATCTCTGGCGCAACGAACGGAACCCAAATGTTCTGCGACTGCTCGGGAATGCTCACACGCTCGGAGAAATCAAAGGTCGCGCCGCTGGGATCGCTCACGGTGCCGCTGAAGGTGCCAGTATTTTCAAACTCTGCCCGACCCCGCATGGCGCCGGCCCAAACTCGCGCCGTCAATGGCGTCTGTTCGAGAAAGGTGTAGCTCGCTGAAAGCGCGGCAAGCGGCCCCGAGAGGGTCGTCGTGTCTTGGTAGTCCGTGGCTCGCGTCGGCACATCGGCGTTCGCGTTCTTCGTGCGAACGACCGTCTCTTTCAGCCGCAGGTAGCCAAGGAAGATCTCCAAGCCGAGTCCAGTCGTCAGCTGGTAGCCCACACGTGCCCCGGCGAGGATGCCAAGGGGATGCGACTCGTCAGAACACTCCCCGCTTGCGCACGCGGTAGCCGCGCCGCCACCGAGAGATCCAGTGAGCGCGATGCCCCCAACGAGCTCGGCATAAAGATGCGGCTGGAAGCTGTTCCACATGGGGTTGGAGACGTCGCGTTCCAGCGCAACGCGGACGACTTCGCGCTGCCCGGAAACCAACCGCACTTCGCGGCTGTAGGCTAGGAATCCCTCGGTCATCACTTCGACCTTGTGCGTGCCGCTGTTGAGCCGGCCCTCCCAGACTCCGTTGCCGACAGGCACTCCGTCGATGTCGATGCGCGCGTTGGCAGGAGTTGGCTCCACCCGAAGGCTGGTATCGAGCACTGCAGCGCTGAGCCGCAACGTCGTGGTCTGATTCTGTTTCACGGTCGCGGCAGTCGGCGGAGTCCCCAAGTCTCCTTCGCCGCGCAGCAACACCGTATGGGTTCCCACGGAAAGCACGCCCGTCCAGGGCGTTGTGCCAACAACAGCGCCGTCTACCAGAACGTCGAGGGTCTTTCCGGACGACTCTTCGACGCTGAGCTTTCCGGATTGAGCCAGGGCGGCAAGTTCGGCACGGATTGACTTCTTCTGTGCCCCCGCCACGAGCAGTTGAGTTTCGAAAGGCACATAGCCTTCCTTGAAGACGCGCATATGGCGCGTACCCGCATCAACCCGCACCGGGCCCGGCAACGGCAGCGTGCCGCGCTGGCGCCCATCCACCACAACACTGGCACCTGCGGGCGTTCCGCTGATGCTGATCTCCGCGACCAGTCGCCGCAGTCCGGCCATGGCTTCGTCCACGCCGCGCCTGTCCTCCGCACTGAGCTTGCTTTCGAACCGCTGCAGAAGTTCCTCGTACATTTCGAGGGCTTCAGCGTTGCGTTTGAGTTGTCGCAGCGAGATGGCCGCGTTCTTCAGAGCGACCTGAGTGGGAAAAAGCTCTCGTGACGCATGGAATTCGGCGAGCGCCGCGTCCCATGCCCCGTTCTGTACCAACTCCACGCCCTTCAGAAATCGCGCGCGTGCTTCTTCCCGTTTGGCCGCCGCTGGATCGGCGGGCTTGGCTTCCTGAGCCGCCCCAGGATCTTCCGCAGCCGCCCCTTCACCTTGCGCCAACGCGGGAGCGCTCAGCAACAACATCCATAGAGTGACCACCGCTGCGCGCAGCCAGCGCCGCTGCACTGCCAGAAAGAGTCCAAGAAGCATACCGTCCCTAGTTAGTTGAATTCTTCGGTCGAGGTTTCGACTTTTGGCTTTGGCTTAGGCGCAGGTTTGGAGGGCGCCGGCTCCGGTTGGGCCACGGCCTTCGTAGAGGGCGGCGTTGGCTTGCTGGCTGGAGCCGCCGCCCGCGGGGTCGGCTCTTGGACTTTGCCAGTCGCGGGAGCGGCGGGCGCGATGCCCAGTTCCACTTCCTTGGGCACGAGCCCTTGCTGGGTGATGGCGATGGTGAAGGTCTGCGTTTTCCCGTCGGCTCGGAGTTCCACCTGTCGCACGGCGCCCACTTCACCACTGATTTCCACGCCACCATCAGCGAGAGAAACCACTTCGCCTTCGACGCGAACTTTCGCGTCTTCCGTCAGCACCCGCAGCACATACTGTCGAGTGGGCACGACGACCCCATCGTCAGTGGCCGATGGGGTCGGTGCCACTTCGGAGGCCGCTGATGGCGCAGGTGCCGCTTTCGGCTGTTTGATGGCCACGGCGACTGCGGCGGTCCCACCGACTAGAACTACCGCGGCAAGACCGAGTAGCAGGCCTCGAGAGCCCTTGGGCGCCTCGGCCACCGAACGACCGACGGCGCTATTGGCGACCGCCTGAAGACTCGCCGTCGACATCTGAAGGCGCTCTGCAACCTGTGCCTTCTGGGCGTCTTGAACGCCCACCAGTTCTTCCGGATAGATCCGCGTAGCCGTGCCTACCAAGGCCGCAAGTGCGTCCCTCATCTCGCCTGCGTTGGCGTAGCGAGAGCCCAAATCGCGACTCATTGCCCGGTGTACAATCTGAGCGAGCTCCGGAGGAACCCAGGGCGCCTTGTCTTGAAGAACGGGCAAATCGGAAGTGAGGATCGCAACCATCAACTCACCAAGAGAATCCGCGACGAACGGCAACTGTCCGGACGCCAGCAAGAACAGTACGGCACCGAGGGACCAAACATCCGCGCTGGCGTCGATAGTGGAGGACTTCCCCCGCGCTTGCTCCGGGGACATGTAGAGCGGAGTGCCTAGCATCGACCCCGTCTTGGTCATGCCGTGCGAGGTGTCGGCGAAGCTCTCCATCTTCACCTTGGCAATTCCGAAATCCAGCACTTTGACCTGCAGGGTGCCGTCGTCGCGCTTGGTCAGGAAGAGGTTGGCCGGCTTGATGTCGCGATGCACGATGCCCTTTTCGTGGGCGCGGGCCAGGCCCGTTGCTGCCTGCAGCGCGATCTTTGCAGCAACCTGTGGCGGCAGTGCTCCGACGCGGTTGTACAGGTCGTCTAGGTCCTCGCCGTCCAGCAGCTCCATGACCATGTACGGGAAACCTGCGTCGTCGGTACCTGAGTCGAAGACCTGAACGATATGGTCACTCTCGACGACAGCGCTGGCTTTCGCCTCGCGGAAAAAGCGGCGCACGATCTCCGGATGCGCCGCGAGATCTGCCGATAGCAGGAGCTTGACTGCGCAGCGTTTGAGCGTCTGGATGTGCTGTGCTTCGTACACGGCTCCCATGCCGCCTTCGCCGAGGAGGCGCGAGAGCTCGTAGCGGCCGGCGATGACCTGACCTTCCCGCGGCGGCGCAGTGTCCCGTTGAAAAGAACCCGCAAAGGAGTCTTCCGGGCCTTGCGCCAGGGGAGTGGTCTTTCCAGCCCCGCTCTCGCTCATTTCTTTGCCCCTCGCCGACGTCGGAAGAGCAGGAGCGCGCCAGCCGCCAGCCACAAAGCCCTCGGATCGTGCTGAGACCCACGCGGCACGCGGCAGCCGCAGCCGCTGTCTTCTTCCGGCGCGGCGCGAGTGCCACCGGATGCACTCGCTCCAACTCCGCCCGCACCGCCGCTCGCGTTACCGCCAGTGCCGCCACCGCCGAGATCCACGCATTGATTCTTAACGCAGACGAGACTGCCCGCACACTCCGCTGCCACGGTGCAGGATGTCAGACAGGTGCCCGTAGTCGGGTTGCACAAATACGGGTTGCAAGGTGTCTTGACGCCAGCGGGCGATTGGCTGGCACTGCCCGCATCCACGCAGATGGGATCCGTTTGCAGGCACTCACCGTTCTTGCAGGCCATGCCGTCTCCACAGGCAGTGCTGGGAAACGTGCAGGCTTGGGTATTCGTGGAGCAAACTCCTGCACAAACGCCTGTTCCGCCACAGGCCGGCTTGTTCTTCGGCTGGCCCTTCACCTGCACGCATAGGCCAGGCGTACCGGTTTCGTTGCAGGCCTCACATTGCCCCGTGCATGCCGTGTCGCAACACACACCATCCACGCAGAATCCAGTGGTGCACTCCGTCCCAGCACTGCAAGCCTCACCGTTCGCCTTTTTGACGCATTGGCCGCCGGTGCACACAAATCCCACGTCGCACTCCGCGGCTGTCGCGCAGCTCGTATTGCACATCCCAGCCGTGCACGCGTATCCGGACTGACAACTCACCGTGGCCGGCGCGTTGCACGTGCCAGAGCCGTCGCAGGAGGCCGCAGGTTGCGCAATGGTGCTCGAAAAACAGCTTGCCGCGGTGCACTCCGTTGCTGCGGGGTGCAGCCGGCACGCGCCAGCCCCGTTGCAGCTTCCAATCGTGCCGCAAGTGCTTGCAGCTTGCGCCGCGCATTCGCTGTCCGGATCCGCTCCATCGGAGATCGGACCACAGACGCCGTTTGCCCCGCTGCCCTTTTTCGCCGCGCTGCACGCCTGACAAGTGCCGGTGCAAGACGTGTTGCAGCAGACACCGTCCACGCAGCTGCCGACGAGACAACTTCCAACTCCCGTCCCTGTGCAAGCGCACCCAACGTCAACGCACTGGATCTCCGCCGGCGGCAGGGTTTCGGCGCCCGATGTGCCGCAGACAATCAAGATCTGGCCGGTAGGCAACAGGTCGGCGGTGTGCAGAAAGCGGGAACGCTGCATGGCGCTGCCGTTGACCCAGGAGTTCGTTGACGCAGAATAGATCCAAGTTGACGAGACCGCGCCGGCGCCATTGCCGCGACCACCGATCACGTACAGCTTGGACCGGTTCCCGAATGGCACGCCCACGGCCTGGCGCTGGGCGGCGGGCAGCGGGGCAGCGGCAGTGAACGAGTTGGTCGCGGGATCGTACTGTTCTGAGTCAGCGATTGCGCCAGGGCCGTTTGGAACATCTTCTCCGCCGGTCACGAGCACGCGATCGTTCGATAGTCGCGCAGCAACGTGGTTCTGCCGATCGATCGTCATGTTGGGACCGGCGACCCAACCGCCCGCGAGAGAGAACAGCCGCGTCGACTTTGGTGAACTATTTCCACCGGTCACCAGCACCCGGCCATCGGCAAGCAGGGTCGCCGCGTGTCCAGCTCGCGAGCTACCCAAATTCCCCGGAGGGGTGAGCCAACCGTTGGTTGACGGTACGTAGCGCTGGGTGGTGCCCGAGGCGTCGCCGCCGGTGATCAACACAGAGTTGTCATTGAGCGCGACGGCTCGGTGGCCGCTTCGAGATGCGCTCATGGTGCCTGCAGAGCTGAATGTTCCGCTCAGAGGGTTGTAACGTTCAGCGGTCGCGGTCCCGCCGCCTGCAACCAGCACCAACCCTGTGTTGAGCAGCGTGGCGGTGGGCGCCGTGCGGGAGCTGGCCATGCTGCCGGTTACAGCCCAGGCCCCGGATGAATAGATTTGCGCTTGGGTGCTGCCCCAGCCAGCGATCAGCAAGCGGCCATCTGCCATGACAGCGCTGGCGTGCTCGGTCTTGTGCCCTACCCCAGGCCCCGCAGTTGTGCTCCAAGCTGGATCTACCAACACCGGATATGCCAAGGCGGGATCCCAAGCTACGATCAAGCGACAGCTGCTAGCACCCGGCGCGGTCGTCGCGCGATCGAAGGGCGCGACCGGACTAGTATCGACGGCGCAGCCACGCACACTCAGGGATGCAGGGTGGCGCTCCCCCTTCGCGTCCACCACATAGGGCGGTGATACCCGCAGACGCGGCGCCCCACCCGCGTCGAGCAGCTCTAGGGTGCTATCCACCAACCGCAACCCCGAGACCTGCGTCAGGCCAACCTGATAGGTCAGCAGGCCTTCTCCCCGCTGGTGAAGGACGACGTGGTCTTCCACACCACTCGCGTCAACGCGCAACACGATGTCCCCGCCACCGGGTGCCGCGCCCAGGTACGTCGCGAGATTCTTGGTCACGGCCAGGGGCGTGTCCGCTGCGCCGTCCAGAGTGATCTCCGCCGACATTCCGGAGTTTTCGTCGCTGATTTGCAGCGCTCCATTGCCGCGCGGGGAAAGCGTCACATGCGCGGGAGCCAGTTCTGCGCGGCGCAGCCGCTCATCGACCTGGGCCGCAACTCGATCCCCCTCTGCCCGAAACACCACGCGCGGCGCCGTCTGCAGGCTCGCGGTCTGCGCAGACCCGAACTGTTGCACGAGTTCGGTCAGGCTTTTCGCGGCGACCGAAGAGGGCGCCAGTTCAAGCGCGTCGGTGACGGGAGGCGACTCACTCGCTTCAGAACAGCCAGTCAGCAGTAGAAGTGCGGCAAAGCTGACGCCCGCAGAACGCCGCGAGGGCATCTTACCGCGTCGGCGTCGCAGCAACATCGCAGCGGAAAGCCCTAAGAGCATCCACGGTGCGTGCGAAGACTTTGGCGCAGCTTGCCTGCAACCGCAGCCGCTATCTGGGGCGGCCGCAGCCGCGCCCGTGCGGCACTGTTTGTCGCGACAGAAAGCGGTGCCCGCACAGTCCGACGAAAGCGTACACGACGCACCGCACTTCCCGGTGGACGTATCGCATAGATACGGCGCGCATTCCGTCACCGAACCGTCCGTCGCGATGCTCTGCAAGTTGTCGTCTGAACACAAGCTACCTGGTTGCACACAACTGCCTTTCCCATCGCATACTTTTCCGAAACCGCAGTCCGTCTCGTTCCCCGGGAACGCACAACCCGTCGGGTCTGTGCCATTGCAGCTCGACGCGCACGGTGCCGTGCCCACTGCGCACGCGGCTCGCCCCGGTCGCGGATCTCCGGAAACCGGGGAGCATTTCCCTTCGCTGCCAATCTCCGCACACGCCTCACACTGCTGATCGCAAGGCGAATCGCAACACACGCCGTCCACGCACTGAGTACTCTCGCATTCGTCCGGGGAGGTGCAGGCGGTCCCATTCGGTCGCTTCTTGCATGAGCCCGCGAGACACTCGTAGCCGGCCGCACAGTCGGACTTGTCGGCACAGCTGGTCTTGCAGCCCGCGCCCTTGCAGATGTAGCCCGCTGCGCACGGCCCCGTCTGATTGTCGACGCAAGTGCCCGTACCGTCGCAGGTATCTGGACGCACTTCATTCAATGTGTCGATGCAGCTGCCCGCCAGGCACACCGTCCCGGCGATGTGGTTGCGGCAGGCGCCAGCGCCATCACACATGCCATCCCGGCCGCAGCTGGCTTCGGTCTCTTGGGCGCATTCACTCTGAGGATCGGTACCCGCGAGGATCGGACCGCAGGTCCCGTCGTCCCCCTGCCCCTTGAGAGCAAGGGTACATGCGCTACAAGGCCCCCCACAGGCGCTGTCGCAGCACACTCCGTCCACGCACTGGCCGGTGTAACACTCAGCGGCTGTGGAACAGGCGCAGCCTTTGGAAAGGCAAAGTTTCTCGGAATCTGCGCCCTGAACCACAAGTACGTCTCCGGTGAGCAACGTGGTTGCCGTGGCATTGATGCGAGTCTTGCTCATATTGCCGCTCGTCTTGACCCAGCTTCCGCCCCCCGCGTTGTTCGTCCAAAACACGCCGTCAAGAAAGTCGTGACTGTTCACGAGCACGTCGCAATTGTCGTCACACCGGCCGCCAAAGGCCACGACCCGGTCGTTCGGCAAGAGTGCCGTAGCGTGACCGCGGCGCTTTGAAATCGGCCCTGGCAGCGGTGTGCCGGCAGTCCACGTCAGCGTCGCAGGTGAAAACAGCGCGACCTGATCCGTCGTGCTAAGTCCGCCGCCGGTACGCCCGCCGATCACGAGCACACGCCCATCCTTGAGCAGGGTCGCGGTGTGATCTTCCAGTCCTAATTGGAGCGTGCCCGGGCCAGCCACCGTAGACCAGGTCCCCGCGGTCAGTGAATACAACTCCGGACTTGGCACGCCCCAGGTACCGACTACGAGCACGCGTCCGTCGGCGAGGGTGGTCGCCGTATGGTCGTCCCGCGCGCTCGCAAGGGAGCCCGTGTTCGCAAACGTGCCCGGCGTTGGCGAATACAACTCGCATGCAGCCGACGCGCCACCGCTCGCGGAGCCGCCAACGACGAGCACGCGGCCATCTGGCAATGTGTTGGCAGTGTGGCCGGTGCGGGCCGTGTTCATGCTGCCGGTGTTCGTGAAGGTGCCAGAAGCGGGTTGGTAGAGTTCGGCGGATGACAAAAACGCCCCAGAGGCAAAGCCGCCGGTAATGAGGACGTCACCGTTATTGAGTAGCGCAGCCGACGGCGCCCCGCGGGGCGATTTGAGACTCCCGGCGATGCTCCAGGTTTCTGTGGCCGGGTCGAACAACTCCGCTACGTCGCTGCTGGCGCCACCGACGACAAGCACCCGCCCATCTAGGAGCCGTGTGGCGGTGTGGCCGAGCCTCGAAAGCGCCAAGCTTCCCGTCGACGTCCACGGCGGGTCGACCATCAGTGGGTAAGACAGGCTCTCGTCGTTCCACGTGACGCGCACGGCGCATTCTGCGACCCCCGGCGCCACAACGGGTCGCCCCCAGGGTGCCGCGGGGTTTTGGTCAGCAGCGCAGCCCTCGAGCGAGAGATCTGCCGCGCGCTGCTGGCCAACCGCGTCGATGACAAAGGCCGGTCCGACGCGCAAGCGTGGCGTCCCTCGACCATCGAGTAACTCGAGAACCCCTGAAACGAGTCGCAGTCCCGCCGCGCTCGAAACGTCCACCAGGTAGCGCAAACCCTGGGGCATGTCGGTGGGTCGGCGGACAGAAACCCAATCTTCGATACCGCCCGCCCGCGGACGCAGCACGATGTCGCCTCCGCCCGGAGCTGCCCCCTTGGCCACGTGCGCCTCAGCTGTCGCAAGCAACGGCATCCGACGCGCACCTTCGAGACGAAACTGCAGAGCGAAAGCACCGTGGTTGAGGCGCGTGGGGGCGTCCGCATACGGCGGCAGTTCGAAAAGGACGTTGGTGCTCGCTGGCGTCACAACAGCATCCGGAGCGCGACCGCTCGCCGGTCCGGGTGGCTCGCCCGCGGGAGAACACGCTGCGGCCAGCGCGCCCAAGCCGACCGAAATGGCCCTCGGCCAAGCCAATTCTCCCATCCGATGCATTAGAAACCAGTTCCGCACTTGCGCCAAGTCAAGTCCTGCCGAGATGGCTCTTGCACGCGACCTGCACCATAACTCCACGCTTTTCCCCGCAAGTGCCGAACGCTCTGCACTTTCGGCGCGTAGCGTCGAAGCATGACTTCTTCGACCATGCACTACGGGCCGAGCGTTCCTGCGCGCTCCACCCAGGACACACTTTTGGTAACGGCGCTGCAGGGTGTTGCGTCCGCCGGGGTATTCGGATTGGCGATCGGGGCGCGGTACGGGGTGCTGTCGATGGCGATTCATGCTGTGGGCGTGCCCTTAGGCATGCTCGCCGCCGTCGGGCTTTCCGCGCCTGCGGCCGCCATCGCCTTCTCGCACTTCGACCTGCCGGTGGACCTTGCCGCGCTTTGGCGCGGCGCTGCGGAGGCCCTACAGACCAGCGGTCGAGCGCTCTTTGGACTGGCACCCGGTGCGCTGCTGATCACGGTAACTTGTGAGACGCCATTGGGAGCGGCGGCGGCGGCCATCGCGGGACTCCTGCTCGCGAGCCTGCTCGGCGCGCGCCGGCTTTGGAGTGCCGTTGGCGCGACGCGCCAAAGCGCCATCGCAGCGGTGTGGAGCTATTGCATGCTGCTTGGGCTGTTTCTCATCGCAGGATTGATCGCGGCGCGTACATGGTGGCTCCTGCTGCCCATGCTCGGCGGCCCACTCTCCGCTGTGGGTGCAACATGAAGTTCCTGATCGCTCTGCTGCGCTCTCCGCAAGCTGCCGTGGACGCTTGCGGAGACGTCGAACAACAAAGGCGCATTGCAGTGACGAGTTTGTGGGTGATCGCGCTGGGTGGCGTACTCTTTGGTGCGGCGGTCGGCTCATTCCGTGGCTTCCCACAATTCGGCATCGCAGCGCTCAAACTGCCGGTAGTGACGCTCCTGACCCTTGCTGCGGCTGGGCCCGCTTTCTACGGAATTGCATCGGCCGTGGACCGGCAGCTCTCCTTTCGCGCCACCCTCGCGCTCGTCCTCTGCGCCGGTGCTCGCAGTAGCCTAGTGTTGATCGCGCTCGCGCCGCTGCTGGCCCTCGCGGTGGACTTCGGTGCCGCGTATCCTCTCGTGCGCCTTGCCGCGGTATTCAGCTACGGCCTTGCTGGACTGTCCGCGCTGGCATTCATCCTGCGCGCGCTGGGACCCGGCAGGGGTCGCCTGCTTGGAACCCTCAGCTTCGTGATGACCTTTCTCGTGATTGGCGCCCAAACAGCCTGGCTGTGCCGTCCCTATCTGGGTGACCCGCGAGATGAGACCGTGCCGCTATTTGCTCACGGACGCGTCGAAGGTGGCTTATTCGGTGCGCTGGCGGATGGTGGCGGACGGTGACACTCGCCGCGCTGCTCTGCCTCTATCTGATCGTCGGGCTGGGTCTCGCGGTGCTGCAGCTGGTGCGTGAGCCGAGTTGGTCGTGGCGCGGTCTGGCCGCGGCAGCGGCGGCGCTGGTGGTCTGGCCCTTGTGGATCCCCTTCGTGGACATCCCGCACGCGCGCCGCCAAAAGCCCATGGGTACCGACCAACGGCCGGCCTGCGCGCGCGTGGACAGCGCGCTTGCCTGTGCGCGCGCACGCGTGGTGGGCACCGCCTTGGATGGCATACTGACCCAACGCGACGTCGCGGGGATCTCCGACCAGGTTCGACGAGTTGCTGCGCGGATCGAAGCGCTGGAAGCAGAACTGACGCGCCTCCGAACTGGTGAGGCCAAGGGCTCGTCGCGGCGGGACAGCTGCGCTCAGCGAGTGGAGGAAGCACTCAAGCGGGACCGCTGCGCCCTCGATGAACTAGGAGAATTGGCGGATGCTCTCGCGACCGAACTCACCCTGGCTCAGTGTGGGCACTCGGACAGCGTAGAAAGCCTGATCAGTGAGCTGTCAGCGCGGATCGAAGCGCTCGCCATGGCGTAGTAGGATGTGGGGGCGACGGAACAGAAGCGACCCCAGGAGCCAAGACACGCGGCTTGACGTTCACGCGCGCCGTCACCACACCTTGGCTTCGCGGATCAACACCGGCGTAGGAGGGACCCCGTGGAACATCGCAATCTCGGTCAGAGTGGGCTCAAAGTGCCCGTGGTGTGTGTCGGAGCCATGACCTTTGGCGAAGCTGACGAAAACTCGTTCATGCACAAGGTCGGATGCGACGAAAAGACATCCTTCGAAATCATGAACGCTAGCGTCGACGCCGGAGCCAATTTTTTCGACACGGCGGATGTGTACGGTCAAGACGGGCTCAGCGAGCGCGTCATCGGCAAATGGTTCGAGAAGGACAAGCGTCGAGATGAAACGATCTTGGCCACGAAGTTCCGCTTCCGCATGGGGGACGGCCCCAACAACACGGGAGCAGCGCGGCATCGTATCTTGCGAGCGTGTGAGAACAGCTTGCGTCGACTGAAGACGGATCGCATCGACCTGTACCAAATCCACATGCAAGACGTCGACACCCCTGAGGAAGAGACTCTGCGAGCCCTCGACGACCTCGTGCGGCAAGGCAAGGTGCAATACATCGGCTGCAGCAACTACGCAGCGTACCGGTTGGTGGACTCGCAGTGGATCAGCAAGACGGCAGGTCTGGAGCGCTTCGTCGCGTTGCAGGCGCAGTACAGCCTCGTCACGCGTGAGCTCGAGCGGGAGCTCGTGCCAGCATGTCGGGAGCACGGACTTGGCATTCTGCCCTGGTCGCCGCTGGCGGGAGGCTTCTTGAGCGGCAAGTATCAGAAGGGTGCCGAGCCCCCGGCGGGAACGCGCCTTGCCAAGTGGCAGGAGCGCTACAAGGGCTTCGACAACGAGCGCAACTGGCGCATCTTGGACGCGCTATCCGCGCTGTCCAAGGAGGCAGACGCTTCACCGGCGCAGCTCGCGCTCGCATGGTTGCTCGCGCAGCCCGGCGTCACTTCGGTGATTTTTGGAGCTCGCTCGGTGAGCCAACTACGAGACAACCTAAAAGCAGCAGAGCTTCAGCTAACGAAAGAGCAATTGGCAACCCTGGACGATGCGAGCCAATTTGAGCTCGGCTACCCCTATGCGTTCATGAAGAACATCCAAGGGCGATGGTGAGCAAACTCAGTCGGCCTGCGACTCCCGCACCTCGAGCAGCTTCGCGTGTTTGCGTAGAAATTCCCGGGCCAGGCTGATGACCGATCGGGTGTAGTGCTCTGGGCGTTCAGTGAAGAAGCCCCCCTTATCTAGTTGGTCGATGAACGTGTTGGCGTCACCGCGGCGCGCTGCAGCAAAGGCCGAAGGGTAGCGGCGACTGAGTAGCTTCACGTAGTCGTATGCACCGTGGTCTGCGCTCTCGTATGCGCGAAACCGACTGCGTACGCGGCGGGGGCCCTCATCGGTTTCTTCCCACGTGGACCAGGGCGCGCTTCCGCCATCGGGAGCACGCCCCTTCAAACCCGCATAGTTGTAGTCGACCATCCAACGCCCGCGTCCGGTTTCGAGCGCCCACTGTCCCCACAGCACGCTCACAACTTCTTTCGTGGCCTCCGCGCCAGTCGCGCGTTCGAACGCTAGGGCCAGGGTCTTGGTCGCTTCTTCAGCGGACATCGGCGTGGGGCGACGGGGGCGGTCCACATTCTTTGCGGGCTTCGGCCGCGGGGCGCGCGGCGCCGCGGGCGGCGCTGCTTTGGGTTCCGCCGCGGGTTCCGCCACAGATGGCGCCGCTTTGGGTTCCGGCGCTGCTTTGGGTTCCGCCGCGGGTTCCGCCACAGGTGGCGCGGCTTTGGGTTTCGGCGCGGCCTTGGGTTCCGGCGCGGCCTTGGGTTTCGGCGCGGCTTTGGGTTCTGGCGCCGCCCTTTGCGGCTCGGCTTTGGGTTCCGGCGCTGCCCGTTGCGGCGGCGCGACGACAATCGGGGGCTCGGCGGTCTGGATCGGCTCCCGCTTCCCGTCCTTGGGGGGTTGTGACGCAGCCGCCACAGCTACTCGTCCAGGGGGGGCACTGCGCGCGTTGCTTGGCACTCGCCCAGTGGCGGGCGGCGTTTCGCTGCGCGTGGTGGCGGCTGCCACGGGCTTTAGCTCCGCAGCTTCTTCCGGCTGGGTCGTCGGAGTCGCGAGGGCGACGCTCGTAGCGTGTGGCGCTGCGCGTACCGGCGCGACATTCGTGTGCGGACGTGCGGCTTCAGCCTCTCGTGCCAAGCGCTGCCGGCCCAACTCCGCCTGCACGCGTTTGCGGGCCGCGTCTTTGCGCAGACGTTCTGCCTCCTGTCGAGCGCGTCGGGCGTCTTGTCGGGCCAACCGGTCGCGCCGTTCGCTGGCACGCCGAGCGTCCTGTTCCCGGAGTAGACGCAGTCGCTCCTGCTCACGCTGTGCAGCAAGACGCCGTTCCTCAGCCTCGCGATGCAGTTGATCGATCACCCACGGCTCGCGTGGCGGTTCCGCAGACTGCTCCTTCTTTTGAACCAGAACGGAAAGTGAGTGCGCTGCGCTTTCCGTAACCCGCAGCGCGCGCTGCAGTCGGTGCAGCTCGGGTACGTGAGCGCGGTCCGAGAATATGGACGGCGGCAGCGGTGCAGTCGGTTGCTCTGGCTCCACCCTGGGCGTGCGCGGTGCGGCGGATTTGTGGGAACCGGTGGCACTACATCCATAAGCGATGGCGCAAACGGCCACCGTGCTGGCAGCGACCGCTGGTCCCACATCCACGCAAAACACGCGCAATTTGCCCCAAAACCGCCGACGGCGGCTGGGAGACGGCAGGCGGACGGATCGGAGGCGCACTTGAGCGGAAATTGGACCGTGTGCGAGCAATTCGGGCCAACAATTGAGACTCCGCCCGGGCGGCCCAAGTGGTTCAACAACTCGCCGCTGCCGCCAGGGATCGCACCGACTGGTTGAACAAGTCTGTCACGATCCGGTCGCCCGCGTTGACACATTGGTTCGCTGGGGCGTAGAGACCGCGGCGGGTGCTGTGGATCGAGCGCCGTTTCAGCGTGCGAGCCACACGGATCGGAGAGCAACGTGCCGAACGCTTACATCTCAGGGACAGGCGGCTACGTACCGCCGCGTGTGGTGACGAACCAAGACATGGTCGATCATTACGGGATCGACACGAGCGACGAGTGGATCATCCAGCGAACGGGGATCAAAGAGCGGCGCTTCGTGGAAGAGGGCGTGTACACCAGCGACTTGGCCGTGCCCGCATGCGAAATGGCGATCAAGAACGCGGGGATCGAAAAGACCGACGTCGACATGATCATCCTCGCCACGTTGTCGCCGGACCATCACTTCCCTGGCACCGGTGTGTATCTTCAACGCAAGTTGGGGCTTCCTGAGGGCGACAACGCGAAGTTCGTGCCTTGCCTGGATGTGCGCAATCAGTGCAGTGGATTCCTGTACGGGCTGGCAACGGCGTCGAGCATGGTGCAGAGCGGGAACCTCAAACATGTTTTGGTGGTCGGGTCGGAAGTGCACTCCCACGCCATCGACTTGACTACGCGCGGGCGCACAGTCTCAACGCTTTTTGGTGACGGAGCCGGCGCGGTCGTGGTCAGTGCCACGGACGAAGATCGCGGCGTGCGGGGCTGGAACCTCGGCGCGGACGGGCGCTACGCCGACAACCTATGCCTCAAGGTCTGGGACATCAGCCGAGCGCCGTACTTCCCGGTGGGTGAGGATGGAAAGGGTCAGATCTCCGTGGAGATGCTGTGGCCCTATATGGAAGGCAAAGTCGTGTTCAAACACGCAGTGACGCGCATGGTCGAAACCTTGATGCAGACCTGTGCCAAGCACGATCTGACCAAAGACGATATCGACTTGTTCTTCTTCCACCAGGCGAATCTGCGCATCAACGAGTACATCGCAAAGATGATCGGCCTGCCGCCAGAAAAAGTGCCGAGCAACATCGAGCGCTACGGCAACACGACCGCCGCTACCATTCCGTTGCTTCTGGACGAGGCAGAACGAAATGGCACGCTCAAGCGTGGAATGAAGATCGCGATGATCGCTTTCGGATCGGGGTTCACCTGGGGCTCCGCCATCGTCGATTGGTGAGTGCAGCGTGGCGAGGCTGTGTACCGTCGTTGCCGCGCCGATCCTGCTGCTTGCCTGTGCGGGCACGGGGCTAGAACCACCCGCGCCGCAGCCCCAATCCGCGCCTAAACCCCAGGCAAGCGCCGAAGAGCTAACGTCGTATTCCGTGCCGCAGCTCGAGGAGCTGTGCGCCACCCAAAGTGCAGCGGCCTGCGAAGAGCTGGGCGACCGAGTGCGTTTCGAAAAGCAAAAGCCGGCCGTCGGCGATTCACAATCGAGCGAGGAAAGCGGGGCCGTTCGCGCCGCAGCACTGTATCTGCAGGCCTGTGAAGGCGGCCGGCCAACCGCCTGCGCGCAGCTGGCCGCGATGCTCCAAACCGGGGAGGGCCTTGGAGTGAATCTGGAGCAGGCCGAGAAATTCTACGACAGGGCCTGCAAAGGAAAGGTCAAACTGGCCTGCGTTAGCTTGGGCGTACTGCTCGCCAGCCAGGGCCGACGCCTGAAAGAAGCTCGAAGCTTGCTGGAGCAGGGATGCAACGCGAAGCATGCGCCCGCATGCGCGTATCTAGCGACGCTGTACTACGAGGGCAGTGGTGGACCGCAAAACATCGATCGCGCCATCGAGCTGCTCGGTCGTGCCTGCGACGCCAACCTCATGGAAGCGTGCACCATGCTCGGGACCGTTCTGGAACGTTTCCTTGATGACGATGCCAAGGCGCAGCAAGCGCGACGCTTGTTTGAGAATAGCTGCAACTCCGGGGACTCCCTCGGCTGCGCTGGCCTGGGGCGGCTTCTCTGGTCCGGAGCGGGAGGCTCCAAGGACGAAGATCGCGCCCTGTCGCTGTGGGTGCGCGCATGCGATGCCGGCGTCGGGCGTGCATGCTGGGATCTGGCGAACGCCCACAAACAACGCAAAGAAGACGGCGCGGCGAGCCGAGCGCGCAGTCGCGCATGCAGCCTGGGTATTCCAGAGGCGTGCACGCCCTCACCCTAGGCCCTTGCTAGATCCAGCCGGGCCATCAGCACCCCCCGAAGCCTAGACGGCCGACCACTTTGGTCCACGGTGGAGTAGGCTGCGCGGAGCCCGTGAAACTCCAAAAGATCAGCGCAGAACTGAGCAAAGCGTGCGACGGCATGCGTTTTGGTGCCCCGGTGACGCATATCTACAATCCGCTCAGCTACGCGCGGACGCCACACGAACAGTATTTGAACAAGTGGGGCACCGGGAAGAAACGCGTGCTCTTCCTGGGCATGAACCCGGGGCCCTTTGGCATGGCGCAGACAGGAGTGCCCTTCGGCGAGGTCACGTCCGTGCGGGAGTTCCTGAAAGTGCATGGCCGGGTGAACAAACCTGAGGGCGAGCATCCGAAGCGTCCGATTCTTGGCTTCGAGTGTTCCCGCTCGGAGGTCAGCGGCGCACGACTGTGGGGCTACTTCCAAACGAAGTTCGGGACGGCCGAACGCTTTTTTAAACACCACTTCGTCATCAACTACTGCCCGCTCATCTTCATGGAAGAGAGCGGAAAGAACCGGACTCCGGACAAGCTGCCCAGTGCGGAGCGGGAACCACTGTACGCCGCATGTGATCTCGCGACGCAACGAGTGGTCGAAGAGCTTGCTCCGGAGTGGGTGATCGGCGTCGGCGCCTTCGCGGAAAAGCGCGCTCGACACATCTTTGGAGAGGATGCCGTGCGTATTGCGAGCATCTTGCACCCCAGCCCCGCGAGCCCGAAAGCCAATCGGGGTTGGGCTGAATTCGCGGAGCAGCAACTATCGGCGCTTGGGCTGGAGTGAAAGGCCTCCAGTGACCGAGCGGGCACGAACGACGCAGCCGTGGCTTGCGTGGGGCCTCGCGGTATTGGCGGCAAGCTGTGTTGCGGTCATCGCCGCGTGGCGATTGTCCCCGCCGGGCGACGAAGGCACGAACGAAGCCTCCTTCAGCGGCGCCCGCGCCCTCGCCTACAGTGCCCATGTGGTCGGGAACCTGCCCCATATGGTGGCGTCTCCGGAAAACCGCGCGGTCAAGCGCCGCCTGCTACACGAGCTCGGATCGAAGACAGCAACAACCCAGCGCGGCACCGTGTGTGGGTCCCATGGCAGCTGCGCACTCGTCGAGAACGTCTTGTTTCGCCTCGAAGGTGCGAACCCAAGCCGCGAAATCGTAGTCGCGGCCCACTACGACTCCGTCGCGGCCGGTATCGGAGCAGGCGACGACGGTTCCGGCGTTGGGATCCTGCTCGAGCTCAAGCGCGTGCTCGAACGGCAAGGGCCCTTGCCGCACCCGGTAACGCTTCTCTTCACGGACGGCGAGGAACTGGGCCTCCTGGGTGCAGAGCTCTACGCACGCAATCTCAAAGATGACGCCGTTGAGCGCATTGCGCTCAATGTGGAGGCAAGAGGCACGTCTGGCGCGAGTCTGCTCTTTGATCTCGCGGATCCGGACGCGGCCATCTTGCAGCGGGTTGCGCCCGCACTCACGCGAACCTTTACCAGTTCGCTCTTTCCCCTCGTCTATCAGAAGCTGCCCAACGACACGGATCTGACGGCGCTACGGCGCGCGAACATTCGCGGCATTGGCTTCGCGTTCATCGGCCGCGTTGACAAGTACCACACCAGCGATGACGACCACGCCAGCGTCAGCGTGGCGAGTGTCCACCACCAGGGCCGAAGTGTATATGAGGCGACGCAGGCGCTGTTGGACCCGCGGCCGCTGCATCGCGTGGATCAGCTCGAAGTTTTCTTCGACGTCCTGGGCTTCCGACTCGTGCAGCTCTCGGTGGCGGGCGCGCGCATCTTGGCGCTGCTTGCGCTGTTTGTTTTTGTCGCCGGCGTATTGCGCGCGCGACACACAGGCGCCCTGAGCGCCCGGGATCTAGGCCGGGGCGTTTTCGCGGTGGTGCTGGGGCTCGCGCTTGCGGGCGCATGCGGCGGTGGATTGGAGTGGGTTTGGCGATACACCGGCGCTCTGCCAGGACCCTTCTTGGCAAAGCAAGGACATGGCTACATGGCTGTGCTGGCGGTTGCGACGCTGGCAACTCACACGGCTTCCATGGTCACGCGCGCTGCACAGGCGGCAAAGCTCTTCGGCGCGTTCGGTTTGTTTTGCATCTTGGCGGCCGTAACGGCGTTTTTGGTCCCGCAGGCATGTTTCCTCTTCTTGGTGCCAGCTTGCGTTTCAGCAATCACCGTGCTGCTTGGAACTTCGCCGCGCGCGCTGCAGCTGAGCGCTGCGCTCTTCGCCCTGGCAAGCACTGCTGTATGGGCGCCACTCGCTTTGCTGCTATGCGACGCCATCGGCCTGACCTCCCCGCTGGTATTGACCCTCGTCCTAGCGACTTCGGTCACTCCCGTGGCGGCAGCGGTGCCTGCGCGGCGCAGCGAGGAGAGCGGCCGGCGGCGCTGGATGGCACTGGCACTGGCTTGGGGTTGTGTATTTGCGGCCGCAGGCAGCTTCGTCTTCGCCGACAACTATTCGACGGAGACGAAACAGCGAGTGAACGTCGCATTGGAGGTCGACGCGGACACGGGCCAGAGTCGGTGGCTGGTGGACGCGCAGTTCGGTCCCATTCCGCCGGCCTGGTCAGACGCTTTCGGGCTGGAATCGGCTTCGGACTGTCGGGCGTTCCTTGGGAGGGCAACGCGATGTCAGCAAGCGCCGGCCCATGCGGCTTCGCTGCAAGCTCCGGCGTGGACGGTGCTCGAGGCGATTCGGCTCGATTCCGCGCGTGTGCGTCTGGTTCTCGAACTGCGGTCGCTTCGGGGCGCGCACTTGTTGTCTCTATTCTTCGACCCGAGCCAGTCCGTCTTTTCGATCCGAGTGAACGACATGCCCGCGAGCGCGCGGCCGACCAGCAGCGGCAGCCTTCTCGCCCTGGCGCACCCTCCCGATGTGCCGCTCCGTGTCGAGTTGGTTGTGCCGGCCGGACCCTTTGAAATGCAACTAACCGACCACACGGCCGGATTTGGCGCTCAAACTCTGCCCGCGCCGCGCCCCCCAGAGGCGGTGGCTTCGCAGTGGGGCGACTCTACCGCTGTTGTTCGCCGCATCCGCATCGGACTCGCGGGTCCTGGAAAATCGCGGTAGAAGGCGGCTCCTTTCGGAACCACTCTGGAGACCTGACGCTCGTGCCGACGTTTACCTGGGACATTGACCCGATCTTCTTCCGCATCGGGCCGCTTGCGCTTCGTTACTACAGCTTACTTTTTGTTGGCGTCTTCTTGGGCGGCTACGCGTTGCTCAAGTGGCAGATCGAGCGCGGCGGCGGCGACGAGGAGGATGCGGGCGACTTCATCGTCTACGGAGTGCTGGGCGTGCTGGTCGGCTCGCGGCTGGGCCACGTGCTCTTCTACGACTTGGACAAGGCGCTGAAGGATCCTCTTTGGGTCTTCCGCATTTGGGAAGGGGGCCTGGCAAGCCACGGCGCGGTGCTCGGCCTCATCTTCGCGATGTACCTGTTCACGAAGCGCCGCGGCATCCCGTTCTTGGAGGGCTCGGATCGATTTGCCTTTTCTGCCGCCCTGGGCGCCACCCTGGTACGTGTCGGTAACTTCTTCAACTCGGAGATCGTCGGTCGTCTCACCGATCAAAGCTGGGGTGTGCGCCTGCCGCGCTACGATCGCGGCGTGCCGGAAGCGCCGCTGCGCCATCCGAGCCAGTTGTACGAAGTCGCGCTCGGGTTGGTGGTGCTGCTGTGTCTGTATCTGTGGGACAAGAAGCTCGGCAAAGAGAAACGCCCGCGGGGGGCGATGATCAGCATGTTCTTCATGCTGTACTTCCCTGGCCGCTTCGCGGTGGAGTTTTTCAAAGAGCACCAGACTCTGGAGCCCACCGGCATGCTGACGATGGGGCAGTACCTGAGCATTCCCGGAGCGCTTTTGGGCGCCTATGGCCTGTGGTGGAGCTTCCAACGCAAGCTCCCGGTAGGCTGGGATGCTCCCGGCGAGCGCGAGGACGACGAGGACGACGACGACGACGACGACGACGACGACGATTTGGACGCCATCGATCGCCTCGAGGACGACGTGGACGACGCGCTGGCCGGCGATAACGACGACGACGACGACGACGACGACGCCCCCGTCCCCAAGAAGCCCGCCGGAAAGCCGAAGTCGAAGCGCAAGGGCAAGGTCAAGAAGAAGAAGCAAGCGATCACCAAGCGTCCAAAGTCCAAGCCCGCGCCGCCTCCCGACGACGACGACGACGACGACGACGCGCCACCGGCGAAGTCCGACGCAAAGAAGAAGCCCGCGCCGCCTCCCGACGACGACGACGACGACGACGACGACGCGCCACCGGCGAAGTCCGACGCAAAGAAG
>CALMUT010000365.1 GCA_937872925.1 uncultured Myxococcales bacterium | reverse complement strand
TAGCCGATGGCGCGGCGCTCCGGCTCGGGAACAGGTGTGCGACCGGCGCGCAACTCGTTTCACCGTCCCGCCGACACAGGGCCCACCCGCGGGGGTGGGTACAAATTTCAACACACCGCCTGCGCAGCCACCGTACCGCCGACACAGGGCCACCCGCGGGGGGGGGGACAAATTTCAAGACTCCGCCTGCGCAACTCGTTCCACCGTCCCGCCGACACAGGGCCCACCCGCGGGGGTGGGAACAAATTTTAGCCGCGTGCGCAACTCGACCCCGGGTCATTCCGACACAGGGCCCACCCGCGGGGGTGGGAACAAATTTTAGCCGCGTGCGCAACTCGACCCCGGGTCGTTCCGACACTGTGCCCACCCGCGGGGGTGGGGACAAATTTCAAAACGCCGCGCGCAACTCGATCCACCGTCCGGCCGACACTGTGCCCACCCGCGGGGGTGGGGACAAATTTCAAGACACGGCCTGCGCAACTCGATCCAGCGTTGATCACGCGGGTCAGCGGCGGTGGGGGGCTCAGAGCGCGAGGGCACCCGTGCAGATATTTGGGTCGCCGAACTTCGCGTCGTTGTAGCCCATCAGGTTGCAGATGCTGGTCAAGAGGTTGTTGTGGGGCACTTGGTCGAAGGACAAATAGCGTCCGGTTTGCAGGTTGCCCCCGGCCTTGCCCGCCAAGATGTAGAGCATGGGGTACGGGCTGTGTTTCGTTCCGATGGGTTTGGCGTAGAGCACCACGGTGTTATCGAGCACGGTGCCACCGGCCTCTGGGATCGAATCGAGCTTCTCGAGCATGTAGGCGAACATTTTGAAGTTCCACTTCTCGATAGCTTTGCGGTTGGCTTCTCCGGCGCTCTGCGTATTCCAGTCGTGCGCAACATTGTGATAGCTGTTGTTCACGTTCATGTTCTCTTCCGGCCACATCGGCGTGATCTGACTCGAACCGCTGTTGCCCAGCTGAAACGTCGCGACGTTGGTGATCCCGCACGCCAGCGCTTGCGCCAGGATGTCCATCTGTAGCCTCGCGGTCGTCGGCAGCCATTTGTTCGACTTGTAGTCGTAGCCGGACGGGTAGCTAGGATTCTGCGGGGAACAGCTGATCTGACTCACCTCGCCCAACTTTGTTTCGATGGCTTGGATGTGCCCTAGGTGGATATCGATCTTTTCGCGGTCAGTGCTCGGCAGGCGCTGCTTCAGCCGCGCGATGTCTTTCGCCACCACGTCCAGCACGCTCTTCTTCTGCGCGCGCAGCTTGGCAGCGTCCGCTTCGCTCAGGTTGAAGTTCGCAAACAGCTTGTCGAAGGCCTTCTTGGGGTCGTCAATGGGATGCACCGGCTGGTCTTTGCCCAGGGAACTGATGCGCGAGGCTCCGCTCGAGCCTCCGCCGGGCATCGCGCCCAGGGTCAGCGCTTCCACGCCCATTTTCTGCGCCAAGTACTGGTCCAGCGAGATACCACCGGCCCAGTACTGGCCTTCGGAACTTGCGTTGGGAAATGGCGAATTGATCCGCCCAGTGAGCGTGTGGCCAATCCCAGTGTGCCCCCCCTTGTGCGGGTCCACGTCACGAGTCTTAAGCTTCAAGTCGCCGATGATGTTGAGCTTCGACAGGAACGGCTCCAGCGGCGACATCATGTCGGGCAGCTTGTTCGGCAGCGCGGCGCCACTCTTCACGCCCGGATCCCAGTAGCCCTTGTTGATGGGCTCGTTCGCGCTGAAGAACACCGCAAAGCGCTTGGGCGGCGCCGACCCAGCAGCCATGCTGGGCGTTGCGCGCAAGAAGGGCAATGAGAGGGCAGCACCAGCTCCGAGCCCTTGCAGCAGTCGACGTCGAGAAAACTCAGTCATCGTTTTAGTCCTCACTCTGCGGTCGTCCGGTAGCGAAATGCGTCGGTAGTGGTGATCGAGACGAGCAGCTCCCGAATGTCGCCTTTCGAACTTGCGAACTCTTCCTGTACTTTCGCCACGCTGCAGGCATCTGCTGCGGTCTCGAGGCGACGATTTGCGTAGCGGAACCACTGCACGGCCACGCACTTGCCGACGGCTTCACTCGAGGCGAGCTTCTGCGCCAGCTCGACGGGGCCCTCGAAAGCGCCGACCACGTCGACCTCTGCGTCGGTCTCGAAAATCTCGCCCAGTTCGGACACCGCCTTGCCCTTTTCGTCTGTGAAGCGCAGGACGCCGATGGGGCTGTAGGCGTCGAAGCCGGTGCCGATGGGGTCCATCTTCTTGTGGCAGCCGGAGCAGGAAGGATCTGTCAGCCGACTGGGGTCGAGCAACGTATTCGACTCGACACCGGGTGGTGGCGAGGTGACCGGATCACACAGAAACTGTTCGCGGACCATCTTGCCGCGATGCACCCAGCTCGTTTCGCTGGCTCCGGAGTGCGCCGCCAACAGGCTAGCGTGGGTCAGCACACCCGAGCGCTCGCTGGCGTCGAAGCTAACCTTGTCGAAGGCCTTGTTCGGCGCCGCTACGCCGTACACCTTCGCCAGTGGCGCATCGATGTAGCTGTCGCTGGAAGTCAGCAGCGTGTTCAGCTTCGCGTCGCCCGAGAGCACGACGTTCTGGACGAAGCGCCGCGTTTCTTCCCGCATGCTGTGGCGTAGTTTGTCATTCCACTCCGGGAACAGCGTGGTGTCCTTCGCGGCTTCTTCCAGATGCGTGATGCCAAGCCATTGCTCGTGGAACGAAATTACAGCTTCCGCAGCGCGCGGATCGTCGAGCATGCGCCGCGCTTCGGTTTTCACGCCGTCGACGGAATCAAGTGTGCCGTCTTGTGCCGCATCGAGCAGAGCGTCGTCAGGCCCGGACGCCCACAGCAAGAACGACATGCGCGATGCCAAGGTGAACGGCGTGACCCGCGCGACATTTTCACCTGGCGCGGGGGCTTCGGTCTCTTCCACGAGATACAAGAATGAGGGCGATGACAGAAACGCTTGGACTAGGAGTTCAAAAGCCTTGCTGGCGCCCCACTGGCCCTTGGCCGTTGAATAGAGTTGTCCATAGGTGTCCTTTTCTTCTTGGTCCAAGGGGCGGCGGAAGGCTTTGCGGCCAAAGCTCTCGATGAATGCGAGGCCACAGCTGCTTTCGGTGATGTTGCAAGTCGTGAGCTTGCTCAGGTTGTTCGCGACGGCGCTTGCAGCGAGCGTCTCAGCTGCTTCGAGATAGTCTTCGGTCTGCAGTTGAGAAACGGACGCCACGGAGTTCGCGTCGTACCCGCCGACGGCTTCGTCGTTGGAGAACGCCTGGGCCACCGCGGAAGTGTCGCCGAGCAGATCACGTACGATGTTGGCGTACTCGAGGCGAGTGAGCCGACGTAACGGCGCACGCCCGACATCAATCTTAGAACTGTCGACACAAAGGGCCTGGGCGCTCATGCCGCTGCCACCGCCAGGTTCACCTTTGCCAGGGCCTGTGCTGCCTGGCCCGTTTCCCTCGCGGTCATCTGGCTCGACGATGCTGCCCGCACACGCCGCAGCCAGGATGCTGACCCCGACCAGGGAGAGGCGCGACCAGGGGCGAGGTCGCATGGGAGCGCGAGGCGCGATGCGGGATGTCATACCCACACCTCTGTGCAACGACAGTGCCGTACTCCGGAGCACACGACAGCATACGGTGCCACACGACGTTTTCTTTCAGCAATCTAGGGACTTAGGTGCCTTTTGTCGCTGCCTCGCCGTCCCTGCAGATCGCGCGGAGAGCGCGGTCACGTGCGACCTCGTAGGTCGCGGCTGGACGCTAGAACGCCACGCAGCCAACGCCGGCGCAATACGTTTGGTACCAACTTGAAAGCGGCGCGTCGGTTGCGCCAAAACTCGGCGGTGGCGCGGTGGCATATTTCACGTCGTTGAACACCCAGAAGCGCACCAGTTTGCCTGCAGAGCGCCAGCCCGTTGCCCATGCGCGGTCCGTCGCGCTGCGCGCATCCGCAGCGAAAAACCAAGCGTTGTCCTTCTCCAGCATGGCGTTGCCCGGCTGCACTTCTACAAACATTTGCTGGGGATAGCGAATGCGCTCGGGCTTGCCGGCGTTGAGCGCCACGAGCAACACGTCGGTACTGAAGGGTCCGTGGCCAGCACTGCTGACCTGAACGCTGTTTCCGCCTGCGCTAGAGCGGGTCGCATCATAGGCCGGATCGCTGGTCTTGCCTCCGTCGGCGGACTTGCGCGTCCACGTGATGTCCGTCTTGGCTGCGTTCAAGGCGCCGTCCCAGTACCAGTTTTGGCTGCTGTTCTGGCTCTTGTGGACCTCGCGCAGGGTGCTGCCGGCGACGACCCAGGCCAGGCTCGGGTTTTGCCCGCCGTCGTTACCGGGAAAGGCCTTTCCTGCGCTGTCCTGCCATGTGACCTCTTGGTCACTTGTTAGCCGCCCCACTCGGTAGAAGAGCTGGGGAGTGCTGGGATGCTCGTGGACTTCTACGACCACTCCGGAGTCGTCCAACAGCACCGCAGGGTTCTTCCCGGTGTCGTAGCGGCTGTGCCGAGCGAAGCGCACCGCTCCCGCGGTCAAGCTGCCGCTCCAATACCACAAGTCTCCAGCGCCCGAGTCATGGATTTCGAGCACTTGCCCCGCTGCGTTCAGCGCCACGCTGGGGTTCTTCCCGGTGTCCCGCACGTAGGCGAGGCGCGTGGTGTGATCCCCGCTGAGTACAACGACCACGCGGTCGCGGAGTGCCGCAACGGTCGGCAACGCGGTCGACGCATCCGGCTCCGGAAACAACGCATTGCCAAACGCAGCTAGCAGGACATCGTTCAAAGCGGCCAGATTGCCGGCAGCGTAGGATGGATTGTCTTCCAGGGAGTCTTTCAGATCGAGACCGATAGTGATGGGAGCGTGGCCTTTGTGGGCGCTGGACCAAGTGGCGATCGCCTTCAACCAGGCGCTCAGACCGAGCGTGTTCGGATTTCCTGCGCCGAGCGCAACTTCGTTGCCGGGGGCGTCGTGGCCGACGCGATAGCCCTGGGAAGCGAAGTCGTTGTCGTGCACGTCGAACTCGACGAAACGAACGCCTGCATCTAGCTGCGCCTGCAACGTACCCAGCTCCGGACCTGGGGAATAGGAATTGTGCGAAGCAAAGAACGTCGCGTCCGCATAGCTTTCCGAAGCGCCTGCGCCGCCGGTCGTCGCCCCACCGGAGCCACCAGTCGTCGTCCCGCCAGCGCCGCCAGAAGGCGCCCCACCACCGCCGCTCAGATTGCCGCCGCCGCCGGTCGCCGCGCCGGCTCCTCCGCCAGCGCCCGTTCCAGGTCGCGTGCTCGCGTCTTGCGCGCCGCAGGCCGAGATGAGCCCAGCGAGCAGCGCAACCGCGGCGGGACGAAGCGGCGAACCGGGCATTGGGCAGACGATAGCGCGCCCTCCGAGTCTGGTCGAAAGCGCCGCCATTTCCAGGCACTTCGCCAGCAAAAGGAAGGAGCCAAGCCCCGGGACGGTAGCTGTGTCAAAATGCACATGCTCATGCCACGTTTCATCGCTATTGCCGCCGCCCTGACCTGTGCCGCTCCTGCATTCGCTGCGGAGGGCTCCGAAAAGACCGCACCTGCCGCGCCCCCCGCGGCCGCGCCCCCCGCGGCCGCGCCCGCCGCTCCCGTTGCCGAGAAGAAAGTCCGCCGTGTGCATCGGCTTAGTATCATGAAGATCGAAGGGCGCGCGATGAAACCCCAGGTCGACGTGCTGGTCTCAAGGTCGCGGCTGCATTTCGAGCCTGGCACGATCCAATACCAGTTCCGCCGCAAGAGCTTCGAGCGCTTTCACTGACGCCGCCCGCGCGGACGGTCACGCCACGTGCTCGTCAAACGTCGCGCACGTCGCGGCCCACAGCGTGATCCAACTGGACACGAGCGATTCGGAGCGAGACAAAGGCGTCAATGTACGTGAGACGCGAGCGCAGCAGCGCGACCTCGGCGTCAAACACCTCTAGCGCGGTCCCGCGGCCGTACTGGTACAGCTTGCGCCGTACGCGGTATGACGCCTCGGCGCTCTTCATTGCGGTCTCCGCCGTCTTCACGGACGCACGCGCTTCTTTCAGCGCCGCGACGGCTTCGGTCACTTCCAGAAGCACTGCGTCTTCGAGGGCCTTCTTCTGGTAGCTCACCTTCCCCCGCTGGGCGTCCAATCCGCGGGCGGAGGCGGGCGCAGTGCCTAGGTCGTTCGGTGACCAGGTGATCTGCAGACCGACGTCCCAGGTGGCGCGCCACTTCTTCTCTTGGGGAAAGATGCGTTGGTTCGGATTTGAATAGTACGCGTTGCCGAAGGCTTCCAAGCGTGGGATCGCCTGCGAACTGAGCACGTCGCTCTGTTTCTGCAGAGAGTGTGCGGTGCGCTCCAATGCCTGCAGCTCCAGCCGTTTGCTCAGCGCTTCGCGCACCAGCGCTTCGGGACTCGTGCGCTCGTCGTCGCCAGGCTGCGGCCGGAGCACCTGCTCGCCAATCTCCCAACTCCCACTCCGAGGCTCGTGCATTACCGTGCGGAGGCGTGCGGCAGACACCCGAAAAAGCGACTTGGCGCGAGTTTCCAAAAGCTGTGCGTTGGCCACAGCGGACTCGGCATGCAACACGTCGGCTTCGGAAGCGCGCCCCGCTTTTTCGGATAGCCGTACGGTATCCAGCTGCGCCTTGGACTGCGTAACCGATTCTTCGGCGACGACGACAGACAGCCGTGCCCGCGCCCAACCGTAGTAGGCAACCCGCGCGTTGGCGGCGGCTTGCAGTGCAGTCGCTTTGACGTTGAGCTCGGCAGCGCGCCGGGAGCTCTTGGTGGCGGCGTGGGCTTTGCTCGTGGACAGCACGTAGTCCGAAATGGGAACGGTGAGATTCGCTTGCAAGTGCCACTGGTCGAGGATTTGCGGGAACGAAAACGCCGACGCTGGAAGACCGATCAAAGGCGCGCCGGGGGGAAGCGGCCCGGCAGGTGCCGTGGTCCCGACCAAGCTGCCCTGGTCCGGGCCCACGGCCGCGTCGTCCACCGCAGACAGACGCGTGTAGCGCCCCGTGAAGGTCAGCCGCGGAACAAAAGCCATCACCGCTCGGTCCACATCCGCTTCCGCGGCGCGCACGTCCTCGAGCTTGGATTTTGCGTCGAAGCTGGTCGCTGCAGCACGCGCGGCAACTTGATCCGCGGTCAGTCCACGGGGTCGCCCGAGCAGTCCCTGTAGCCGTTCCGTGATACTGCGAACGCTGTCGTCTTCGGAAGGCAGCTGCGCCGCCTCGGTCGGTCCCAAGTCCTCGGGCGGGCCGGGCTCGCCTGGCTCAGGGGCGGGCTGCGCATGAGCGGCTGGACTAACCGCGATCACCAGCCCCAGCACGGTCGGCACACATTTCAACAAGCGCATTTTCAGATCCTTTCTTCACTCCGCGTCGGCGCCGCCGGCGGCGGGGCGCGATGGGCCTAGCCCGCGCACACGCTCCGCGAGGCGCGCAAGCGCGCCACGAGCGCTTTCCACCAGGCTGTACAGCGTCGGCACGATGACCAAGGTCAGCACCGTGGCGAAGGCCAAGCCGAAAATCACCGCGACGGCCATGGGGCCCCACCACGAGGAGGTCTGACTGCCGAAGAACACGCTGAGCTCGCGGAAATCCACAGTCAGCCCAATGGCCATGGGCACCAAGCCGAGGATCGTCGTGACCGCGGTGAGCATCACCGGGCGAAAGCGCACCAAACCAGCCTCCACGAGGGCGTCATAGGTGGAGTAGCCCTGAGTCTTCAGCTGCTCCACATAGTCCAACAGCACGATGGCGTTGTTCACCACCACGCCCGCCAGGGAGATCACACCGAGTCCGGTCATGACGATACCGAAGGACGTGCCCGTCAGCACCAAGCCCCACAGCACACCCACCATGCTGAGCACGACGGACGCCAAGATGATCAGCGGCAAGTCGTAGCGACCAAACTGCGACACCAGCACGATCGCGATCAAGAATACGGCGATCAAAAACGCATTGCTCAAGAACTCCTGGGACGCCCGTTGCTCGTCGTTAGCGCCGCCCAGACGCAGCGCATAGCCTGTCGGGGTCTTTGCGTCGGCAATGTACTTGACGACCTTTTCGCGCACAGAGTTCTCATTGAAGCCCTCTTGGATTTGCGCCTCGATGGTCACCACGGGCTTTTGCGCCACGTGTTTGATCGAACCGCTGCCGCCGGCCAGCTCGTAGTCGGCGACAGCGGACAGCGGTACCGCGAAGGTATCCGGACTGGTATCGATGCGGCCAGGGATGCGCAGTCGCATGATCGATTGCAGGTCGTCTCGAAACTGCGGAGCGATCTCGACCATGATGTCGTACTCGTCGTCACCGTCGCGGAAGGTGCTGGCTTTCGTTCCTGTCACCGCCGTTCGGATTGTGCCCGCCACGGCTTGGGTGCTCGCGCCCACCCGCTTGGCCGCGCCGCGATCCACCTGCAAGCGCAGCTCTGGGCGCCCAACGCGGTAGTCGTCGGTGATGTCCGTCACTCCGGGGATCTGAAGCAACTCGCGCCGCACGCGGCTGCTCAAACGACCGGCTTCGTGGAAGTTCTTGCCGGACACCTCCACGGCAATGGGCGCACCAACAGGTGGGCCCATGCGCTCTTTGTCGACGCGGATCTCGGCGCCGGGGATCAACGCCAAGGACTTGCGGAGCCGGTCGATGGTCTCACGCGGGTCTTCGAAGCGCGGCGTGTCGTCGTCGTGGGCTTTGGTGACGTGGGGCAGGAAATCCACGGTCACCCGCGCCTGGTTCGGAGCCGCCGAAGTAGCGAAATCGCCACCGGCGACGCCGGTCTCGGACACGAACACCTCGATGTTCTTTTCTTGGCGGAGCAGCCCTTCAATGCGCCGCACGATGGCGTCGGTGGCCTCTACGTCCGTGCCCTCCGGGGCGCGCAGCGTGATGGTCGCGCGGTCCGGCTCGACATCCGGGAAAAACTCCGTGCCGTGATTGAGCGCGCCATAGGCCGCCACACTGCCGATCAGGACCAAGAGCGTGGCGGACGCAGTCACGAAACGGTGATTCAGGGACCACTCCAGAAAGCCCCGATAGAAGCGCAGCACGGCGTGGTTCTTGAATTCCTCGTGGGACGAACCGCTGCGTTTCATGCGCCGGCTGGTGAGCACCGGCAGGATCACGACGGCAACGACGAGCGAGCTGATCAACACCGCCACGATCGTAAGCGGCATGTAGACCATGAACTCGCCCATGATCCCGGTCCAGGCGAGCAACGGCACGAACGCCGCTACGGTGGTGAAGGTGGAGGCGGTGACCGCTCCGGCCACTTCGCCCGCGCCTTTGACCGAGGCTTCCACCAGCGAAAGCCCTTCTTGTACATGTCTGAAGATGTTTTCGACGAGCACGATGGCGTTGTCCACCAACATGCCGAGCACCAGGATCAGTGCGAACAGCACGACGATGTTCAAGGTCGTGTCCATCATCGAAAGCACGATCATGCCCAGCAACATGCTCAGGGGGATGGACAGCGCGACAAACAAGCTGTTGCGCACGCCTAGGAAGAACAGCATCACCAGCACGACCAAGAGCAGCGCCGTGATGATGTTGTTTTCGAGCTCCCCCACCATGTCGCGCACGAAGCGGGACTGGTCCCCCAGCACGCGATGCTGCACGCCTTCGGGCCAGGTCGCGGCGTGGGTCGCGGTCACCTTCTTCACGGCCTCTGCGACGTCGAGGATGTTGGCGCCGGTGCGCTTCGAAATGGCGAGAGACACCGCGGGCGCGCCGTCCATACGCGAATAGGTCGTCGCGTCTTCGAAGCCGTCCACGACCTTGGCGACGTCGCGCACGAACACCGGGCGGTCGCCGATGCGCTTGATGCCGACGCCCTCGATCTCTGCAGGCTTCGAGATCTCACCGGGCACACGTACCAGGAAGTTCGACCCGCCCGCGCGCACGTCCCCGCCCGGGATGTTGACGTTCTCGTCCATGATCGCGCCGATGACGTCGTTCAAGGACAGCGAGTAGTGATCGAGGCGCTCCGGGTCGACCTGCACGCGGATCTGACGGGTGCGACCACCGGAAAGACTGGCGTCGAGCACGCCTGGGACCCGCTTGATCTCGTCTTGTAAGTCTTCGCCTAGGCGCTTCAACCTGGCCTCGTCGATGCTGCCACCCAGCGTCACGATCATGATCGGCATGTCGCTGAACGATATCTCGCGCACGTCGGTGTCTTCGGCGTCCGTCGGCAAGTCCGGGCGAGTGCGGCTCACGCGATCCCGCACGCGCTGCAACACATCCTCGATCACCACGTCGGGCTCGAACTCCAGGGAGATCATGCTGGCACCTTCCGCCGAGGTGCTGCGCATCTCCTTGAGGTCCTTCAGTCCGGTCAGTTCGTTCTCGAGGGGTACGGTGATCAGCGTTTCGACGTCCGCCGGCGACACGCCGGGATAGGGCGTCGTCACCATCACGAAAGGAATCGAGACGTCGGGATTCGCCTCCCGCGGCATCTTCACGTAGGTCAACGTGCCAAAAATGAGCACGCACCACATGAGCAGCAGCACGATGGCGCGATTGCGGATCAGGAACGCAAACATGCTGATCTCACTCGAACTCCACGCGACCTTCACGGCAGCACTTGCCGCGGCGGCTGACCAAGATGCGGTCTCCGTCGACGAGCTCGCGGTGCCCGGTGATGACGATGGTTTCGCCCGACTTCAGTCCCGCATCCACGGCCACGCGGTCGCGCATGACCGGCCCAAGCTGCAGGGCGCGCCAGCGAACCACGTCCTTCTGCACCACGAAGACGCCGACGTCCTTGGAGCGGGTGACCAGCCAGTCTTGACTCAGCACGATTTGCTCACGCTCCGCCGTACTTTCCAGGCTGACGGACGCGATCATGCCCGGCAGGTACTCTCCTTTTGGGTTGTCGACCTGTATCTCGGCTTCGAACGCCCGCGTGCGCAGATCAGCCGCGCGCTTGATGGTCTTGACGACGCCTGTGGCGGGCTTGCCACGGGCGCTGAAACGCACCTGCGCCGTGGCGCCCTCTTTCAGTGCCACAACGTCGCGATCGGAAACGGCGACGGTGACGAGCACCGGGTCGAGTTGCACCACGCGCACCAAAGGCGCACCGGGTGCTGCCACCTCGCCAACCTCCACGTCGACGTCGACGACGGTTCCCGCAAACGGCGCTTGGATCACGGCGCGGCTAGCCGAAACCCGGGCCGTGGAGACCGCGGCACGTGCGGCACGCAAGCGGGTATCCGCGGCGTCGAGCTCAGCTTTCGCGATGGCCTTGCCCAGGGCCTTGGCCCGCGCCAGTTCGCGTTCAGCGGCTTCTTGTTCGACCCGGGCCTGCTTGAGTCGGGCGCGGTGGCTAGCGCTGTCCACCCACACCAGGGCCTGGCCGCGCTTGACCCGGTCGCCGGTCTTGACTTGAACGCGCTCCACGTGGCCACCCAGACTCGCCGCCAACAGCGCATCGCGCGCTGCTTCGACCTCTCCAGGCAAGCTCAGGTTCAGAGTCTCCGTGGAAGCGCTCAGTTGCGCAACTTCCACCCGGACCGCGGGAGTCGAGGCCACCGAAGCCGCAGGAGTGGCCGACGCTGCCGCCTCGGGCTTGGCGCTGCTCTTGGAGCAACCCACGCCGAGCACGGCGCCAAGCGCGGCGAAGGTGAGTAGGAGCGAAAGGCGCGTCATCGTGGACTCGCTCCTTCCAAGAATAGATCGACAATCGTTTGCGCCTCTTCGGCGAATCCGGGCGGTTGGCCGCCGTGGATCCAAGCGAAGGTTGCGCCATTGACCGCGCCAGAAAGCGCAGAACAGAGCAGCCGCACTGGGACGTCACTGCGGATCTGCCCCCGCGCGGCAGCGGCGGCCAACGCTTCCGTGAGCAGTCCCAAGTAGTGCAAGTAACCCTGCTCCATCTCCGTGCCGCAAACGCTCCGAATGTCCGTCTCCGTCACGGCGCCCATCTGCATGAAGAGCGCAAGCAGTGCCCCGCGCTCTTCGATGCGCTCGAGCAGCGCGCGCACCAGGGCGCGGACGCGCGGCAACGGCTCGGAGACACGCTCCGCCACCGAGTTCACGGTGCCAAGCATGTCAAGGTGTGCCGCTTCGACCAGAGATGCGTAGACTGCTTCCTTGTTGTCGAAGTAGTTGTAGAGCGTGCCCGTCGAGACTCCGGCGGCCTCGGCCAACTCGCTCATCTTGGCGTCGCGGAAGCCAACGCGCAGAAAGACCTCTTCTGCGGCCTCCAAGATGGCTTCGCGGTACGCCTGGCTTTTGAGCTCCCGCACTTTGCGCCGGACCGGCGACTTGGCCCGGGAGGCCTCGGTTTTGGGCATTTCGACCTTCGTGGTTCAGAACCGTGAACTTGGATTCACTTCTGTGCATCCCGCGCTCACCCACGTCAATGCCCGTATTCCACTCTCGGACGCCCGGGCATGCCCCCCGGACGCGCGAACGGCCCGAAACCAGCGACACCAAACGAAAACGGCGAGCCCCGAGGGACTCGCCGCATCGGGTTGAGACGCCGACGTCTCAGCCGCCGCACTTGGCGGCGATGTCCGCGCAGCAATCGCCGTATTGGCTGCACAGGTTGTCGCACCAGCACGCGCCGTCTGGCGACGAGCCGCCACAGGAAGCCGTGCAGGAACCCGCAAAGGGCGTGGCCGGATCGACGACGTCCAGCTGGCCGTCGTCATTGGGGTCCTCGGGAGGAGGCGCCGCAGGCAGCCGTGTCGCCGAGAAGTGCACGCCGTGGCCGACGTACTTCAGGCCCAGCAGACCACCGGGGTGTTTGCCTTGAGCGACAACGTGCAACAAGCTCGGCGGCACGAAGAAGCCGGCGCCCGTGTCGTCACGCGGTCCCGTGACCTTGCGAGCCTGCTCCATCAGCGGTTCGAGCGCTGCCTGGAATGCCGCGTAGTCGGCATGAGGAGTCTTCACCACGTCGATCAGCGCGGCGAACAGCCCTTCGACCGCCTGACGCTTCGGATCCGATGCGGGCAGTTGGTCCATCGCCATGGCCTCAAGGATGCCCGGCTTCATGCCTTCGAGCAGCTGGCCTTGTACCGGCGCGATCTGCTCGCCCAACTGCTCGCGCGGCACGTGAGTGCGCAGGAAGTGCTGCAGGATATCCGCCATAGTCATGGGCTTGAACGCCAGCTTCTGACCCTCGGACGCGGGGTCCGGCGCGTAGGAATACGCGGGCTGCAGCGACTCGTCGGCCAAGGTCAAGTCGACGTACTTGGCTTTGGGGTTGTCGTTCAGCGTGGTGAAGCTGCTCGATTCGCCGTTATTGTGCTTGTTCAGCTCGGCAACGAAGGCATCCCAGGTGGGCTGCCCGACGAGGGGCACGAAAGTGGCGGCGTTGAGGGGGAAATGCATGCCCGCGCTGGTTCCAACGAAGGCCAGCTCCGCGCAGTACACCAGATTGGCAGGGTCCTTGAAGAAGTCCTGCGCGGCGGTGTCGCCGGCAACGGCCTTCACCATGTTGATCACGTGGGTCTTGAGCTTGTCGGGGTTGTGCGCCGCGAGGGGGTCGCCACCGTTGTAGTCCCCGGGGAAGTCGCTGACCGCGTTGAACGCCGCCATCATGGTGCGCACGTTGTCGTTGAACGCCTTGGCCTTGCTGGCATCGAGATACGCGGGCCACGCGGGCTTCACGAAGATCATCGAATAGGTCTTGTTACCGAATAAGCCGCCTTCGTACGACTGCGGGTTGTTCAGGGTGATGGCGCCCGGCTTGCCGTCCCGGTTGACGCCCACGACGATCTGGATGTGCGTGTCCTGCAGCTTGACCTGCTCCTTCAAGCTGGCCTGAATGTCCGCGGGGGACATCGTGCGATGCTCGGGGCGGTGGTGCTTGATGGCGTAGCCGACGACGCCCTGGGGGAAGGCCTGGGCGATGACGGAATCGCCGCGCTCGTGAATCTTGCCCTCGGCGTCGGCCACGTTATCGTCGTTCGAGTACGGAATGACGTTCACAGGCGCCCCAAACAGATGGGTCGGTGCGGGAAACTTCGCTTGGCCCATGTCGACCAGGACCGTGTATGCGTCCTCGGCCTTCTCCATGGGGACCGCGCCTGGCCAAATGGCGTTCGCAGCAGCCATGTCCATGACGTAGCCACTCTTGAAGTTGTCGTTGATGCCGTCGCACTTACCGCTGCAGCTCTTGGGCTTGTCGCGCAGGGTGCCAGAGCTGCCGCCGGGCCCGCTCGCGTCGTCACTGCTGCATGCGCCGCCGAGGGCACCGAGCAAACCAAGGATGAGTGTTTTTGCGAAAATGCGCTTCATGCGAAGGTCCCCTTATGTTTCGAAACTAAGCCGGAAAATCCAGGCTAATGGAAAGCAGCCGGAGCCGCAAAGTCGGGCGGCCTCTTAGCACGATCCGCCGAGTGAGGGGCAAACCGGACCGCTGGCCAGGATCGGCACAGCACCGCGTCTGCTGCGCGATGTTCGCGGAATCCCACAGCTTTGCAGGCTAGCTTCGCGCTGGCACGTCGAGCAGGCGCGCTGCATTTTCCCGCAGCACCTTGCTGCGCAACGCCGCGTCACCGTCCGTGGCGATGAGCACCTTCGCGAGCGGCATCGACTGGTGATAAAAAGGCCAGTCGCTGCCCAGCATGATCTTTTCAGGATCGGCGCGTTCCAGAATGCGGCGCACACCCGTCAAGCTTTGACTCGCGACCTCCACCCACACGTTGTCGAAGCTGCGCTGTAGCTCCAGGGCCTCCTCCACTTCCAACGCGCCGGTATGCCCCAGAACGAAGGTGGTCTCCGGACACTGTTCGATCGCCCGGGCGTAACGGTGCACGCGGGTTAGGTAACGCCCAAGTGGCGGTTCGATGCCGACGGGGCCGCAGTGCCAAAACACCGGCAGCCCCCGCTTCCCGCCGGGACGGGACAGCCGCAAGCAGCGCTCTGCACTCGGGTGGACCCTCTGCACCGCCGGATGCACTTTGATCCCGCGGGCGCCCAGCGCGACCTGGCGGTCCAGCTCTTGCTCTGGGTTCGGCTTGTAGGGATGCACGGATCCGAACACCACCAGCTCTTCGTGCCCGCGCGCCTCTTTTAGCCAGTCCCCCGCATTGTCGGACAGGAACGGAAAATCAATCGCCAACAATACGGAGCTCTGCACGCCCAGGGCGCGCATCTCGCTCAACAAATTACCGATGGTGTGCGTCGTGCGCATGCCCTTCGCGGTCAACGAGCCGAGGGAGAGATCCTTCTTCATCCGTGTCAGATCAAACTGCGTGAAGTTCACGTTCGCGTACACGTCCAGGTCCAGCGCGCAGTCGAGGGGAAGGTAGTGCTCGGTGCGCGGATGCGTGGCGCTGAGGTCCACTTTCTGTGGCAGCACATAGGCCAAGGCCAAGTGCGTGTGCACGTCGATGCTCGTGCCCACGGCCGGGTCCAGGGAAAGCTGCCCATCGATGAGATCGAACCACGGCAACTGCGTCAGCTCATGCGAGCTGGAAAATCGAGTGGGGTACTTCACGGTACTGCAGGCTTAGCCCCGTCGCCGTCGCGAAGAAAGCAGATCGATCGGCTTCGGGCACTTGGCGCGTAATCCGCAACCCGCACACTCACTGCCTTGCCAGATCTGGTCGAAGTGCGCCTGCGTACCGTCCAGCAGGTGCTCATCCTCCGTCAAGATGCCTAGCTCGAAGTTGCGGCGCTTGGCACCACGCGCACCGAGGCCGGCGCCGGTGAAGTTCGCGCTGCCAAGGTACAGCAGCCTGCCGTCGATGATCACGAGCTTCATGTGCACGCGGGGACACATGCGCAGCTGCACTCTGGACTTCTGCCGCGACGCAAGCGACTGCCGGAAAGGTCCGGAGGGTGTGCCGGCATGCAAGATGCGCACGTCCACGCCGCGTGCAGCCAACTCCGACAGCGGCTCCACGATCGAGATGTAGCGCCCGCGGGCTCGCGCACGCGTGCCAATCGGCGCGGGGACCCGCAGGTCCTTCAAGTTGGCGGTCGCCACCCACACGGAAACCCGCGCGCCGGGGAGCGCACCAAGGATCACGCGCTCGTAGACGTCTTCGCCGCTGCACAGCTGCAGCGCCGCCATGCGGGGCTCGGGGAAGTCGTCGCCGCGGGGCGCCATGCATTCCAGGCCTACGCCACGCCAGCGCTCGCGGAAAAGAAACCCGTGATTTCAAGAGGTTGTCCAAAGCGGGCTCAAGGCGCCTCGGCTCCGACCGCTCTACGGGAGTGGGTCAGTCCGTGCTTGAAGCCATTCCCCTAGCCAGCCTGCCGCTCCTGCCGCTCCTGGGCGTCGTGCTGTACCTGCTTGCGCACCACCTTCTGCTGGCGCAGCGCAGCGATGCGGACAGCCCCCACGTTGGGATCACTTTGCTGTGCATGGTCAGCGCCGTGTTCCTGGTCGGACGCGTGATCCAGCTGTGGTCGGGCACATCCGGCGGCGCTGTGCTCGGCATCCAGATCCAATACGCGGGTTTGTTCAGCATGGGCGCGGGCATGTTGCTGTTCGCAAGGCGCACCCTACCGCGCGGACTGGCGGTCGTTCCTTTGCTGGCAACGCTGCTCCTCTTCGCGACGCCGCTGTTCGTGCCGGGCGAGACCTTCCCGCGCACATCTGCCCTCGGCGTCCCGTACTTGGCCGTCAAGAACGGTCCGCTGATCCCAGTGCTGGTGCCGCTGTGCGTGTGGGTCGCGCTGAGCTGGCTGCGCATTGCCCACAAGCACGAAGCCTGGGCGCGCTGGCCGCTCTGGGTGTGGTGGACCGTCGGCGTCGGGTTTGCCCTGATCCCAGTGCACGACATGGCGATGAACGCCGGGCTGTTTCGCAGCGTGCACTTGCTGGAGTACGGCATCGTCAGCATGTCGGTCGGAGCGAGCATCTTGTCCACGCGTCAGCTTCGCATGCATGTGACGGGCTTGGAGCAACTCGTCTCGGAGCGCACCGAGGGTCTGCAGGAAGCGGTGCGGAACCACGCCGCCAGCGAAGCGCGCTACCGCCAGCTGGCCGACACCACCTTCGAGGGCATCATCGTTCAGCAGGGCGGCCATGTCGTGGATGTGAACAAGGCGCTCACGATGCTGCTGGACGAATCCGCCGACGCACTGAAAGGAGGAAGAGTCTGCGAAGTCTTGAAAGAAGCGGGTGACGACGTTTGCGAGCTGATGCGCGGAGAAAAAGAAGGCCCCGTCGAAGCCACGCTTCGACGCCACGATGGCGTGGCATTCCCCGTGGAATTGGTGGCCCGCGGACAAACCGACTCGGTGGTTGTCGCAGTTCGCGACATCAGTGAACGCCGCGATATGCAGTCGCGCCTGCTTCTGGCCGACCGCATGGTGTCCCTGGGAACGCTCGCAGCCGGCGTGGCCCACGAGGTCAACAACCCGTTGGCATATGTCATGACCAACCTGCAAGTGGCTCAGGAGCTCACGCGGCAGGACCCAGTTCCCGGGGAAGGCATCGAAGAATGCCTGGTGGACGCTCTTGATGGCTGTGTGCGCGTCAAACGCATCGTCGAGGATTTGCGGCAGCTGACGCGGCCGCCGGACGCGGACATCTGCGCGAACAGTGCGGAGGAAATCTTGGAGCGCTGCGTGCACATCGCCACGAACGAGATCCGCCACCGCGCACGCATCGTCCGGGAGTATAAGCGCGCACCGCTTGTGGTGTGTAGCGAGGGCCGGTTGAGTCAGGTGCTATTGAACTTGCTCTTGAACGCCGCGCAGGCCATGCCCGTTGGCCGGGCAGACAAGATGCAGCTGACGGTCCGGGTCGACAGCCACGGCGACCAAGTCGTGATCGAAGTCCAGGACACCGGCTCGGGCATCGCGCCGGAAGCGCTGCCCCGGGTATTCGACCCCTTCTTCACCACCAAGTCTCCCGGCGTGGGCACCGGACTTGGCCTCTCCATTTGCCACACCCTGGTCACGCAAATGGGCGGCAGCATCGCCGTGGAGTCCGAAGTGGGCGCGGGCACCCTGGTCCGCGTGCGTTTGCCCGCCGCCGCAGAATCCGACGCCCGGCTCATCAAGGCGCACTCCAGCGCGCCCCCGCGCTCGCGTCATCGGGCGCGCATCTTGGTCGTAGACGACGAACCGACTGTGGGCCGCGCCCTGCGGCGCGCCCTCGCAGAGCACGATCTGACCGTGGCCCGAAACGGCAGGGTCGGCCTTGAGCTGTGCGAGGCCCAACCCTTCGACTTGGTATTGTGCGAGCTGATGATGCCGGAAATGACCGGCATGGAATTCTTCGGCGCGCTCAGTGCGCGCAGCGCCGGAACCTGCGAGCGCGTCGTGTTCATGAGCGGCAGCGCATTCACGCCGGACGTGAAAGCATTTCTCGATGCTGCGGGGCGACCGTCCATCGGCAAACCTTTCGATCTACATCGCCTCCGCAGGCTGGTCAGCGAGCTGATTGGGACGGGCGCGAATCACGCGCGCCCTGCCACACCTCAGCTCAGGTTGTTGTCGGGCGGCGCGCAGTAGCGATCCTCAACTGCCAAGGAGACTGGCGCGTTGGTCCAACGCTGCCGCGATCTGCGTGTACCCAGGTCGCGCAGCTGCCACGGCTGCTCGCCACTGGTCCAGCAGTTGGCGCATAAGCGGCTCGTCTTCGGCCGTCTGCAGGCTGTCCACGGTTGGAAAGAGCCCCTCCCGCTCGGCTCCGTCGTGGTGCTCGACCAGGTGCTTGTAAGTCGCTTCCATGTCGAAGACGGCGATCAGCCCACGGCGCAACTCACGCCCAGCGTCGGGGTGGAGTGCCGCAAGGGCGGCCTCGATGCGCTCGAGAAACTCATTCATTTTCGTATGCTGGCCTGTGTACAGCACCTCGGGCCACTTCTTGATCACCCCAGCCCGACGGAAGAGCACCAAGACGACCTCTTCCTCGTGGCGCATGTGCAGGGACAGTAGCGAGCGATACAGCCGAAACATCTCCCGCGCGGAATCCAGATCCGCGAGCAGCAAAGCTTCTTGATGCAACGCAAATGCGGCTTCCAGTTTTTCATGCGCTTCCAACAGAGCGCTAGCGGGGGTGGCGGGCCGAGCGGACATGGTGCTTTCGCTAATAGCGCAACCGCAACCGGATCGGTTTTTCAAATCACGCATTGATTGCGTTGACGCCGGGCGCGCGCGCGCTGCATGCGCGCCTGGACGCATTCAGATTCGAAAAGCGCATGCGGCACGTCGCTTGCGTCAAGGGACCCCATGCAAACGCGAACGAGCCTACGGCTTTGTGCCCTGGCGCTTTTCGCCGCGGCTGCTCCAGCGGTTGCGGCACCGGCGCCTCTTCCTGACCTCGTCGTGGAGTCCGTGCAGCTCAGTCACGACAAGGCTGCCCCGGATACGGTGGTCGGCGTGACCTTCAGCGTGGCCAACCGCGGCAATGCAGACGCCGCCAGCTTTCGCATCGCCGTGTACCACAGCGACGGCTTGCTCGTGCCCAGCCGTGGCAACGTGACACGCGTTGGCGCAACGCGCGCGTATCTGGGCCTCGGCCGGGGGCAGCGCGAAACGTTCAAAGTCAACGTGCGCCTGCCCCCGTGTGAAACCTGCAAGCCAGGTAGCATCTACGTCTACGCGGATGCCTGGGGTGGTGTGCTTGAGAGCTCCGGTTTCAACAACTACAAAGCGACTCCCATCGACATCAGCGCCAAGTACCAACCCAATCTGCGCATCAGCGACACAACGATCTCACCGGATCGCGGGTCCCTGGGCCGCATGGTGTCCCTGGGCGCCAAGCTGACGAATGACTCCGAGTACGTCGCCTATGGCCCGGTCAAGCTGGGGGTGTATTGCTCACGAGACTTCGAAGTGGATACCCAAGACACGCGGCTGCAGACCTTCACCCATACGTTCCTGAAGCCGCACGAGTCCGTGGCGATCAAGAAGACCGTGCGCATCGATCCCAGCTGTGCAGTCCATGGACAACACACACGCATTGGTGTGCTGGCGGACATCGACGACGCTGTCGACGAAACGAACGAAGGCGACAACGGGCAGCTAGCCCAGTTCTGGGTCTTCAAAGCACCCGACATCACCCCAGGCACCGTGGCCATCGCGCCCGCCCAAGGCCCCCCGGGAACGCCAGCGGTCGTCTCCTTCACAGTCACCAACGCTGGCAAGCTGCCCGTCGGGCCGGTTGACGTGGGTGTGTACATGGGCAAGTCGCCGAAGATCACGACCAAAGACCGACGCTTCGCCGGCCGCACCCTGTCCACGCTGCCCCCGGGCAAGACGACCGTCACGCTGCAGGACAACGTATTCGCCCCGGACCTAGCCAGCGGCACTTACTACGTGGGCGTGATCGTCGACGAGAAGTCCGAGGCCGGCGAACTGCGCGAACACAACAACGACAAGGCCGTCGCGTTCAAGATCGTGCGGCCGAACCTCACGGACCGCTTCTTCTTCGTCTCCCAACCCAAAGCAAAGCCCGGTGCTCAGCTGGGCGTGCGCTTCAGCCTGCGCAATCTAGGGCCGGACGCGGCGGGCCCGTTCAACGTTGCATTCTACTACTCCGACGACCCACGCTTCGGCGCCGATGACGTCAAGATCGGAGAAAGGGCCTTCGCTAAACTCGCGAAGGGCCCGGAACGCGGCGAACACAAGCTCGACATTACGCTGCCCCAAAAGGTCCGCAGCGGTTACCGCTACTTGATCATGGTGACCGACGACGGCGGGACTGTGCACGAGACGGACGAACTCGACAACATTGCGCTGCGTCCGATCCTGGTCGAACGCTAGCCGCTATCGCGCCGCGTACTTGGCCAACGCCGGCGACTCCAGCACGTTGGGCTGATCCTCGTCGCGGCCGCGTCGCGCGATGAGTTCGTCAACGCAGTCGAGCAGCATGCGGTTGTCGCGCCGCTCATAGCTCTGCAGGGCGTGGGAGTAGTCATCGCTCCGTGCAAGAAAATCCGTGATGCGATCGGCCCCCAGGCTGCGAGCCCACGCTCCGTAGCCCAGGTGAGCCAAGTAGCGCGCATTCAGCTCTTGCTCGTATTGCTTTTCGATGGGCACGCTCAGCATCGGAACGTGCAGGCTCACCGCCTCGCTCATCAGCGAAAAACCGCCCCCCGCGATGACCGCCCGGGCTGTGCGCAGATCGTCGACAAAACCTGCCTCGGAGAACGCGCACAGCGCCACGTTTCCTTCGGCGCCCTCTTTGCCCATGCCATACACGCGAAACCGATACGGCAGCGTCTTGAGCACGGGGATGAGCGCTTCGTTGGCCGAGGCGGTTTGGTACACGAGCACATGGCTGCCTGGCTCGCGCTTGGCCGCCAGGATCTCGGGTCGCAGGATCGGTGGCAGCAGGGTCGTGCGCTTCTTCTTTACCTTCGGGACAAAGAAGGTCGTCACGAGATAATGATACGCGCCGGGCAGCTTCATTTTCACGGCCAACTTTGCCAACGCGTAGTCGTAGCCGGTGCTGCCCACGACTGCTTTGTCGTGCTTGCAGCGGTTGATCACTTGCATGTTGTCGATGCTGATGACCGGCAAGAAATGGTTGAGCGCATAGAGCGCGGCCCAACTCTCGAAGTCACTGATCACAAGCTCCGGCTCGAAGCCCTGCTCGGCAACGCGTCGGTAGACGGCCACGTTCTTCTTGATGCCCTTGGGCGCCTTCTTGAGGTTTTCGAACAGGCTTTCACTGCGGTCGACGCGATTACCGAAGTAGCGCAGCGAAAGCCCATGGATCTCCTCTACTGTGATGTTCGGGTGCGCAGACAAACGATCCAGCAAGAACCCATGGGCGCGTCCAGAGACCACGACTTTGATCTGGTGGCCCACGCCCGCCAAATGCTCGAGCACGACGCGGCTCCGCGTCGCGTGCCCCATGCCCTCGCCCACGACTCCGTATAAAATGCGCATCCCGACCGCAGCCTAGCGCATCGATACCCTTGAATCGATGGCGCTGCGCGGCTGCCCGCCGTGGTATGAGAGCGAGCGTGGCTCGACTCCCCAGCAACCTAACCGGCAAGCAGCGCAGATTCTTGCGCGCCCTCGCCCACTCCCTGAAGCCGACGCTGCAGATCGGGCTGAAAGGCCTGACGCCGGGCGTCACCGCGGAACTCGATCGAGCCCTGGAAACCCACGAGCTGATCAAGGTGAAGCTTGACGCGGACCAGGCTCCGGAGGCGCTCAGCCTGCGAGACGCCATCGAGAGCGGCGCGCACTGCCATGTCGTGCAGCATATCGGCAGGACTTTCGTGGTCTATCGCGAGCGGGCCAAGGATCCAAAAATCGCACTGCCGGGCGTCAAGCAACGAGACGTCAAGGCCTGAGGGGCCTGGCTCGGAACAAACCTCGTTCCGGGCCCTGCAACCGCGGGTATGCTCCAGCCCATGAAGCACGTGCTCGTTGGCGTCGACTTTTCCCCCCTCGCCAAACTCGCCCTAAACGCGGCACTCGAAATAGTCGCGAGCCGGGACGAAACCAAGCTGTACGTCGTACACGTTGCAAAGAGTCTCGGCCCTATGGTGCGGCTCGAACTCGACGACGACGAACGCACGGTTTCGCCCAAGGAGGCCGCCAGCTTCCTCCAAGACTACGTCGAGCAGCACTTGGCCGCTTGGCAACGCGCCGACCGCAGCGTGGACAGCGCTGACGTCAGCACCCACGTGCGCGTCGGCTCTGCGTCCACGGAAATCGTGCAGCTGGGGGCCGAAGTGGACGCGGACGTGATTGTCGTCGGTACGGAAGGGCGCTCCGGCGTGGAGCGCTTCCTGCTGGGCTCCGTCGCCGAAAACGTGGTGCAAAAAGCTGGCTGCCCGGTCTGGGTCGTGCGCGAGAAAACGCGAGAGCAAGAGGAAAACTGATGCAACGTGTGAAACGCCAACAAGCCGTTGGCAATCTGGCATGGGTGGATCTTGAAATGACCGGCTTGGATCCGGAGCAAGACGTGATCCTGCAAGCTGCGTTGATCGTCACGAATTCTAAGCTGGAGCCCCTTGAGGAGTTCGTTTGCGACGTGTGGCAACCCGAAGCGGAGCTGGCGAGGATGACGCCCTTCGTGCGGGAGATGCACGAAAAGACTGGGCTCTTGGGTCGACTCTCCAAGACCAACAAGGACACGGGGTTCACGGAACGATTGCTCCTGGAACGCATCGCCGGCTGGTGCCCCTACCCGGCCGTGCTCTGCGGCAACAGCATTGGCCAAGACAAGCGCTTCATCGAGCGCTACATGCCGGGCCTGGCCGGCTACCTCAGCTACCGCATCGTGGACGTCAGCTCGCTGAAGGTCCTGGCTGGGCTTTGGTACGGCGACAAGGCCGTCTACAAGAAGCCCGAGGACGGCGCGCACGACGCGCTCTTCGACATCAAGCAGTCCATTGCCGAGCTGGCGCACTACCGAAAGCAGGTTTTTCGAGAGTAGCGCCGGAGCGACCCTGGCGCGAACCCGCCCTTAGCGCTATCGTGCGCGCGTGGTGGCTAACTGGCGGTGGAGCGTGCTTGGCGCGGTCGCTTTGATCGGCTGCGCAAAGGGCGAAGGCGTCGGCCCGTCCGACAACACGGGCGGCACGCTAAGCGGAGGCGCCGCGGGGGCAGACGCCAGCATCGCGGGCAACGGCGGGGCGTCAGGCTCTGGCGCGAGCGCGGGCGCGGGCGGCGTTGGCCTGGGTGGGGGCGCGGGGTCCGGCGTGATCCCAAGTGGAGGCGCTGCGGGAGTCGGCGGAGCAACCGGCGGCAGCAGCGGCAGCGGCGCAACCGGCGGAGGCACCGGCGCCACGGGCGGCAGTCCAACGGGGGGAACGGGCGGCACCGGCGCCACGGGCGGCAGTCCCACGGGCGGCACCGGCGGCGCCACCGGCGGCACGGGTGGGGGCGGCACCGGCGGCACCGGCGGCAGCGGCGGCTTCGGGGGCTGCGCGGTCAAGAGCTACGACTTCACGGGCTGCGGTTCGGACTTCACTGCGGCCGGCAACAACACGGACTGGGCGTGTGGCAACCCCAGCAGCGGACCGGGCAGCGATCACACCGGAAGCGGCAACGCGGCCTGGGGCACGGGCCTGAACGGCAACTCCAAGAACTGCGCGGACTCCACGCTGACGTCCCAAGAGATCGACCTGAGCAGCTACTCCGGCCAGACCGTGCGGCTGCAGTTCTGGCACTGGTATAGCTTCCGCGTCTGTGATCCCAACGGCTTGATCGGTCTGTGCGGATTGCCTTGCGCGCTTGATCCGAGCACCTATTCGGGTGGCTTGGTCGAAGTGCACGACGGCACCAGCTGGAAGAAGGTCACGCCCACGGGCGGTTACTCGAACACGGCCATTGACTGCTATTACGTGAACTCCGACGGCGGCACGACCTGTTCCCCTTGCGCCCTGGACGGCCAGAAGGGCTTCGCCGGCGCGAGCGGAGGCTGGCTGCCGGTGGAAATCGACGTCTCCAGCTACACCCACTCCAAGTTCCGGCTGCGCTTTCACTTCGCGAGCTATGGCAGCGACCCGTGCCACCCCGCCACCCCCGGTTGGTACATCGACGACGTGCGTATCGCCAAGATGACATGCCCGTAGCGCACGCCGCGCGCCCTCCCCTTCGAAAAGACTGGCGACCAAGTCGCGCACGGGCGCTGCTGTCCGTGGCCTTGCTGCTCGCCGCGGCGTCAATCGCGCCGAGTGCGCTTGCTCACGCGGGCAACGCGAGCGAGCTGGACCGCATCAGCGCGCGCTTGCGCCAGGATCCAAAAAACGCGCGGCTCCGACTCGATCGCGTAGACCTGTACCGTCGCATGGGGGACTTGGCGGGAGCGATGGCGGACTTACGGGTGGTAGAGCATCAGGCTCCGCGCTTGCCGCGGCTCTCCTTCGAACGCGCGCTCGTGCTGGAAGCGCTGGGCAACCACCGCGGCGCCGAGGCGGAACTGACCCGGCACCTTTCGGAAAAGAAGCCACTCTCTGCCGCGTGGGCCGCGCGCGCGCGCATCCGCGAAAAGCGCAAGAACGCCGCCGGCGCCATCGCGGACTACACCCAGGCCATCCGCGTCGGCACGACTCCGGACTTGGTGCTTGCACGCGGCAAGCTGCAAACGCAGCTCGGCAAGCACAGCGATGCGGCGCGCGACTACCGCGAAGCGCTTCCAAAGCTCGGCGGCGCCGTGGTGGTGCGTCTGGCCTTGATCGAGGCACAGCGCCGCCTGGGCCAGTATGAAGAGGCTCTGGAGCAAGCGAATGCGCTGCTGCACAGCGCTCCGGATCACACGGACTACCTGCTTTTGCGCGCCGACATCCACGAGCAGGCGAAGCAGCCCACACGGGCCAAGCGGGACCGCGAAAAAGCGCTCGCTGCAGCGAAGGCACAGCTTGCGTCCAAAGACACCGCGCTGTCGCGCCTCAGTCTCGCCAAAGCGCTGCACGCCCTCGGCAAAGCAGAGCAAGCGAAGGCCGAACTGCGACGCGTGCTCGCACTTTCGAGTCGCCTGCCCGAAGCGCTGGAGCTGGCGCGGGCCTGGGGAATGACTTTGCGGGCTCCCGACTGAAGCCGCTGCAACAATCGCAGGCTACGGAGCGATGGTCTCCTTCGGACACGCCGACATGGGGTTGTCGGAACTGGCGTCGTTGACGTTGAGCCACCACACGGCCACGGCCGTGTCCCGGTTTTGCAGCGGCCGGCCCGCGGAGTCCAGATTGGAACGGTGTGTCACCACCAGCATCAACTGCCGACAGCCCGGATCGAGCTGCGGCACCACCCAACTCATATCGATGCTGCGCTCGTCGTCGTAGGAGCCCACCGGCAAGATCGCCAGCGGAGCCTGTACGGCCTCCGTATCCAAGCGAAAGTCGAGATACAGCCGCGCAATGAGCTCGTCACCGGGTTGGTCCTCAGCGCGCACCGGCACGGCCATGAGCATGAGGTCCCCGGTGTTGACGATTTGAACTTTCCCGACGGACGGAAACGCCTCCAGCAAGACCAGGAGCGGAGGCGTCGCGGCAGGGTTCGAGTACTCGGGCGGATCGGACACCACGCAGCTCGTCGCGATCGCTAACAGCGAAGCGAAATGCGCCGTCCAGTGGGACGCGGAGCGCCAGCGGCCCGCGCGCCGTGCTGCGCCGGCCCGCCCCGGCTCGCACCTGCATGTACCCTTGGACGCCATGAAGTTCGCGCGACAAAGCTAGCACTCGTCCCGCGCCAGGAACCGCAAATCGTCGAAATTCCTCCGGCAAGTTCCGGGATGCTGCCCGGACTCAGCAGGCCCCGTGGCCGAGCTTCGGGAAGACTTTCCCGGGATTGAGCAGCCCCTTTTCGTCGAACACCCGCTTCAAACCCCGCTGCAGCGCAATCAGCTCGTCGGATTGTTCGATGCCGAGATACGGCGCTTTCAGCACGCCAATCCCATGTTCCCCACTGAGCGTGCCCCCCAGCTCCACCACTGCTCGAAATAGCTGCTCGATGCAGGCGTCGACCCGCGGCACTTCGTCGTCGTCGTTCCACAGGAAGTTGACGTGCAGGTTCCCGTCCCCAGCGTGACCGTAGGTCAGCGTCTCGATGCGATTGTTCTCACTGATGGCGTCAACGCGATCCAAAAGCTCCACCACGCGCTGTCGCCCCACCACCACGTCTTCTGCCAACTTGTGTTTCGCCAATCGACGCACGGATAGGCTCATCTCGCGGCGCGCGCTCCACAGCTTTTCGCGTTGGGACGCGTCCTGCGCCACGAGCACATCCAAGGCGCCCTTGCAGGCATCCGCGACCCGCGACGCTTGCGCTTCACACGCTTGCAGCTCCCCGTCCACGTCCATCAGCAGCATGGCGCCGGCCCGGGCATCGATGGCATTGCCGCCGCGGCGCATGGCCTCCAAGGTGCGACCGTCGAGTAGCTCGATGCAGCGCGGCACCAAGCCGGTTTCGGTCATACGCGCCACTGCGCGGGCAGAGTCCCGCACATTCCCGAAGAGCGCCATCAGCGTCATCACCGCGGGCGGCTTCGGGATCAACCGCAGCGTGATGTCGCCAAACACCGCCAGCGTGCCCTCGCTACCGACCAAGAGCGCGGTCACGTCGTAGCCCGTCACGCCCTTCAAGGTGCGTCGCCCCACCTGCAAACGCTGCCCACCGATCAACAGCGCTTCTAAGCCCAACACGTACTGTCGCGTCACCCCGTATTTGAAGGCCCGGGGGCCGCCGGCGTTTTCCGCCACGTTCCCGCCGATGGCACACGTTTCCCAGCTGTTGGGATCCGGAGGGTAGAACCAGCCCTCAGCTTCCACCGCCGCGTGCAAATCTCCGAGCACCACGCCGGGCTCGACGACCGCAATGCCTTCGGCGCGATCGATCTCTTTGATCTGATTCATGCCGTGGGTCGCCAGCACAATGCCACCCGCCACCGGCACGGCTCCCCCGGTGCGCCCGGTGCCCCCGCCTCGGGGCGTGATCGGCACTTCCGCTTGTCGGGCCACCGCAAGCGCGGCCACGATGTCGTCCACACAGGTCGCCAGCACCACCGCGTCGGGCGTTCGCGGCTCCGCTTCGCTCTCGTCGGCGCCGTAGCGCTCGCAGGCGTCTTTATCGGTCAGCACCTTGCTCGGACCAAGCGCGCGCTCCAACAGGCTCCGCACTGTGTCGCGCTTCGTCGGCGACAGCTCAGGCAGGGGTGCGCGCGAGGAAAGCATGCAATGGAACTTAGTGCCGATCCTCGCGCCCGCTCGGCAATTCCTGCCGAACGCTTGCGGCCGCCAAAAGCTGCACGTTTCATCAGTACCGGCCGCCGGCTCGGCTCCCCCAGCCGCGCCCTTCCTCCCGAAATTGCAAAGCTTTTACCCAGGTCCGGCCCCCGCCCTGAATCCAAGGAAGCCCCCCCGCACCTAGAGCGTAGTAGGGACGCCATGGAATCACCGCCGTCTACCCCAGACCCCCACACCCAGAGGCGCGTCATTAGCGCGGGCGGCACCATCGTCGGCATGCCTGCAGTGATCCCCAGCAAGACCGACCGTGACGCCGCCAAGTACTTCGAGCAGTTGAAGTCAACGACCCTGCGCTCGGTCTATTCCGTACAGGGCAGCGCGCAGACTCGGGTCGAAGAAGCTTCCGACGTCGAGAGCGGACCGTGTTCCGATCCATTCCACCCGGAGCGCTGGAGCAGCCCGCCGCCAAGTGGCGCCGATCCCATCTACCCCTGTGACGAGCCCGAAGAGGAATCTGAGGCAGTCGTGATGCAGGCCCTGGAAGCCCGCGCGCGTCTCGCCGCATTTGCAGAACGTAACGCCGATGCCGCCGTCGCCGAAACCGAAGCGGGATCCCGATCCGAAACCGAGCTGGTCGCTGCTCTACCCGTCACCACGGAGCCGCCGCCCTCACCCTCCGCTTCCGCGGATGCACCCGCCAAGTCCGACGTCTACGTCGACGAGTTCGCCTACATCCCGATGCGGCGCAGTTCAGAAGACCGTCGCTTGCTCGTCATCGCAGCGATTGCCTCCGGCGGCGTCATCGTCGCTGCACTCTCAGCACTCACCGTATTGCTCTGAGCCGCGCCGACCCGTAGCCGCTTCCAAGCTGGCTTTTTTGGATGTGGCGTCTCTCGACGTCATCGGCCTCGCACCGGGTGCGACTCGCGCCTCGCCACCGAAGCCGCTCAGAATGCCGGTCCCGGGCGTCCTTTGACGGCATTGATGGTCTTGCGCAGTTCTTCGTCTTTGCGCAAACACGGGAAGCAGTCTTGGGTTTTGCCCTCGCCGCAGCCACGCCGCAGCGTCAGCTGCGCTAGAGGCCGCAAGCTGCGGCGATCCCCATGCTCCGCGGCGCGTTTCAGCACAGCTTGCATCTTGGCGCAGTCAGTCTCTTGGCGCAGATCGAGCACCACAGAAAGCGCGGGAGACGCGTGGGAGCGCACCTCGGCGGTGTAGACCAACGCTTCGGCTAGGCGCGTGGCCTCGGTGCGTCCGCGCGTCCCCGTCCACACTTCGTACAGCAGATCGACCGCAACCGCGTGCTTCTGTTTCGCGATCACCCGCAGAGTCGCCAGGGACATGCTCGCATCCCGGGAGAATTCGAGCAGGGTGTTTTGCACTTCCCGCTGTTCGAGGCTCGACGGATTTTTTTCGAGCTGCTCCGCGAGCGCGTCGAGCTCACCGCGCTTCTTGGCGAACCAACCTTGGGAGAGCGCCAGTGCCTGTTCGGCGCTGCGTTTCTCCGGCGCAAGGCCCTCGAGTTCAGCAAGGGCTTTTGGATCCCCGCGCCGCGCGCGCCCCAAAAGCGATTCGTCCTCGACCGGCGCAGCTTGCGGCGCTTCGCTGTTCGCCGCAGCAGCCGTAACCGCCGGGGCCGATTCTGCTGCCGCGGGGGCAGCGGTTGGCTGTGTAGAGCGCAGCGTCACGACCAGCGCGACGACCGCTCCGATCCCCAGCAGCGCCAACGCCACCCAGCCGCCGCGTTTCCACCCTACAGGCGCGCCGGCGGCGTCCGCTTTAGGCTCCACCGCAACGCGACTCGCAGCAGGCGGCGGGATCGCGTCCGTGATGGCCCGCGGGAAAAGCGACGGCGCAATCGGTGCGTCGCTGCCCAGTTGCTCCAGCACCGTACCGACTTGGCCCAAGACCTCCTCGCCGGCGGCAACTTCCGTTGACGCAACGCGGATGCGGCCAGAGCGCAGCACCAGGAACGCGGAAAGCGCCGGCAGCCCGCTGAGCACCTGGCTGGGGTCGTCACCGAACTTGCCGTCGCAAGAAACCACTGCGCCGTCCGATAGCGACATCCGCACTAAAGCGCGACGACCCGTCAGCTCAAGAGCGAGCGGCTTTCCGGAGCGCGCCAACGCCCGCAATAGACGCGCGCCTCCGATACTCTCGAGCCGCAAGTCAAAGCGCTCGCCGGCCGTCGCGCGCTGCTCGGCGCTGTGGTCGGGTTCCGTCAGCGCGGCGATGCTGCCGACCAAGCCTTCAAGTCGGGCAGGCTCGGACTCATCGGGCCACACTTCGCCCCAGCGCACCACCAACAGCGAAGCCCAGCGCAGTCGGTGGTCGGCAAAGAGCTGACGCAAGAACTCGTAGCCGTCCTGAGACAGGTCTTTCTCGCCGATCAAAAGCACCATTGGATCGAAATGACTCAGCCGCTCGATGCGCGACTCGCTCGGCGCGAAGTCCGTCAGCTGCACCTCCGCGCCCTGGCCACGCAGGGTCTGGGCCAGCGCGTCCGCCGACGCAGGGTCTTGACTCGCGATCAGCGCGCGCACCCCCGCAATTTCGCTGCGAGACCTCGAAGACGGCGGCGGCGGTTCGGAAAGCACGCCCACCGTTCCCGGAGCACGCTCCTCGAAACCGAACTTCACGGACTCGGAGTCCAGCACCACGTCGTTGACGCGCTCCACGAAGTCAGAAACCGCCGATGCGAGGGGCTTGCCACCCCCCAGGGCGAGACGCAGCACCGAGTCGGGGTCCGCGGGGCCATAGACCGAGAGGATCCCACTGCGTACCTCCTCGGACAGAGCATCGATCAACTCCGGCAAGGTTGCTTCCCCGAGTTTTCCTTCGCTTTCCCCGCTGCGCTCGGGAATGGCGCGGACCAATTCCGAGAGTTGGTCCGCCGCGCCTGCGGCACCTTGCGCAAAGGACACGGCGGCCGCCGCGCCGTGGCGAAAGGCAGCGAGTCGGGGCGAAAGTTCGTCGTCTTCGGACAGCACGGCCACGGGAACTACGGAGCTCATCGGTGACGCGCCCAGGTCTTCGAGCACTTTGGTCAGGGCCTCGCCGGCGGCGTCGCCCGTCAGCACCACGAGATCTGGCGCGACCGTCACGACGGACTGCTGCGCATCCGTCATGCTGGTGCGTTCGACATACACGCCGCGCTCCGTCAGCGCGTCGATCAATTCCCTCTCGCCGTCAAAGCCGTCGCCAACGACCAGGAGCGTCGGCTCGATCTCCGAGGTCAGCGAAATCATGGACGTGCGCGCGGCCGAAATGGCTGAAGAGCCGAGCGCCGCGCTGGGCGCTTTCGCCACGGCCGACGACGCTACGGCCGGTGGAGCGTGAGCAGTCGTGATCAGCGGCGGAGCGCCAACCGTTGGATTAGCGGGAGGCCCACCCATCAACGGCAAGGTGGCCTGAGGTGGACGCGGGCCCACACGCTTGAGCAAATCTGCGGCCGATCGCGGGAAGCCCGGCACAGCGATGGGGGGGCCAGCGGGCTCGGATTCGATGGCAGGCGATACCCCATCAGAAACGGACACTGACGACAGCTCTTTGCGAGGGGGCGGTAGCGGCGGCTTCAACGCCGGGGGCACACTCTGACTCAACGGCCGTGGCTTCAAGCTCGCGCGGGGCGGCGGCGGCCGCACCACGAGCGGCGGCGGTGCACTCACGCCTACATCCCGTCCGGCAGACGGGCGGGGTGCTCCCGGTCTGGCACGCTGCGCCTTCGGCGGCTCGGCCCGCGGCGCGTCCGGACTAGAATCTCGCTCTGACAGGCCGCCAGCCTAGCGCAAGCGCTGCCAAGAGAAAAATCCTCCGTCACGACGGCACATCCATGCGCACGAAAGTTGCCAAGCTTAGCCAGGGCCAGACAACGGAGACTTGGAATCGCGAGACAAGCGCACCGCAAACGCGACCGTGGGCAGCGAGCCACGCGAAATCGAGACCAGCGTGGCCCATGTTACGGTCGCCGGTGTCGTGGTCGTCAAGCTCATAGCTGTCGTCGTGTATCTGCTGGTCCTCTTAGGGATCGGGGCAGTGGCGTCGCGCCGCATGAAGGACGTCAAAGACTACTTCGCCGCCGGCAAGCGCCTCGGCTTCTGGTCGGTCGCGTTCAGCGCGCGCGCCACCGGTGAGAGCGCGTGGCTATTGCTCGGGTTGACGGGCATGGGTGCGGTCGTCGGCGCCAAGGCGCTCTGGGTCGTGCTCGGCGAAGTGATCGGCGTCGCGGGCGCTTGGCTCCTGATGTGTCGACGCTTCAAGGGGCTGACAGATCGCTACGACTCCGTGACCGTGCCCGACTATCTCGAAGATCGCCTACGCGACAAGACCCATCGCCTCCGTATCGTGTCCGCGGTGGCCCTCGTCGTATTCGTGACCATCTACGTCAGCGCGCAAATCGACGCCACGGGCAAGGCCTTCGAGATCTTTCTGGGCTGGAACTACTTCGTGGGCATCGGCGTCGGCTTCGTCGTGGTCTTGGTGTACATCGTCGCGGGGGGCTTTTTGGCCGTGGCCTGGTCCGACGTCTTTCAGGGCTCCTTGATGTTTTTGGGGCTTACGGCTCTTCCCGTCATCGGTCTCATCACCCTGGGCGGCGTCGGTGAGATGTCGGCGAGGCTATACGCCATCGACCCGGGACTCCTTTCCCTCGCGGGGCCCGGCGACGGCTGGACGCTGCCCACGATCTTGAGTGTCATCTCGCTTTCTCTGATCGGTCTGGGCTTCTTGGGTTCGCCACAAATCTTCGTACGCTTCATCGCCCTGGAGAAGAAGAGCGATATCAAACACGGCGCCAAAGTCGCCATCACCTTCACGGTGCTCTCGGACCTCGGCGCCGTGCTGATCGGCATGGTCGGCCGCGCCGCACTGACCGAACCGGCGCAAGCGCTGGAATCAGTGCTGGGCAACGGCGGCGAGAATGTGCTGCCGCTGCTCGTGGAGAATCTCTTGCCGCTGATCCTGGTCGGCGTCTTTGTCGCCATCGTGCTGTCGGCAATCATGAGCACCGTGGATTCCCTGCTGGTCCTCGCCGGCAGCGCGCTGGTGCGCGACGTCTACCAAAAAGTGCTGCATCCCAAGCTGCCGGACAACGAACTCGTCTCGAAGAGCCGCGTCGCTACCTTTGCCCTCGCAGCCGTGGCGCTGATCATCGCCGTGACCGTCGCCCTCATCACTCCGGACCGCACTGTGTTTTGGTTCGTGATTTTCGGTTGGTCAGGCATCAGCGCGACGTTTTGCCCTACCCTCATTCTTTCGCTCTTCTGGCGCCGCTTGACCGCGAATGGAGCCATCGGGGCCATGCTCGTCGGATTCGCCTGCGTGCCCCTCTTCAAGTTCGCGGCGCCACTGCTCCCGGGCGTCGGCGATGGGTTCAAGACCCTCGGCGAACTGCCGCCGGCGTTCCTGCTCTCTGGTTTGACGGGCCTGGTCGTCAGCTTACTCGACAAGCGCGGCCAAGCCGCCGTCGCAAGCGTGGCCGACGAGCTCGACGACGCGCGTCGCTGACCGGCGCAGCGAGGCATCAGCCCGCATCGAGAACGCTGCAGGGCGAATACACAAGCCCCTGGGCCCATCGAGGCGGAGAATGGCAGCGCGGAACATGTCGAATCCACAGGACAATTCGTCAGTTGTGCAGATTCTGCACAACTGATTCTGCATCTTGCTGCCGCCGACTTGATGCGCACCAGATGGGCGCACGCTATTATTTGAGCGATGAGGCAGGGAGATCGGTGGAAGCGACAAAAGTGACGGTCATCATGCGCGGGCTACGAGTTGCGTTGAGCTTGTTGATGCTCCTTGCCGCGTCGGGGGTTGCGTCAGCCTGCGGCGACTCGGCGGGCCCAACCGGAGACATCGGGCAAGGAGGGGGCCGGATTGGCCTTCCATGTACTGACGACTCCGAGTGTGCCGGCGCGAAATGCGGATCGATCTCGGGAGGCAATTCCACCGAAAGAGTTTGCACTCTGCCGTGCACGTCCGACGCTGACTGTTCGAACTTCAGCTTGGCACGGAAGTGCGGCGTGCTCGACGGAGGTGAGCGCGGTTGCACTCATGGTTGCCCGAACGGCGCTCTGATATGCATCGACGGCGTGCCGACGGCGTGTAGCGTCGCCGGCGACAGCCACTGCGCAGAATGCGGCTGCCCGGCAGATATGGTCTGCAAGCCTGACGTCGGCTGTGAGAAGAAGCACGGCGTTGGCGAGCCATGCAAAGATGACTTCGACTGCAACACCACCAACTGCAGCACTTTCGCTCACGTATGTCGCGTTCCAGTGGGCCAGTCCTGCACTATCGGCAACTGTGACCGCTGCTTGAGCACAGGCGATGGCTGGTCGTACTGCAGTCGCTCATGCGACAGTGACTTCTCTTGCAATGGATCACGGTGCATTGGCGGCATCGATACCGGCTACTTTTGCACGCCGGGATGCAAGGGGTTCAGCGACCCGGCGTGTCACGGCAAGTGCACGCAGATCAGCAACGCCCCTGGCCAATACTGCGACTGTTCCGAATGCAGCGTCGATGAGCCCCTTCGCGAGCTGGGGCAAGTCTGTTCGCTGAACAGTCAGTGCAAGAGCGGGTCCTGCTACCACTTCGTGAAGGAAGTCGGCTATTGCAGCGTGGACTGCAGCGCAGGCTCGGGCTGCGAGGCAAACCTGGCCTGCGTGTCCGTGCCTTGCGCCCCGGGCGAAACGTCAACCTGTGGCACGAAGTGCCTGCCGCTTTGCGCCACCCTCAAGTGTGAATTCCCTGCCTCCTGCCGCACACTTCAGAAAGCAGGGAGCGGCTCTGTCGAAGTATGCGACCTGCACCGCGAGGATGGTGCGTCCTGCACGACAGACGCGGCGTGCCTATCTGGAGCCTGCGTGCAAACACGCTGCGCTGCTGCGGGTCCCCTCGACAACGGGATGCCGTGCAAACTGCCCACGGACTGCAAGTCATCGAACTGCAACAACGGCACCTGCCGCGGAACGGCGCTGATCGGCGACGCTTGCCAGACCCAATACGACTGTGCTGCGGGTGGCTGTTGTAGCACCAAGAAGTGTGGAACAGGCTGCTAGCCTGCGCTGGCTGCGGTGGCACGAGATCGCCGCCACCGTTTATCCGACGCAACCTACTTCGCATCGCACCAACCTCCTTTGGCGAGGCATCAGTGTTTGCTGGACGAGGGTGTGGCTGCGTTGCGCCTTCCCTTGAGGCGACGCGCGCGGCTCACACGTGCTATTGCCGCGGGCTGTGCCCATGAGCCAACCCGAAACGGTAACCCGCATCAGCGACGGCGACCGCGAGATCTTCATCGTCGGCACGGCCCACGTGTCGCAGCGCAGCGTCGAGGACGTGCGGCGCACTATCAGCGAGCTTCGCCCGGACACGGTCTGCGTGGAGCTGGATCAGACCCGATTCGACACGCTGACGGATGAGAACCGCTGGCTGAAGCTGGACCTGTTTCGGGTGATCCGCGAGGGCAAGGTTCTGTTCTTGCTCTCAACGCTGGGTCTGTCGGCCTATCAGCGCAAGATGGGAGAGCGCCTCGGCGTGCGTCCTGGCGCGGAGCTGCTTGAGGCCGTTCGCGCCGCCGAGGACGTGGGTGCGGAACTGGTGCTGGCGGATCGGGACATCCAGGTGACGCTGCGGCGCACCTGGGCCAGCCTGGGCTTCTTTAGCAAGATGAAGCTAGTTTCGGTGATGCTTGCTGCGCCTTTTTCGGTTCAGGAAATCACCGAAGAGCAGATTGAGGCGCTCAAAGATCGCGACACCATCTCGGAGATGTTGGACCAACTGGCGGAGGCCATGCCTCGGCTGAAGACGCCGCTGATCGATGAGCGCGATCAATGGTTGATCTCGTCCGTGGAGCAGGCAAAGGGCAAGCGCATCGTCGCCGTCGTGGGAGCGGGGCACGTGCGTGGCATGCTGCAGCAGCACAAACAGCCGGTGGACCGCGACGAACTCGGCAGGATCCCCCTTCCCTCTAAGCTGACGGGACTCGTAAAGTGGATTATTCCTGCGTTGGTCCTGGCCGCATTCGGTATTGGCTACGCCCGTCACGAGGGCGAAGGGCTGCGCCACATGCTGTACGCTTGGATCCTGCCCAACTCGGTCGCGGCCGCACTGTTCACCATCGCGGCCGGCGCGCGAGCCCTCACGGTGCTGACCGCGTTCGTCGCCTCGCCCATCACCTCGCTCAACCCAACGATCGGCGCTGGCATGGTCGCGGGTCTGGTAGAAGCCCACCTGCGGCGACCCACCGTAGAAGACTGTCAACGTTTGGGCGAGGACACCCAATCCTGGCGCGGCTACTACAGAAACCCCGTGACCCGCGTGTTGCTCGTGGTTGTGCTGGCCACGCTGGGCTCGGCAGTGGGGGCGTGGATCGGCGCAACCTGGGTCGTCACACTCATCTAGGCAGATAACAGACATGGCCCAATCGACTCACCGCACTGCGCCACTGCCATCCAAAGAGATGCCGAAAGGCATCCCCTTCATCATCGGCAACGAAGCCGCGGAGCGCTTCAGCTACTACGGCATGCGGACGATCCTCGTCGTCTTCATGACCGAGTATCTGCTGAATTCCGACGGCGCCCTCGACGTCATGGGCAAAGAGGAGGCGAAGGGTTACTACCACCTCTTTGGCTCAGCGGTGTACGCGCTGCCGGCGTTGGGCGCGATCATCAGCGACGCATGGTGGGGCAAGTACAGCACCATCTTACGCGTTTCGATCATCTACTGTCTGGGCCATTTGGCCCTGGCCGTGGACGAGACGCGGCTGGGTCTGGCTGTAGGTCTCGGTCTGATCGCGATCGGATCCGGCGGCATCAAGCCCTGCGTCACTGCTCACGTGGGCGATCAATTCGGCACGCAGAACCAGCACCTGCTGAGTCGCGTGATCGGTTGGTTCTACTTCTCCATCAACTTCGGCTCCTTCTTCGCCACCCTACTAACGCCGTGGCTGCTCAAGCACTACGGTCCCCACGTCGCCTTCGGCTTGCCGGGCCTGTTGATGCTGCTGGCCACGGTGGTGTTCTGGATGGGCCGAAACGAGTACGTGCACGTCCCGCCCAAGGGCATGGCCTTCGTCAAAGAGGCCTTCAGCCGCGAGGGCCTGAAGGCCGTCGGCAAGCTCGCCATCCTGATGCTGTTCCTGGCGCCCTACTACGCGCTCTTCGAGCAGCAGGGCTCGTCCTGGATCCTCCAGGCCA
>CALMUT010000364.1 GCA_937872925.1 uncultured Myxococcales bacterium | reverse complement strand
CCACGCCGCCGGTGCCCACGCCGCCGGTGCCCACGCCGCCGGTGCCCACGCCGCCGGTGCCCACGCCGCCAGTGCCCACGCCGCCGGTGCCGCCGCCACCGGTGCCGCCGCCGCCGCAGGGCGGTCCCGCTGGACCGCCAAACTCAGAGGGATCCACGCAGCCCAAGCCAAATAGCGGATCCTGCACGCCGCACATGTTGTTGGGCTTGCAGCAGCCCTGCAGTGGGAAGCCCTGGATGTTTTCCGTGGGGCATGTCGGGTCTGGCGTGCCGGGCTGCCCTTGTTCGATGCACTGGGGACCCAGCAGATCGATGCTGATGCCGCACTTGGTGCCGACGCAACACGACGTGACCGTTCCGACGGGCGAGGGAGGGGGAGTCGCGCACGGGCCGCAGCTGCCACCCCCGACCCCGCCAGCCCCACCGGGACCAATCCCGCCGATGCCTGCGCTTCCGCCGGTAGCTCCGCCGCCGATGTTACCCGTGCCGGCTATGCCACCCGTGGAGCTTGCTCCAGTGCCCGCGGTTCCGCCGGTTGTCCCCGCGTCGGGTCCGGTGGGACCGGTGAAATCGATGTCCGTGGAGCCGCCACAAGCTTGTACGGCAGTCAAAAGTACGATGGCACTCGCGGAAAGCCTCCGCACAACGCGATTCGATTCGGACATGGTTCCTCCAGAGAGGCGCGGAGCTTAGCTCCGAAGCGGCCGTTTTTCACGGACAGAGTGTCCGTCGGGGATCTGCGCGGGTTTTACGCTAGCAGTTCGGTCTTGGCGACGGGGTATCCACTGGGCCGACGCACTGCGTAAGAAAGCGCCAGAATTTCAATCAGGACGACGCGATACACCGTGTGCACGTCGTCCACGTCCACTTCGTCGGCGTGTGCCTCGAGGGTGGCGTTCACGTGTTCGTGTACAAACTCCAACAGATGCGGCTGCTCCATCGCGATGACGTCGTCGCTATCCAGGGGTTCGGCGGGATCACTCCGTCGCAGCTCTTCGTCCAGCGTGAGTAGCTCGTCGGTGGCGATCAGCTCCTGCTCCTGGATTTCGTCCAAATGGTCGCCATGCACCTGCTCGAAGGCGAGCCAGACCGCCAGTGCCAGGAAATAGCCCAGGGCGAGGGCAGTTTCGTCCAGTGGCTTGCCGAGGGTTTCGGCGATGCTGGTCGCCAGCGTTGGCTGGTTCTTCTCGAAGCGTTCAAAGGCTTCGTCGAGCTGCTCCCGCGCCGTATCGTCGTCGTCGGCGAGGCTTTCACGTACGGAGTCGAGGGCGTGTACCGGAACCCGCGCGTAAGGCGGTACGGGTCGGATGGCTGTGCGTCGTACCCACACTGTGAAATTGTTAGCATACCAACGCCGCTGGCGAGGCGCATTTCGTACCCCTCAGGACCATGGAAGGTGCGCCAGATCTGGAGTACGGCTGCACTTGAGCGCGCGAGCCGAGTGCCCGCGTCCCGCGACATGGCCGACAGCGATTCACATTCAACGACGGAGCGTTCCCCCGCGGAGCCTCCTAGGACAGCTTGGCGTCGACGAACGCTGCTTGTTTTGGTCCCCATCGCCGTGGTGCTGCTCTCCTTTTCCGTCGATCGAGTCCGCGCTCGGGGGCAGGTGCTACGGGGCGTGACCGTGGGGGGGATCGCGGCAAGCGGCATGGGACAGGAGGCGCTGCGGGCTCAGCTCGCTGAGGTGGGAGCGCGCCTTGCGGCGGCCAAGTTGGCCATGCGCTTCGACAAACGGGTCTTCCACTTGAATCCTGGGGAGTTGGGATTCCGGGTGGATGTGGAGGCAAGTGCACAGCAGGCCCTGCAGGCCGGGCGCAGCGGTTCGTTGCTGCGGCAGTTTGGCTGGTGGCTCTCTCGCTGGGTGAGCGCGGAGTCCCTGCCGCTTACTGCGAGCATCGACGATGGGCTGCTTGGTGCGGTGGTTTCTGAACTCGAGCCCCTTGCCATTACGGATAAGCCCTTCGCCGGTGGGCTCGAATATGCGGACGGCACGGTTCGGATCCTGGCGCCGCGGACGGGGCGCCGCGTCGATCCAGGGCCCCTGCGAGGGCGGGTGCTTGCGGTGTTGCTCGATGGTGAAGGCACCGTGGTGGAGGTGCCCCTCACCGAGGTGACCCCGCAAACGGATCCGAAAGCTCTGAGCGCCGCCAAGACCCGGGCGGAGCGCATGGTCCGTGGACCCATCCAGCTCGTCACGCAGGACGGTCAAGTTGTCATCAACTTTTCCGAACGCGAGCTCGGTGCGGCCCTCGCGGCGCGCGTGACCACCGACGACGTCGTGGAAGCCGAGTTCTCCGTGGCAAGCGTCGACAAGCTGCTCGTCACCCGCAGGAAAGGCCTAGAGGCTCCGCCCCAAAATGCGCGACTCGAAGTCGACGAGAAGAACAAGCCGCGTTTGGTGCCAAGCGCTCCCGGGACGCTTTTGTCCGCGTCCGGAGTCGCGGAGGCGCTCTCCATGGCGGCTTTCGCAAAGGCAAGAGTAGGAGTTTTGCCCCTGCTACGCGGCGCTGAGCCAGAGATCACGACGGATGACCTCTTGTCTCTGAAGATCACTCGCTTGGTGAGCAAGTTCACGACGTTCCATCCGTGCTGCCAGCCGCGTGTCGACAATATTCATCGCATCGCTGATCTGATGAATGACGTGATCGTCAGACCTGGGGAATACTTCAGCGTCAACGCGCACGTCGGTCCACGCACGACCAAGAACGGGTTCGTGGCTGCGCCCACCATCGAAGAAGGCGAGATGGTAGATGCTCTCGGTGGCGGCGCGAGTCAGTTTGCAACGACCATTTTTAACGCACTCTTTTATGGCGCTTACGACATCATCGAGCGGCAGCCGCATAGCTACTACTTCGCCCGCTACCCTATGGGGATCGAAGCAACGCTGTCGTTTCCGAAGCCCGACATCATTTTTCGCAATGACACTGACGCGGGCATGCTGTTCCGATGCGAGTACACGGACACCAGCATCACGGTGAAGATCTTTGGGGACAACGGCGGGCGCAAGGTGCGTGCGACTCGGGGCGCACAGTTCGACATCGAAAAACCGCCCGTGGAGTTCTTGGCGGATCCGGAGCTCGACCCGGACCGGGAAAAGGTCAAAGAATCTGGTCAGATTGGCTGGAGCGTCATTGTGGGGCGCGTGGTGACGTATCCCAATGGCGAGAAGAAGGAAGAGAAGCGCAAGGTGATCTACAAGCCACGCGTTCGGCGGGTCGCCGTACATCCTTGTCGGATCCCCGAGGGCGAACCCGAACACACGGGCGAAAAGTGCCCCGTGCCAGAAGCCGGTCTGGACGAAGACGCGGGCGCTGCGGCGCCAGCACCGTGACCGCCCGCGAAGCGCCTATCCTTTCGATGCAAGCGCGGCGCTAGGGAAGGCGGACTTCCTGCGCCAGGAAGCGAAGTTGACCGGCGCTGACGTAACCTTCGACGCTGCCCCACTCAACGCGATTGAGTTCTCCGGCCTGTTCGTGGACGTAGACAGTTTCCCCTTCCGGGATGGCCGTGGGCGCGCCGTCCTTGGCCTGTTGTGGTCGACCGCTGTCGTCTAGCAGGCGCGCTTCAGCGACGACGACCACTGCCGGGCGGGACGCCGCATGCATGCGTGTTGCTAGAAACCCGGCGCAGCCGCAGCTGAGGAGCACTGCGGCTCCAATGCCACCGGTGACGCTGCCCGCAAGTCGCGGCCGGCGAGCGGCAGCGAAGAACCGCAGGGCCAGGCCGAAGCTCAGTAAAACGGAGCCAGCGATGGAGAGCACCGCCCAGCCGTTCTCGGTGAGCAGCTCCAGCACGGCTCGGGTGAGCGCGGGGCGCGCGCGCACGGGTTCGTCACCGCCGCGGGCGCGCTTGCGCGCGATCTCTTGGCGCACAGCAAGCAGTGCCTTTTCGGCTTCCGAATCCTGGGGCGCCAGCTCTAGGGTTTCCGCCAAAGCGGCCGCCGCGCGCCCCAGATCTCCTGGGCGAGGGCTCGACGATTGCGCACGCGCGCTGTAGGCAAGCGCCCGGTTGTAGCTCGCATCTGGGTGACTGAAACCCCGGTCGGCCATGAGCTCGAAACGGTCGATGGCGTCATCGTGCGCGCCGCGCTCAAGCGCAGCCAGCCCCTCTTGAAAGAGGCGCTCCGACTCCGCCGGCGCTGCCGCCGTCGTTGCGCACAGCAAGCTGCTCGTGACGAGGAAGGCGCAGGCCGCCGCGCTAGCTCGCACGCTTGTCCCCGCGTGGCGAGAGTTTCAAAAGGCGTTCCGTCAGTGCTCGCGCCCGCTCGTACAACTCGTCACCTGCAAGGGGTTCCGCAAAACGAACGTCGTCACACGCCGTGAGCACTTCCTGGATCAGCGCGATCGTATCGGCGTCGAGGCCGAGCGTGGCGAGCTCCGCGGGCAACTGTTCTTTCAACACGGCCCGTGCGCGTAGCCCAGTGGCATATTCGATGCCCCACATGATGGCGCTTTCAGCCTTGGTCGCAACGGTCGCGATGTCCTTCTGCTTCTGAGCTTGGCGAGCCTGTGCGAGCATGCTTCGTGCAAGCTTCGTTGGGTCCTCTGCTGCACTCTTGGCCCGCTGTCGCGCGGTTTGCACCAGGCGTCTACCGCCGTAGGCGCCGACGACCAAGAGCGGGCTCAGCAGAAGGCTCGGGAAGAACCAAGGTTGGCGACTGAATGAAGTCGCCGAAGCTTCCGCGTTTCCGAGGGACTTGCGGGGTGGCCCCAGCGCCGTGAGGGGATCCCGCGGCGGGGGCTCTGGGCTGGCCCCGTTTGCGCCGCCGGCGCGCACCGTCACTCGGCCCAGGGTGGCTCTGGCGGTTTCGTAGCGTCCTCGCTCTGGATCCCAGAACGGGACGGACAGCTCGCCGAGGTCGATGTCGCCCGGCGCGTCAATGCGCACGATGTAGCTGAATCGACGAAACCCACCGATGGTCGAGCCCCGTGGCTCGACCTGCTCGATGATGTTCGGCTCCAGCCACTCGACGGCAGTCTTTCGGGGCACCTTCAGAGAGAACGGCACATTGCCAGTGCCCTCTAGCTTGGCGACGACGCTGACCGCTTCTCCCGCCGAGATCTCCCGAGGCGTCACACTTGCCGATAGCGTGTACCGGCCAACGTCGCCGAGTTTGTAGCCCGGGGGCCTGCCGGCAACGGGAGGCTCGTCAACAGGTAGCTCGATGGGATTGCTGTAGCGGACCAGACCGCGATGCGGGCCGTCTGACGGATACCCGCGCCCGTCAAAGCCAAGTCGCATCGCGCCGATGACGAGCTTGCCCGCGCGAATGGGGAATAGCGCAAGCTGACGAACCTTCTTCGCGTGCCACACCGAGTCACCGACGGGGACTCGATACATTGGCTCAGCGTAGGAATTCTCCAACAGCGTGAACGATAGGAATGCCTCGCGGCTAGGCTCGGACGTGTGGGTCTCACGGAAGGGACCGCGTTGGCCGTAGGCATAGATGCTCAGGGTGACCTGCTCGCCGACCACCGCCCGCCGCGGCTCCACCTCTGCACGGAGGAACGCGGTGGGATCCGCCGCACGCTCCAGCCGATACTCTCCGGGGTACGGCGGCAAGAGCGCGATCTCGTCTTCCTCGTCTTCTTCGTCGTCCGAAGCGCCCATGCCCGGCAGCTTGGGCATGCCTGGAAAGGAAAAGGGGTCAAAGGGGTCGAAGGGCTGCCGGGTGGCGCGCGGCTGCGCCGGCACGACGATCACCCGCACCGCGCGGCTGAGAACCTGCTTGCCATCGATGACGACGCTGCCGGGCCCGATGGTGAAGCTACCCAGCTTGGTGGCGCGAAGGGTCCAGGTGGCAGCGATGCCGATCTTTGCGATGACTTTCCCGCCGACAATGTTCACCCGAGTCTGCGCGGAGATGTCCGGTCCACGCGCCACGATCCCGGCGGGGCCGCGCAGTTTCGGCGCGCTCGGCAGGGGGGAGCCGCGATCCGTCAAGGCGACCAGTTGCACCGTGAAGGTTTCCCCAAGTTGCGGTCGTTTGCTGGATACCGAAAGGGACACTTGGCCCGGCGCGGCTTTGCTTTGAGCGGCCAAAAGGACGAGCGCACCGCATACGGCGACGGCGCTGAGCTGCCGCATCTTCACTTGTCCTCCATGCCTCGGCTGGGGCCCTGACGCAGCGCGCGGTTCTTGGCGGCTTCTTGCTGCAGAGTCGGCGCCCGCTCGAGCATGTCGAGCATGCGTTCGTCTTGGTTCGCGCTTTGGGGGGGAGGTTGGTTCCCAGCGCCGCCGCCGTCGGGCGCGCCCGAATCTTGCCCGCCGCCGGCGTCGTTGCCCGCGTCGGAATTCTGGTTCTGACCACCGTCGGCGCCCGCGTCCGAACCGCCATCGTCGGAGCCATCGGAGCCGTCCGGGTCCGACGACCCGTCGCTGCTATCCGAGCTGTCTGGCGCGTCCGGCGCGTCTGGCTGGGAGTCTTGGTTTTGATCTTGGCCGGCGTCGCGTTTTTGATCTTCGTCTTCGGCACGGCGCAGCGCGATGGCGCGGTTCCAGGCAGCGTCCTGCCCGATGGCGTCGCCCGCGTCGGGCGGCAGCCCTGGGATGAGCCCTAGAGACCTGTCGTAGTGTTCGACTGCCGCTCGGTAGTTCTTGCGCAAGAACTCCAGGTTGCCCGCCAGATAGTGCGCGCGCGCGCGAACATCGATGCCCGTAGTATGGGCCGCGGCCACCACGAGCGCGATGCGCAACGCGCAGTCTACCTCTGCGCCGCGCGCGGCCAGCACGGCTTCCTCTTCCGAGGACAAGGTATCTTGGGACTTCCCGTCGTCTTCGCCGAAGCGCTTGCCGAAACTCTCCGCAACCTCGAACAAGGCCAAGCCCAGATCGAAGCTGGCATTCGGTTTTTCTTTGACGTTGGGTGGCGCGCCGATACTGCCGGACTCGCAGGGTCCGGTGCCCAGATACTTCGTCAGGAGGTGAACCGCAGCGGTGGCATCTCCGCCGTCCATGTAGCCGATGGCTTCGTCGACCTCCGGCGCGTTGCGCGTGAATACGCGGTCGACGGCCTCGCATCCGACGCCGCTCAGGAGAAACGCCAGCATCAAGCCCAGACCCGCAGCGCGCTTTTGGTTGCGGAGGAATCGACGCCGCGGAGGTGGCGGTGGCAGCGGCGCGCGCCGCCGGTGCCGAGGAGCTTCACCGATGAACGTCTCGAGTAACAAGAGCAGCGCGGCCAGTCCGAGGGGGTACGCGTATACGTCGGCATACACCGTTTCCACCTTTTCGCTGAGTTCCTCCGTCATGAGCTTGCGCATGCGCGCGGTGACGCGCCGGATACCCGTGCCGCCGCGTTCGCTCTGTACGATGTAGCCCCCGCTCACCGAAGCGATCTTCGAGAGCTGCGCCTCGCCTTCGGCGGAGAGCTGAGTCGTCAGCGGTTTGCCATCGTCGTCGGTTCTCATGCCGACCACTTCGCCGCTTTCGTCGACTTCAGGAATCGGTTCCGGCGTGCGCCCGCCAATTTGCACGACGTTGATGGAGGTGCCCTCGTTCGCCGCGGCTTGTGCCACGGATACTGGGTCTCCTTCCAGGTCTTCGCCGTCCGTGACCAGCACGATCACCCGCTTGTGTTTGCGGCTCAATGGGTCGCGCGCCAAGAGCTCCCGGGCGGCTTCGAGTGCTCGGGCGATGGCGGTGCCGCCCACTGGAAGGTCGTTGGGGTTTAGCTGCCGGAAGAACTGCGCGATCGCCGCGCCGTCGCTGGTGAGCGGGAACGCCAGAGGCTCCCCAGCGAATGCCACGGCCCCAACACGAGCGCCGGGCAAGTCTGCGATGAGACGGCCCACTTCGTTCTTTGCGCGAGCGATGCGCGAGGGGGCGACGTCCTGCGCGTACATGCTCTTGGAATAGTCGAGCACAATGACTACATCGAGATTCGTCGCTGGGATGAGGCGCGTCCCGCGTCCATACTGTGGTCCGGCCAACGCCACGAACGCGAGCAGGGTGGTCAGCACGACCAGAATGCCCTTGAGGGCGCGCCGCCCACCTGCCTTGGTCGTGACGAGCGCTTCTACGCGATCTTCGTCTCCGAAGCGGCGCACGGCGCGGACCAGGAGTACACCGCCAAAAATGAACAGGCCTGCGATGGCAACAGACAGCACAGCACCGATCAGCCAAAGGGGTTCCGAGAGCTTCACGGGAACCTCCGCAGGAAAAGCGCGCGCAGCAGCGCATCCAGCGCCAAGAGCAGCACCGCGGGCAGCAAGAAGAAGCGATACAGATCCTCGAAGCTGGCAGTGCCGGCTTCGAAACGCGTCTTCTCCAGTGTATCCAACACGTTGTGGAAGCTCGCCTGGAGCGCCTTGGCGTCCGTTGCGACGAAGCTCTCGCCCCCGGTTTGCTTGGCCAGTTTTTCCAGTAGCTCTGGATTAGCCGGAAAGGGAACCGACACATAGCGCGGCTGCCCAAACAGATCGAAACCGTCCTGCACTTCGGCAATCTCGCCGTCACCGATTTGGATCGTAAACAACTTCGTCCCGACCACATTGGCTAGATGGGCCGCATACTCCGGTGAGATGGCGCCCGAGTTGTTGTCGCCGTCGGTGAGCAGGATCACAGCCTTGCTAGCGGCATGACTGCGTCGCAAACGCGCGACGGCAACACCCGAAGCATCGCCGATGGCCGTGGCACTGCCGTCGATCAGTTTCAGCTCCATACGCGAAACCAGAGCGTCGAGCAGATGGTAGTCCAGGGTGGGTGGCGACAGGACGTAGGCTTCCTTACCAAACACGACAACGCCGATTCGATCCGTCTTGCGCCGCGAGATAAAGTCGCGGATCACGGCTTTCGCGGCGTCCAACCGTGTGGGCCGGATGCGCGTGTCGCGCCGGGTGACGTACTTCGACAAATCTTTGGGAAGGTTGTCGATGACGGCCTGCATGCTGCCAGATAGATCGAGCACCAGAACGATGTCGATGCCACGCTCGTCGCTGGTTTGGGGCCGCAGTGTGTTGATGGGGCGGGCAAAGGCCAAAATTCCAAAACCCAGTCCGATTGCGCGCAGAACTCCCGGCACGTCCCTCAGCCAGACCCGCCCGCCAATGGGGCCTTTTGCAAAGGGTGCAGTCGTGCCGAGCTTCAGCCGGGGCGTGCGTGCGTCTTCGCCCAGAGTCGCTCGCCAGTACACCGCAGGTACTAAGAGCAGCAACAGCAGGGCGTATGGGTAGCGCCAGGATGCCGCGAGTAGCTCCTCGCCGCGCGCAATGACCGGGTAGGCCAGCGCAGCGGCAAGTCCGAGCACGGTGGCGAGCGTCAGCACTCCTGCACGGATCAGCCCGCGCTTTGTGCTTGGCTTCATGACTTGCCCCCGGCGGAGGCTGGCTGCCGCTGCGCCGACGGCAGCGGAGGCGGCACGGTACGTTCGATGATGCTGCGTGCTTCCGCGAGGGCGTTCCCGCACTCTTCCGCGTCAGGGGTGAGGCGGGCAAACTTCACCAGATCCGCCCGGCGCATGAACTTCTCGATCTCGTCGAGGGCAGGGATCGGCGGGATCACCCGACGCAAGATACCAAGCATTTCTCGTGTGGTGCTCTCGAGACCGTCGAATCCGTAGCGGTCCCCACAGTACTCGCGCAAGACGTCACTCACGCGCTCGTAGTGTTCGACTAGTCGCTCCCGAGCGACCAAGTCTTGGTGCTCCAAATCCGCCAAAGCCTCCAAGGCGACTTCCCACGGCGGGCGGGGGGGTGGTGGCGGCGGCTTTGGTTTCTCCCGCTTCAAGAAGCGGCTCATCAAGAGCGCTACCAAGATTGCGACCACCGCGGCGACGAGCGCCCCCAGTGCGACGTTTTTGGCCGTGGTCCACACCTCTTGTTGTCGCCGCGGCTCTGGATTGAACTTAGGCTTCGCGTCCGGCGTGTTTGCGATGGGGTCTTCGACGATGACTTCATGCGGGCGCGTACAGATCGTCAATACTTCGCCACTTGCGCGTTGCACGGCGATGGGCAGCGGCGGCAGCGTGAGCGTGTTGCGTCCGGGCTTCTTGGGAAGTGGGACGACGAATAACTCGACCGTTGTCTCGCTGCCGTCGCCCACTTCCTTCGTGGAGAGCTTTGGGCCGGCACCACCGTCCGGGTGGGGGATCATGAACTCCGAGCGCGCAAGTGCGCGCGCTTCGTCGCCGCCTCCTTGGAGCCGGAAGCCGCCGGGCAAGAGCGTTTCGCCGCGCCCATGTTTCACGACGATGGTGAATGCAAGGGCGTGGCCGCTGACGCCGTTGTTCGGAAGGGACTCGCTCAGGGTTGGGCGTTCCTTGCCCGCAGGCAGGTGCTCGACGCAAGTCGCGCTTTTCTCGCGCTGTGGCGTGACGGCGGCGTCTTGGACCGCTGCCCCGCTCGGTGCTGCCGCGGACCCGGTTTCGGGGGCCCCTGCCTCCGCAGCGCCGGCGTCTGGCGCCGCGGCGTCTTGTGCGGCGGCGTGGGAGCCAACACCGCAGAGTAGCAGGACTCCTAAGAGAGTGCGCCGGCTCGCTTTGCTGCGTCGGATCACCGGCGTGCTCTCCGCGCGCGGCGCGCGAATAGGTCACGAAGCGGCCTGACGTAGGGTCGATCCGTGCGAATCACCACGTGATCCAGCCCCAGCTTTCGGAAAAGCTGCAATTGCTTCTTGCGGTGGGTGCGCATCTGGCGGGCGTACCAAGCGCGTACGCGGGCACTGCCGGTGTCGACCACGATTTCTTCGCCGGTCTCGAGATCTTCGAATGTGGAAAGACCAACGTCCGGGAGTTCTTCGTCCCGGGGATCGAAAAGCAAACACGGAATGACGTCATGTCGCGCTGATGACAGCGAGAGGGCTCGCTCGTAGTCGCTTGCGAAGAAGTCGGAAAGCACGAAGGCGACGCTGCGCCGGCGGGCAACGTTGTAGAGCGTCTCTAGTGCCACCGCGAGATCGGTGCCCGGGCGCTCGGGCTCCGCTCCGAGGATCTCGCGAACCACACGCATCACGTGCTTCTGTCCCTTCTTTGGCGGTACGATCTTCTCGACTTGGTCTGTGGCCAGAATCAGTCCGACACGGTCGTTGTGCTTGATGGCAGAGAATGCGCAGAGAGCCGCGACTTCCGCGGCAACCCGTGCCTTGCTGGCGCGGCGGGTGCCGAACTGCTCGCTGGCGGAAACATCCACGACCAGCATGACGGTCATCTCGCGCTCTTCCACGAAAACCTTGACGAAGGTTTCGTTCATGCGCGCGCTCACGTTCCAATCGATGGTGCGAACGTCGTCTCCGGGCTGGTACTGACGTACTTCTCGGAACGCGAGACCACGACCCTTGAACACGGACGTGTAGTTTCCCGAGAGTTGCTCCGTAGCAAGTCGGTTCGTCGTGATCTCGATCTTGCGCAGGGCCTTGAGGAGTTCCTTGGGAATCACGGCAGGCCTCGGAATTATCTCGCAACGGCGATCACGGAACTTCGATGACCTCGAACACTTTGCGCACGATGTCCTCGGACGTTACTTCCTCAGCTTCGGCTTCATAGGACAGAATGATGCGGTGCCGCAGGACATCCGGGCCAACGGCTTTCACATCCTCTGGCGTGACGTAGCCGCGGTGGCGCAAGAAAGCGTGAGCGCGCGCCGCTAGATTGAGGGCAATGCTGGCGCGCGGGCTGGCGCCGTATTCGATCAGTGGGCCTAGGTCTTTGAGCCCGCGCTGCCCCGGCTCGCGCGTCGCGAACACGACGTCCACGATATAGTCTTTGACGCGATCGTCCATGTAGACCTCGCGCACGACTTGGCGTGCCTTTGTGAGATCCTCCGGGGTCGTCACGGCCTTTGCTTGGGCTTGGATCACCCCGGTCATGCGATCCATCACCGAGCGCTCTTCATCCCGGCTGGGATAGCCCACCTTGACCATGAGCATGAAGCGGTCGATCTGCGCCTCCGGCAACGGATACGTGCCTTCTTGCTCGATGGGGTTCTGAGTGGCCATCACGACGAAGGGATCCGGCAGTGGGTAGGAGGTGTCGCCGATGGTGACCTGGCGTTCCTGCATCGCTTCGAGAAGCGCGCTCTGCACCTTCGCTGGAGCGCGGTTGATCTCGTCCGCTAGCACCAGGTTTGCGAAAATCGGCCCCAGCTTGCTGGTGAACTCCGCCGTCTTTTGGTTGTAGATGACGGTGCCCACCAAATCCGCCGGCAGCAGGTCCGGCGTGAACTGAACGCGAGCGAAGGAAGCGTGGATGGCGTCGCATACGGTGCGGACCGTCAGCGTCTTGGCCAATCCCGGCACCCCCTCGAGCAACACATGGCCGCCGGCGAGCAAGCCGACCAAGATCCGGTCGATCATGTAGCTCTGGCCGACGATGACTTTCCCCACCTCTGCTAAGAGGTCATCGACGAAGGCACTTTCCTTCGCCACCAACTCGTTCAATGCGCGGACGTCTTGCATGGGCTTTCCTTGATGCGACCGCCATCGCGTATATCAGGGCTTTCTGCCCCGACACCACCCAGACGCGCCGAACCCACAGGACAAACCCTGTCCCGCGCGGGAGTATTCCCCGGGTTTCGCCTAAATATTGGGCAGAAGCGGCGTCTTCCGGCGTGCGCTCAGGGGCACTCAAGCGCCGCGCCAGCGGTTAGGTAGCCCGCCACGACGGGAACCTTGCTCGCGGTCGGGCCCGAGCCCGCGAAGGAGCCAATGACGAGTCGTTTGCAAGTCTTGCTCGGGTGCGTGAGCGTGACGTCGACCGTTCCCGGATTGACGTTGGCATACAGGCCGAAGCCGAGGGTATCCGTCGCGGTCAGAGTCGGGTCCGGCTGGGTTGGCGACGTCTTGATGTAATGCGGCCCACTGCCAGAGTTCGGGGTCATGAGCGCGGTGACGCCGTCTTGGCCGGCAAATCCGGAAGTGCCGGGCTGAAACGCGCTGAACAGCACTTGGCCCTTGGTGGGGTCGATCGTGGTGCCGACCAACGCGGCGAAGCCCGCGGCCTCGTTCGTTGTTGGGAAGTTGCCCACCCCGACGTCCGTCAGGCCCGTGCCCGTCGTGACCGTGCGCAGCACGTTGAGGTAGCCAGACTTTTTGTACTCGAGCAGCACTTCGGAGCTCGCCGGTACGCCCGCGAGGCTGTAGTCGCCGTTGGTGTCGGTCTGGACGCAGGGTACGCTCGCCACCTGATAGAGGCAGACCGCGATGCCCGAGATCCCCGTAGTCGGGGTCAGCAGTCCGGTGGCTCGCCCGGTCACCGTCACGGTGGGTCCCGCGTCGGCGCCGCCGCCAGTGCCCGCAGCGCCCGAGGCCCCCGAGGCCCCTGCCGTGCCGCCTCCGGAGCTGCCGCCTAGGCCCGCGTCGGTACCGCCCGTGGAAAATCCGCCCGTGCCGAAGCCCCCCGTGCCGGTGGCTCCGGTGCCGGTGATGCCGCCGGAGTTGCCAACGCCGTCGTCATCTTCGGTGGCACACGCGACGCAGCCGATGAGCGCGACAAGGGAAAAAGCCCAGGTGGTTTGCTTCAACATGGGCGAGGTCTTTTTCCATTCTTGGGCGGTCGTCAAGGGATGGGCGTAAAAGCCCGGATCGCCGCGCCTCGGGGGGGCCGTTCGCCCTAGCGTGCGCGGCCTGCGGGCAACAGGATCTTGCGCGAGGTGGCACTCGCGACGAGGGAACACTCTCGGCGTACGGCCCGACACGCTCCGCTGACGGACTCCAAGCGGATGCTCAGCTCGTCGCCCGCCGCGAGCTGGAACCGGGCTCGGCGCGCGGCGTCTGTCCAGTCCAAATCCCAAGTGCCTGCGCCCAGCTCCAGCGCCTCGTCCTGTAGGCCGCTTTCACCCAGTGCGATATCTTTGACCTCGCGCTTGTCATCCCCGGCAATGCGCGGGTTTTTGACGGGTATCAAGCGTAGCGTGGTGCTCGCGTCCGCGGGCTCTTTTTCAGGCGTACAGACGACCGTGCCCTTGCGGACGCTGCGTTCACAGGAGCGGACCCGCGCGTGGGTGTGGCTCAAACTCAGCGTGCCGCGCGACGCAGCCGGATCAAGAGAACTCGGGGGTTCTGTGGGGGCCGCGCCATCGGGAGCATCCGCGCCCGCGGCGAACCACGCCATCAACACTGCTATCGGTAGGTGCCGCAACATTTTCGTGCCCTGCCCGCCGTCTGCGCACGGAGCCCCCCGCGCGCAACACCGGGAGTCACGTTAGACGAATCACATCCGAAAAACTTCATTGTCTCGACCGGGCCGGCGCACACTCCGAAAAGTCCCTCAGATTTCGCGCGGCTGCGAGCTGGCGGAGGGCCGCTGCGGCTAGTGCTGGATAGCTGAGCGAACTTGGCGGATTGTTTTTGCCCGAAGGCCCGGTTACTTTGCGTCATGCGGTTCTTGGTGGGGTCAATGGCGGCTGTGGTGGGGCTTGCTTCTATGCAGGCGTGCTCGGACGAAGACAAAGCCGTCAAGGATGACGCTGGAGCGGGCGGCACGGCGGATAGCGGCGTCGGTGGCAGCAGCGGTTCGGGTGGTACCAGCGGTTCGGGCGGTACCAGTGGTTCGGGCGGTACCAGTGGCTCCGGCGGCAGCGCTGGCGCGGACGCAGGGCTGGTGTGTGAGCCGATCCCCGGCGAAGCCGGTTCGGACACGAGCATCACTCAGTGGCGCGATTGGGCGGCGAACGCCTGCAAGCAGTGTCCCACCAGCCCGGTCCTCTGCTCACAGCTCACCGGCACCAGCTCTACGTTTGATCCGGTGACGAAGTTGCTGACGCTGGTTGTGGCGCCGGGCGTCGCAGAGGTTCTTTCTGGAACCGTGTCTTTCGATTGGGACGCGCTTGCTTCCGACGGTGGCCTTATCAACGGCAGCGTGACGAACGCGCCACTCACTGTCGACAAAAACGCGCTTAGCATTGACCTAAAGGGCAAAGTGCCGGACGGCGTCTTCTCCCTGTATTCGATGAGCGTCGACCTTACGGACGCTTGCGGCACCGTCACCAGCGAAAACAGCTTCAAGCAGTCCGGCGTCGATGCCGGCACCTTGAACATCTACTGCGAATCGTAGGCCAGCGTCAGTTACCGCGCCTCGCCGATGCGGCACACGAAGTCCTCGAACTTCCCGCTCGGGGAACGCTCGATGGTTTCCACGTGCAGGATGTCAAGTTCGAAGGCGTAGCCCAAGGTGTCGAGCACTAGCGCGCGCAGTCGTTGCTCTTCATCGGGCTGCAGTGGCCGCGTCACGACGACCTCCAGCACGACTTGGGTCAGGCTCGTTTGCACCAGGCGAAACTGGCGCAGCGGAAACAACTTGCCCAATAGGATGGTTCCATAGCGGGGCCAGAGCACGTCGCCGTTGGGCAAGCGCAGCATGTTGCGCGCACGACCGAGGATGCGCTCAATCACCGGCAACCCGCGTCCGCAGGCGCACGGCTGGCCAACGCTGGCGTAGTCGCCCACGTCGTAGCGGATCAGCGGCATGGCAAAAGCGTGCAGCGTGGTGACGATTACCCGTCCTGATTCTCCGGGCTCACACGGCAGGCCGTCTTCCCTCAAGATCTCGACCAAGAGGTGCTCCGACTGTACGTGATAGTGCTCGCTGCTCGGGCATTGCAGCGCAATCAGGCCAAGCTCAGCGCTGGAGTAGGCGTCGACCACGGGTATCCCGAGCAAGCGTCGGCTGCGCTCCCGCAAGTCGTCGGGCAGCATTTCCCCAAAGGTTCCAATTTCGCGCAAGCCCGGAAGTGTGACAGCCCCTCGCTCGACCTCCGTCAACAGCGCGCTTGCGTTGCTGGCGTAAGTGGCCACGTAGGCCGGCGCCTCACGCCGCAGCCAATCGAGTTGCTCGCGTATGGGGGTATGCACGTCCAACAACACAAGCGGTCCGCTGCCCGCATCGCTGGCCCACCGGAATTCGCGTTTGGGCGCACCGGGTTGGATAGCGCGGATGCCTGCGGCCTTGAGGCTCAAGTCACGGCCGTGCCAGCGATGGTCTCGCAGGGCGAGGGCGTCTCCCATCGCCGCGCACACGGCGTCGACCTTCACGGTGACGTGCCTGCCCGTGGAACCTGAGCTGTTGGCTTCACGAACAACGCGGTGCCCGGCAGGGATGTTGCGGCTGAGCAGTTCTTCGGAACGATCGCGCAGGGTCTCACGGGTCAAGACAGGGAGCTGACGGAATTGCTCCGGGCTCCACAGCGGCCCGTTCACATCTGGCAAGTCCGCGTAGTAGGGCACATTGGCGCGCGCATGCGAGAGCAACTTGTCCAGGCGCAATTGCTGATGACGCGCGAGTTCCGCTCCGCTCCAGCGCTCGGTTGCGGCTAGCACGCTGGCCATGGTGTGCCTGGCGCCCAGATCTCCCGACAGCTCTGCAAGGGAGTCGAGTACGGATCGTTCGGCGGTCATGCTTGTCGCGCTTCGTTGTCGACACAAGGTCGCTCCGGCCAGATGTGACGTCGAGCCGAATTCGTCACTCCCGGGGACGAACGCGCGCTGGATTTCTTGTCACCACAAAACATTGCGATCATCGTGAAAATCCGAGCCCCTACGGGCGGCCACTATGTAGAGCCCGGGACTCGATGCGCCTAGTCTGCCAGCTAGGATACTCTCGCGACATGGTTACCAAGCAACCCAAGCCGCAGCTCGTCGCGACGGACCTGAAGATCCCTGCGCCGGCACCTCCCGCACCTGTCGACGGTTTTGACAAGACACTGGCGCGACACGGCGACCGCACCCTCGTCTACCACAATGCGGGTTGGTATGGCCGGTTCGTGTACGAGATCGACGCTGGTGGCGGCGACCCGCGCATCGTGTGCCAAAGCGGACTCACGACCTTCGCAGCCTTCCTCGACAGCGATCACATCGCCGTGGCGGCGGGCGACGAAACCTGGGTCCTGCGACGCGGGCCCGTTGGCTACGAACTGGCGTCGGGCGTCGAGAAGACTAGCGGCCCCATTGCCCCGCTTACGAATGACATGATCGCGATCGGCTTTCCCGACGAGGAACTCCGTCTGCTGGCCTTCCGCGACGGTTACCTGCGCCTGTTCAAGGGCAAGGTCAAGCCACCCAAGGGCGCTCCCGACGGCGATCGCGACATGACCGTGCACGCCGGGCGCGTGTTCGCGGCCTCCAGCAGCGACGCGCTCGAACTCGTGGACTGGAATATGGCTGCCGACTGGAGCCCCAGCGCGGACTGGGACAAGGCCGTCAAGAAGTTGATCAAGACCAGCGGCGTGCCCGTTTCGGTCGTGGCCCCTCCGCCCGCGCCACCTGCCGCCGACGGCGTGACCGTGCAGGCGGACGGATCCCGGTGGCGCTTTGTCGGTGAAAAAACCGTGGCTGTCGAAGTTGGAGGCAGCTGGCAGGAGCTGAGCTTGCCCGAAGGCATCAGTGGCGCCCACTACGTGGAGGTCCCGGAGCGAGAGCGACGCTATCTCGTCGAGCGCCAGCTCCACGGCGCGGTCGATGCTCTGCGCGGCGTCGCCTGGCTCACGACCGCCGGTGAGAAGCTACTGCGCGCCGACCTCGCGACAGGCGCGTGCGAGATCGCCGCTGCCGTGCCCGCGTCGAAACAGACCATCGGCGTGTTTCCCCAACCCGACGGCCGCGTCGTCGTCGTCGCTGAAGACGTCACCAGCGTGATCCGCCCGGACAACCCCGATCAGCGCCTGGACAACCGGGGCGGACGCTACGCCGCCGCCGTCTCCCTCGGCGGCCCGCTCATCGCCGTCACCAGCGTGCACCCTGACCGGAACAAGGACGGCCTCCCCGGCGGGCGGGTCGAGCTCTTGGAGATCGGCCCGTTCCCGCGCTCGTGGTTGGGCTGGCAGCTGCCTCTGTACGCACCGGCGCTGGTCTTCGACGGCCGAACCCTGATCGCGCACCAGGGCGACCGCGCCCTGGCGTTCGAACTCGAGGCCGCCCTCGCTTGGTTCCCGCAGTTCGCCGGTCGCAGCGACGTGCCCGCCCTGCCCGCGAAGTAGGCGTGCGCGGCGTCTTGATGGCTTGATCAAAGGTGCGCGTTCTGCCGCAGCTGGCGTGGAGAGCGCGTCGGCGGGCTGCAACGGGCCGCTGACGCGCTTCTGCCCCATTGGTGCGTGGACCTCGCCGACCTCAGCTGCTACGACTAGCTCGTTGGGTGATCGTTGCCGCGCCAGCGCGGCGCAGCGATCGCCCCTTTGTGGAGTTGCTCCGCCCCGCTGCTGAGAACGGATGCTTATGACCCGATACGCCTTGCTGGTTTGGACCTTGGGCGCTGGCTCGCTGCTGTTGAGCTGCGGCGATTCGAACGCCGAGCCCACCGTAGTCGCGGCTGCCCCCCTGTGCGCGATCCCACTGACCGCAGATTTAGCGGCCCCCGACTGGGTGCGAGAGCGCACGGGCGTCGCTAGCTATCGCTACCGCGCGCCCATCGAAACGCCGCAAGTGGAAGTAGACCTGCTCGATTCCTCCGGTGACATGGTTGGCACCCTGTCCGCCGAGCAACTCTACGACGACGCGACTCAAGCCGACGGGGCGTTGCGAGCGGTGCTGCGCCAGGCCGGCCAGCCCGACACAGTGCTGGTCACCAACGGAGTTGTCCTCGAGAACGCTTATCGAGTCGTTGCACAGCTCGAGCGGGAGTCTACGCGGCTAGAAGTACATTCCACCTTTGCTTTGAGCCCTTGCTTTGACGGCGTCGAAGCCGCGCCCAGCTGCGGCGGATCGCTGCCTCTGTCCGACGCGGCCTACACGTTGCCATCGTGCGGCTTGCTGTTTGATGACGCGCTGCGCGCCTCGCAAGCTCCACAGCTCAGCGAACTCGGCTACCGGGCACCTGAAAAGCAACGTGCCTTGGACGTGCTGCTCGACGGCAAGCTCACCCCGGTTCTGGAGGTCGACTCCTGGGCCAAAGATGCCCAGGTTGATTCGCTCCTGGGCAGCGACGCGGAGCGCATCCTATCCACGGTCTTCTCCGACCGTAGCTGGTGGCGCGAAGTCGAGCGCCACGTCAGTCACTGCTTGGGCGAGGAGCCGGCCACGGCTGCCGGCGCGGGCAGCGGGACCACAACACTGGAAGGCTTTGGGTCCATCCAACAGCCACTGTGCAAAGGCTCTGCTGCGAAGCCGGCGTCGAAGGACTGGGTGAAGCCCAGCAGCGGCAACGCCTCGAAACAAGCGGGGTTCTGGGGCGATCCACATATGATCAGCCTCGACGGTGACGCGTTCAATTTTCAGGGCGCAGGCGAATACGTGCTGCTGCGCAGCGATGCCGACCCTGCCTTGGAAGTGCAGGCGCGCTTCGAGCCCATGGACACCTCTAGTCCGCTCTTGGCGTGCAAGAACATCAGCGTCGGTACCGCCGTGGCGGTTCGCGCCGGCGCGCAACGCCTATCGATTGTATCGCGACCGGCGTTTGCCGTGCGTCTGGACGGAGAGCCCCTTTCCGTCGGCGCGGGGGTCAGCTTGGCCGATGGCGCCGAAGTGGTCATCTCGTCCAAGGTCGTGACTTTGGATTGGCCGGACGGGCAACATCTTCGCGCCAATCTATCATCTCAATCGGGGCGGCTTGAGCTGCGCTTGCCCGCCTCGCGAATGAACGCGGTGCGCGGTTTGCTGGGTCAGTTCGACGGCGACCCCGAGAACGACCGGGTCACGGCGAGCGGCGACGTGTTGTTGCCACCGGTCGAATTCGATCTTCTTTACAACAAGTTTGGCGAGTCCTGGCGCGTGACGGACGCAAACTCTCTCTTCGATTACGCGACGGGAGAAGATGCAAGCACCTACGTTAAGGCGAACTTCCCTTCCGCGCTGGCGACCCTCGACGACATTCCTTTGGCCGAACGCAAGCAAGCCCTGGCAGTGTGCGTCGCAGAAGGCATCCTCGACCCGGCGCACCAGCTGGACTGCGTTCTCGATGCAATTTGCCTGGGTGAAACCGCGGCAGCGGATGCGGCACGGGTGGCAAGTTCGCGATCATCTACGCTTTCCGGACCCGCAGCGGTGTGGGCCGAAGGCGACCTGCGAACCGCGCTATTGCCTGAAACCATCGACCTCGCGACGCTCCCGGCGCCGGACCGCTGCGTCGCATCCGAGCCGCCGCTGATGCGCGTGTTCAGCGAATCCAGCGTCACGCTGTCCACTCCCCTCATCATCGACGGGGCTGGGCCCGGCGTCGTAGACAGCTCCAAGACCCCGACTCCCCTCGCCGGTGGCACCAAAGTGCGAAGCTTCTTGCTAGCCCGACGCGCGGGTGAGCTGTCCAGACCTTTGGTTGGACGGGTCCGCTTTGCGACACCCGTCCTCGGGGTGATCATCGCAGACGGCTCCCTGAGCGACGCAACGACGCAGCTCGCCGCCGCGGGAGTTAGCTACTCCAGCGGCCCTCAAGGCTTGGAGCCGGGGCAGGACCGCGTCGAGTTGAGCGCAGACGGTCGCACCGTAACCCTGAACATTAGCGGTAGCGACGCTGACTTACTTCGCATCATCACGGAGGCGCCATGAGCACCCACACTCCCCTGCGGCACCGGCTGACAGCTGCGCTGACGCTTCTCGTTTACGGGTCGCTGCTGGTGCTCATCCCAGGCTGCGGTGACCAGGCGTCAAAAATCATCACCGAGGCCCCCGCGTCGGTACCGAGCTACAGCTGTGAAGAGTCGCTTTCCGGTGAGGTGGCGCCCGCGACGCCCATCGATGGCGTCAGCAGCATCCGCTACAACCTGGGACGCGACGGGAACATCCAACTCGAACTACTCGATGCGGCCTCCGCCGCAGTCGGCAGGGTGCAGATCAACATCGAGATGATCTTAGGCAGCCAGTTTGGGGCGAATGTCGAGGCCAGCTACGAGGAGAAGGGCGAGGTCACAGCCTCCCAGACCACTCAAATCCGGCTGGCGGGGGGAAGCTGGCTGGGTCGCACGCGGCAGGTCGCCGGGAAGAGTCACGCGCTGCTGTGGTCGGAGCTCGACATCGACGGCACGCTCACCCAGCTGTCCCTCGGCGCGCCGCTCCCAGCGGCAGGAGCCCCTGCCACCGCCGCCGCAGTGATTGACCAAGGCACGGCCTACCTTGCCCAAGCCGTGATCACCGATGGGGGTGAGCCCGATGCCACGGGCGCGCGCACGTTCATTCAGCAGCAGGGCTTGGACGCCATCAACGGAGCCAAGGCATTCCAGCGCATGATCCAAGCCGCCGAAGATCTGGCATGGCTGGACGACGCCGAAGTCAAGCTGCGTCGCTGCACCGCCAGCTCAGCAACTGATCTGGAGCCGGCGCTCAGCTCCACGTCCGCCCTTTCGAGCTGTAGTCAGGAACGGTCGCATTCCAGTGCGCCGGCGGGCCAGTCCACCACGTCCACGGAATCTGTTGGGCAGTCGCAGCTCGCCGCCGAAGGCTGCAGCACCAGCGACAGCCCTTTTGCGAAGGTGTTGGCCATCGAGGGCATCCTGGGGTCCGTGGTGGCGGGACTGACCATCGCGGGGGTGTTGGTCGTCGCGTGGCCGGCCATTTTCGCTGGGTCCACCACCGCCCTTGTCGTCACGTTGATTGGCTCAACGGTGGCGGCTCACGTGGTCGGCAATTGGATCAGCTCCTTGGTCAACGCGGCCTCAGGGGCGATCCCTGGACTGAACCAGCTACAGCAGATCGGCAGTAGCGGCTCTGGCTCTGCCTCCGGCTCCGTATCGAACAGCAGCCCTGGCACGCGCGGAGACCCGCATCTGTTTACGACCGATGGTCTGTTCTACGATCTTCAGGCGGCTGGCGAATTCGTACTTCTGGAATCGACGGACGCAAGTCCGTGGCAGGTCCAGGTACGACAAGAGCCGGGCAGTGGGATCTGTCCCAACGTCGCCTTCAATACCGCCGTCGCCACGAAGCTGGGCGACACGACGGTCCATCTCGACATTCTGCCGGCACGCGAAGTCATGGTCGACGGCATTCTGGCCACTGTGCCCGGCGACGCCCTGCTCTTCGACAATGGCGACAGTTTACAGCGGAACAGCAAAGGAAACTGGACCCTGACCTGGGCCACAGGAGAGCGACTCAGCGTCCGCGGCGTGGGCAATGGAAACAATCTCGATCTGTCAATACAACTGCCTAGCAGCCGCAAGAACGCGGTGCGAGGACTGCTCGGCAACTTCGACGGCGATAGGCACAACGAGATCAGCCGCCGCGACGGAACGCCCCTCGCCCAACCAGTCAAGCACGATCAATTGATCTCAGACTTTGCCGCGAGCTACCGAATCGCACAGAGCGAGTCCTTGTTCAGCTACGCCAGCGGCGGAAACACCGCGGACTACGACGTGGCGGGGTTCCCCGCGGGCGAAGCGACGCCAGCGGATCTGCCCGACGCCATCCGCGCCGCTGCGGAGCAAACCTGCAAAACCGCCGGCATCGAAAATCCCATCTCCCTCAACGCTTGTATCTTGGACGTCGGCTGCACCGGCATCACCAGCTTGACCGAGTCCCATGTGGGCGTGACGCCGGATACCAAGTTGAATCTCCCCCAGCCCGTCGACTACACAGGCTGGGTCGTAGAAGGCCAGGGCACCTGGGTGCCCGACACGGACGGACTCGCCGTGGTGCAGTTGACCAACGGCAATCCCACTTTTTTCATCGCTCCCGACGACTACCTGGGCGTCCAGCTTACCGGGAGCCTAACCGTCGACGCTGCGAGCGACGACGACATCATCGGCTTCGTGTTGGGCTATCAATCGCCGCTCAGCGCCAGCGGCGACGACCCGAGCGACCTCAACGCGCTGATCCTCAGCTGGAAAGCCGCCAAGCAAAACTACGCGGGCGGGGTCGCGGAAGAAGGGCTGACCCTCTCTCGCTCCAGCGGGCTCCAAACGGATTTCCTCGGGACGCTGTGGCATCACGCGGAGTCACCGATCTACAAAGTGCTCGCGACGAGCTACGGCGACGGCAAGGGTTGGGCTAGCAACACGACTTACCAGTTCGTGCTCACTTACACGGCGTCCTTGGTCGAAGTGACAATCGACGGGGCGCCCCTCTTTAGCGTGACCTCGGCACAAGCCGGCGCAGCCTTCGAAGCTGGGCGCTTTGGCTTCTACAATTACTCCCAATCCAACGTTCGCTACGCGGACTTCAGCGTCACTCAGCTCAACTGAACCCCGCGCCCCGCGCGCCTTCAAAGTGACGTGCCCGTCGGGTGTGCCACGAGAAAAGCAGGTCGTCGACGGGTCGAGACCCCGGGCGCGCGGAGCGTCTGCGCGGATAAATCACGCGCGTGCGCCTTGGACCTGAGGCACACTCGCTGCTGCGTGAGCAGAGCGACGGCATTGGCACAGCTGCTGTGGTGGCTGGGACCCTGGCAACGGCGCGCGCCCGAAGGCGTGGCGCGGGAGTCGCACGTCCTGCGCGCGGGCGCGGCTTCGGGGCGATTGGCCGACGAGGCGGGGCGCACGCCAGGGGTGCGTGAGCTGCGGACGTATGTGTACCGGCCCGTGGGCACGCCCCTCGGCGCGTATCTGGTCGCGCCAGGTCTGCATTTCGATGGCCCCGACGACCCGCGTTTGGATCGGTTTTGCCGCATTCTTGCTCTTGCGGGCTTCGTCGTGGCGGCTCCGCGCTTGCCGGGGTACCTCGACCTGCGCGTCGACCCATCGGTCGCTGACGACCTGGAGTTGGTCGGTCGCGCTCTAGCGAGTTGGCTGCCGGAGCCGGAGAAGATCACGGTCTTCAGCATCAGTTTCGGTTCTTGGCCGGCGCTGGAGTTCGCGGCGCGCGCGCCGGACTTGGTGGACGCCGTCGTGCTGTTCGGAGGCTTCGCGAGTTTGGGTGCCGCCTTTCGCTACTGTGTGCGCGGCGAGCTGGAGCTGCCCTCGGGCACGGTGGCCGGTCCGCGTGACCCGCTCAATAGCTCCGCGCTCTTCCTCAATCTGCTTCCCTTCGTGGACAAGCCAGGTGCCGACAGTCCGGCGCTCGCCACCGCGCTGCGCGCGCTTTGCTATCGCACCTGGGGCAAGATGGAACTCAAGGCGCCGGGTCGTCTTTTGCCACATGCGCTTTCGGTGGCCGACACTCTGCCAGTGGAGCTGCGCCCCTTGTTTCTCATGTGCGCTGGCGTGGACGCTGGAACCCATGACCTCGCAGAAGCCGCGCTGCCACAAGCCATGGCTGCGCTCAGTTTCGCAGAGCCCGATGAAGCAATCCGCGCCTTGTCTCGTCCCGTCGTGATCTGTCATGGGCGCGACGATGACGTCATTCCGTACACGGAGGCGCACCGACTCAGGGAAAAGCTCGCAAAAAGAGTGGCGGTGCGAGTCCTGCTCACTGGGCTGTTTGGACACACGGCGGTCGAGCGGGTTGGGCCGACGGCGGTCGCCCGAGAGGCGAGCACCTTGCTGCAGATCGCCCGCACCCTTGCAGCGGGAGGAGCGGTTCGGCGGACGTTCTGATGCCCAGCCTGAGCCTCACTCGACCCCCAGCACGGCAGCGGCGGCGGTGGCCACCAGTCCAATCGCGATGAACGCGATGAACGTCCAGAGGACCCCTAGGCAAAACCCCCACAGCGAGCGCCGCGTCTTGGTGAAATGAAACGGCAGAGCCAGGGGGCCAAACGCAACGATCGCCATCCAGAAACTAACGGATGGCCAGGCGCGCGCGAGCTGAAGCGCGTCCAAGCGGGTGAGGTCGCGGCGCACGATCCACCAAGGAACGACGATCCCCAGTGCCATTTGCAGCGCAAAGAGCAGGACCGTCACGGCGGCAGGGAGCTTGCGGCCAAACGCGCACCGATCGCCCGGGACTGCGCCGCTCTGCTTCGGGCTTTCATGTCATTCGGTGGCGAGGCTTTTCACCAGCTCGCGGAAGGCCGGCGCTTCATGGCTGGCCGGCGGCGCGGTCCGGCGAAACATGGACGCTCGCCCGCTCTTGGCCTCGCATGCGAAAGTCTTGGAGGCGCGTTCGACAGAAGCGTCCAGGGATTGGCTCGCCGTTACCGCTTTGGCCAGATCGAGGAGCACCGGCGCCATCGGATCACAGCCGGGTGCGGGTTCAGGCAGCTCGATCGTTGGCGTTTCGGCTGGGCAGCAACCGCTGCGCACCATGACAAATGCTGCCATCTCGTACCAGCCCAGTTTGGAGAACACGCGCATGGCGTCGGTCACCGCCGCACCGCCAGCTCCGGCCACGACTGCAGTGCGCAGTTTGCCACCGCCCTCGCGTGGGTCCTTTTCCGAGCACAGCCAATCGAAACTAGGCGACTTATTGAATGCGCCTTTGGGCAAATGCGCCGCGACGCAGCTGGCGGTCTTGTCGCCCGTGAGCTCCTGGCTCTCGCTGGTAACCGGCTGCTCTGCCAGCGACACCTGGGTGGCCGAGGCCGCTCCGGGCAGCGGCGCCTCGGCGGATTTGGCCGGCACGGTCGACGTGATGGTTTGCACTTCGGGCTTCTTGCCCATGGAGGTCACCGCCCAAGCGGCTCCGACTCCCACAACAATTCCCGCTACGGCTAGGATCGGGATCCAGCGCTTGCTTTTGCTCTCGCGCGCGGGGGCCGCGGGTGGAGGACGGGTGGATGGCCTGGCGGCGGCAGCTACGGGCGCGCCTTCGCCCGGCGGGGGTTCGCTGGAGCCGGCCGGTAGCGGTGGTGGGATGCTCGACGTGGCTGGCGAAAGTTCCGGCTGTTCGCCTGCGTGGCTCACGAACCAGCGCGCTAGCTCGCGCTTGAGACGGTGCAAGTCGCTGCGTCTTTCGGGCTCTGCGGCCAGCGCAGTTGCCAGGCACCCGCGCAACGTCGGGTCTTCGATGCCTGCGGTTTCCAGGGCGGCTTCGCCGACGACGCCCACAACGGGGGGCGCCCCGCCGGTCAACATCGGAGGCACCACCGCCGCGACTGCCCAGGCGTCATCTTCGAAGCTGGGCGCGCCGGCGTTGCTACGCTCCGGGCTGCGGTGCGGTAGTAGCGCTTCGGATGGCGGCGCCCAAGTCAGGACCGGACCACTACGATCGGACGGCGCCACCACAACGCTCATGGGGTGCACGAAGCCGTGGGCCGCGCCCGCCGCGTGCAGTGTTTCAATTGCTTCTGCCATGCGCAGGGCGCATTTGACGGACTCAACCGGTGTCCAGGAGTGGTGCTCCCCGAGTTCGGCGGCGAGGGTCGGACCCGGCACTCGTTCTGCGACCAACACATGCCTTCCCTCGGTGACCACGTCACCCAGGAGTGCAGCTAGGTGCAGGTGTTGGGTGCCCACGCCGGGGCGCACGGGCTTGATCCACTCCCTTGGGACTTCGAAGGCGATAACCTGCGCTTGGGTCTCCAGATCGATTCCCGAAAGCACGCCGGGTCCGACTTCTTCGGCGGACGCATCCATTCTGAACCGCTCAGCTAGGACAATTCCCGGTTCGAGTGGGCTCAACGACATTCCCTCTGATCGCGAGGGTCCCACTTCCCGGCCGCGTCGTCCAGCCCGGGGCTTCAATGCGCCGAGCATTTGCCGGGCCACCAGGGGTTTTGCAGCGCCGCAATTGCGGGCCTGGGCGGGGCGGGACACGCTTGCCCGGGTGTTGTCCGCCTCCTGCATCGTGCGCGTGGCCACGCCGTTGGACGCCGCGCAATTCGCGAGCATCGTCGCGCGCGGTTTTGAAGAGACTCGGGCGTTTCCGATCCCGTCCAGCGCTCTGTCCGAAACCGTGGCAGAGACGTGTGCCGCCCTCGAAAGGGACTCCGGACTGCTGGCTGTCCGCGATGGTGTGGCCTGCGGCTGCATGCGAGTGAGTGTGCCGCCGGGCTGCGCGCGCTTGGACCAGGCGAGCCTCGACGCTCCGCCCGCGCAACAGGCACGTTCCGGCGTGACCGTGCAGTTTTCCAGACTAGCGGTCATTCCCGAGGCGCGCGGCCAGGGTGTCGCGACGGCGTTGCTCGCTGCGCTGTCGTCCTACGCACATGCCATTGGTGCCGAGATGATCTGCATGTCCGCGCGTTCGCAGCAGCCAGACAACCGCCCCTTCTGGGCTCGGCGCGGCTTCGTCGTCACCGGGTACTCGGAGCGTTACGGTATCCCTGATATGGTGACCCACATGCAGCGACGTTTGAGCTACGGCGCAGAGCCCACGGAGCCCAAGTAGTGCCCGCGCCTTGGCGTGCCTGCGTCCGACGGCTGCTCTGCTCTGGTCTGGTTTTGGGTGCGGCGGCCTGCGGCGGTGAAGAGGCAGAGCCGTCGCCTACCCAGGGCTTCGGGAGTATCGGATCCTTGTCGGAACCCGACGGTAAAGGCAGCTTTCGTTTTGGCGCGGCCAGTGCGGCCACGCAGATCGAAGACCAGAACACGCAGACCGATTGGTACCTGTTCACCCAACCCACCGCCGACGGCGGACTCGGCAAGGGCAAGGGCTTCCTTGGCAATGCCTCCAAGGGCTTCGAAAAAGCCGTTTCCGACGTGCAACTCCTGAGTGCTCTCGCCCTAGACTCCTATCGGTTCAGCATCGAGTGGGCCCGCATCGAGCCGCAGCGCGATCAGATCGACGAAGCCGCACTCAAGCACTACTCCGACTTCATCGACGTCCTTGTCGCGGCGGGCATCCGGCCGGTCGTGACGCTGCATCACTTCTCGAACCCGGTATGGGTCGATGATCCGCGGGACCCGGACTGTGCTGCGGGCCCCACGGACGCCAACTTATGCGGTCTTGGTCACCCGCAAGGCGGCGCAGAAGTCGTCGCTGAGATGGAGGAACATGCCACGCTCATAGCGCAGCGTTTTGGCGACCGCGTGGATGAGTGGGGGACCGTAAACGAACCCATCAACTACCTGCTGGCGGCCTACGGCATTGGTTCTTTCCCGCCGGGTAAGAGCTATCTACTCTCGCTGCAGGACAAGTTCATCCCAGTCGTGCGCGACTATGCGTCTGCCCACGCCAAGATGTACCATGCGATCAAGGCTGCCGACACCGTCGACGCAGATGCGGACGGGCAAGCCGCGAGCGTAGGCATGTCGCTTTCCGCGGGGGAGTGGGTGCCCGCGCGCGCCAACGAGATCAGTGACCATCCCGACGATGTCGCGGGCCGCGACCGGCTAGTCTACGTATTCCATTTCTTGTGGGTGGACGCGATGCAGAGCGGGCGCTTCGACCCTGATTTGGACGGGACCCTCGACGAAGACCAGCCCAATTGGAAAGGGACTCTGGATTGGTTGGGCGTGCAGTATTACTTCCGCGCGGGCGTGACATCCGTGAACGGCCTCGTGCCGGTGTTGCAAGTGACACCGTGTTTTTCGACTTTCAACTTTGGCGCGTGCCTGCCGCCCAAAGACCCGACCTTCTGCGTGCCCGCCATGGGCTACGAGTACTGGGCGCCGGGTCTGTTTTCCGTGCTCAAGTCCTACTCGGATCGCTACCCGGAGCTGCCGCTGGTCGTCAGTGAAAGCGGCATTGCCACCGAGGTTGGCGAGCGACGCGCAGAAAACGTCGTGCGATCTTTGCAGCAGATCCAACGTGCGCAGCGCGCTGGCGTGGATGTGCGCGGTTACTATCACTGGAGCCTGTACGATAATTTCGAGTGGGCCGAGGGCTATGAACCGCGCTTTGGTCTGTACCACGTGGACTACAACACCTACGAACGCTCCCCCACTCTAGGCGCAGACGTCCTGGGCGAGATCGTGAAAGAACGACGCATCCCGCAGGCGCTCGGCAAGCGCTTCGGTGGAGAAGGCCCCATGACGCCTGAAGGTACCCCTGGCGAATTCTGCGGCGGGGGCTGATAGCGGTTCCTTATCCCCACATTCGCAGAAGCAATTAGACGACCGCGCTGCCGCGCTGCACATTGTGAGCATGGACACAAAGCGTGGGGGCGGGGAAACGTGGTCGGACGTTATCGCTGAAGCCGAGCTTGCCGAACGACGGACCGCGGTGGTTCGAGTGGGCAAGAAACAGCTGGCGGTTTTTCAAACGGAGCAGGGAGTGTTCGCTTGCAACAACCGTTGTCCCCACGAGGGCTACCCCCTGGCCGAGGGGGGTGTGGACGGCGCCTGTGTGCTCACTTGCAACTGGCACAATTGGAAGTTCGAGCTGGCGACGGGGGACAATTTGCTAGGGGGCGACGCCCTGCGTACCTATCCGACACAAGTGCGCGATGGTCGCGTCTACGTCGACACCGCGGATCCACCGGTGGAGGAAACGCGATCGCGCACGCTTTTGCGTCTACGCGAAGCCATGGACGACGACGCCTACGATAGAATCGCACGCGAAGTGGCGCGGCTCTTGCGCATCGGGACGCCGATTGAGCTGATCTTCGAAGCCGCTGTCGCTAGCACCGCGCCGCGGCTGGAGTTTGGCACTACGCACGCCTTCGCGGCCCTGCCGGATTGGCTCTCGCTCTACGACGCGCTTGAGCATGAAGCCGATCGCCTTGCCTGCCTGGTGGAGCCCCTGGCCCACATGGCGCGGGACACGCTGCGGGAGCCGAGCATTGCGTTTGCCACCGTCGGCTCCGGGCACGTGCCGTACACCGAACAGGCGCTCCTCGATGCCATCGAAAGCGAAGAGCGAGCAGACGCCGAGGCCCTCATTGCCAGCGCATTAGCCGCGGGCGTCTCGGACGCGGACCTCAAGCGCACTCTGACGAGGGCTGCTTTGTCGCACTACGCGGATTTCGGCCATTCACTGATCTATACGCAGAAAGCCTTCGAAGCGATCGCGCGATTGGGCCACCCCGTGCGCGCGCCGCTGCTGCAGTCGTTGGTACGGTCGATGGTGTACGCCCAACGCGAAGACCTGATCCCGGAGTTTCGCGGCTACGCAGCCGCGCTCGCGTGCTTCGGCTCGGAAGCGGGTCCGGTGCCCAGCTTGGACGCGCTGACGGCTGCAGGTGTCGATGGCGCCCTGTCGCTGGTGGCTGCTAGCGACGGGTCCGACCCCGTGCCGCTCTACCGAGTGCTGCTCCAGGCGGCTGCGCATCGCGTCGTCAGCTTCGATACGCACTGGGCAGAGCGCTTTGACCGCCCGGTGAGCGACAACATCAACTGGCTCGACTTCAGCCACGCGCTCACTTTCGCCCATGCGGCGCGGGATTTATGCTCCAGTTCTCCAGAGCTCTGGCCCGCCGCGCTCTTGCAAATGGCGTGCTTCGTGGGTCGCACCCGGCGCTACGTGGACCCCAAGGGGCAGCTGGCGGCGACAGAGAAAGAAGCGCCCGACTTCGAACAGCTGCGCGACGCCGTGCTGGACCACGGCAGCGCAGAGCCCATCGTTTCGGCGCATGGAATCAAGACGCTGCTCGCTGTGCGCCGTGAGTTCGAGCAGGGCTTTGGCGACCCTCTGCTGGGCGCCGCATTGAAGCGATTCTTGAACTCACCCATGAAGCGCCGGCACGTTCGCCGTACCGCCCGCCAGTCCCTCGCCTTTGTGGCTCGGGAAGACTGACGGCAGATGCCGAGCGGGGAACCCGGCTACCGCCACCCGCGACGGACTCAGCTACCGAGGCAACCGAGCAAGAGCTCAAGCTTCGCGTTGCTGTCGGCTTTGACCTTCGTGCACGCCGTGGGGCACAAGATGGCCTTGGTGGGGGCCGCGGGGTTGTCGTAGTAAAAGCCATCGCCGGCGCAGGCGGCGGCGTTCGGCACCTGGGGAAACAGCTGCGGCGTTCCAGTGCCGCCGGGAGTGTACTCCACCTGCACTTTGGCCCAGTCGATCAAGCCGCCAGGTTGCTGCTGCGGTGGCGTGACCAACTCACAAGCTAGGGACGTCACGATGCTGTTGGCGATGTTGTTGAACACGACTGAGTAGTTCGAGTCGCAAACCGGATGGCGCAAGCCGCCGGTCAAGATGCTCAGGTCCTGATACTGGGGCCCCGCGTTCACCGCCGAGCTGCACTTCGAAGTTGTCTTCGGCTGATTCGGTTGCAGGGGCACATTCACGCCGACGATGGAGTGAAACACGTAGTTGCGCTTTGCCGTTGTTCCGAAATAGCCGGACCCGCCGCCGGTGGTGAGGAAGGTATCGAAGACCGCGGCGGTCGCATTGTTGGATTGGTCATCGCTGACCTCGATGAACGCCTTGAGCGCACCGGGGCGCAGGTTTGCTTTGATCTGGTTCCAATAGGTGGCGTTCATGAACAGTGACAATGAGTCATAGCTTTCAATGCTTCGATTCACTTGGAAGAAGTTCGGTGGGTTGTTTGCGCCGCAAGTGGCCGCGCCCAGTGGTGGCAAGACGCAGACCTGGCGCGAAGCCGTTGAATAGTTCGAATTGGCGAACATGATCACGCGGTAGTCCAGCCCGCTGTTTTGGATGATCGTGGCAAAGTTGCCGTTCACGTTGGCTTTTACCTGCGCGATTTCGCCCGCCATCGAGCACGACTGATCAATGATCCAGATGATGTCTACGGGCGGCTTCGAGGCCGTCGCCGTCACGGACGCACATGCTTCGGGCGTTCCAGCCTCGGGTGGATCGTAGACGAACGCGACATCCGGAATGCCCGCGTCCGCGGGGGCCGCGCCGGTTCCACTGCCGGCGTTGCCACCACTGGCGGCGTTGCCACCCGTCGCTGCACTGCCACCACCCGTGCCACCGCCGGCGGCACTGCCTGCGTTGCCGCCTTGTCCAGCGTTGCCCGCAGTTGCGCCGCTGCCGACTGCGCCTCCCCCAGCGACGCCTCCGCCGCTATCGCCCCCAGAGCACGCGCTCATGAACAAGCCAAGACCACCGAAGAACGTTGCAAGATGAATAGCCCAAGCGCGCATGAGGCGAGTATCGCATGGCGTCTGGCCGGACACACCAGGAGAAAGCATGCCTCTTAGCGAGGCGACGCAGGGCTTACACTCTCCTACTTGTGCGCCGTCAGCTGACCTCGTGCGCGAGGTACACGATGTCTTCTCCACGCACGGCCTTGGGTGTGGGCAGCAGCAGAAAGGCGTCCCGATCCACGCTAACCGTGACCCCGTCGCCGTGCCCCAGAACACTCCCTGCCAACAGGCGGTCAAAACTCGCAAAGTCCCGTTCCAGCTCGAAGTGCAAGGTCGGTTTCACTAGCCGTCCGAACAGCTCATAGCTTTCCGCTGCCGTTTCCGCCGTTGCGTGGTCGGAAAGCCCTAAGCCTCCCAAAAACCGCGTGAGCACGTCATGCGCCACCTTCGCCGTGTCCGCCCCTTTGTGTTGTCCGCACTCGACGCTAATGGCGGGTCGGCCTTTGGCGACCAGCGCCCCAATGCTCACGTGCTCCATCAACATTCCCGGGCCGTCCCAGCCGAAGGTGACTTTGCAGCCGGTCTTCTGGGATAGGGCAATGCCCTCGGGTCGGCCGTCGCAGATGGCGAAGGGCACCGTCGGTTGACTCGCGGAATGCAGGTCGACCATCGCGTCCAGACCGGTCATCAGCGGGCGCAGTTCGAGGGCCCGGTGGTGTTCGTAGGCCCAGGCTTCTGGCGCTAGCTCTTCAATCCACTGGTAGGCGAAGAGTCGATTGATGTCCGTGCCGCCTTTGGAATATCGGCGCCCCTCTTCGGTGGCTTTGGGATTGCCGTGGACTAAGACGACGGTGCCGCGCTTCAGGCGCTTGGCAAACCCGTCAGCGTCCGTCTTGATGCTCTCAATGACCTCGAGCCCCGCGACTTCGTTGCCATGCAGCGCGCCGATCACCCCAACCCAGGGTCCGGTGAAGCTCCCGTCTCCGGAGAGTTCCCAGGCAGCGCTGATAGTGGGGTGCGGGCGTATCAATCTCGTGCTCCTTCGCCCCCGCAAGTAGGTCGGATGATCAAGCTTGCCGTCGCCAAGTCAAGGGTGCTGATGGAAACTGGGGCTTTTGGGTCGGGGAACTGTGCGTCGACGGGCCACGCTTCCCGCACGGACCGGGCTTGAACGCGTGCTCTGGCGCGGGGCTCGTGGCATACGGGGCGGGTCATGTTGACCGACGGACAGCGGGAGGCCCTGCATGGCCGGGCCGAACGCGACTTAGAGTGGCCGCGGCTCATGGACCACGTCGCGGGACATGCCCTGGGCAGCGTTGCGGCAGGACGCCTGCGCGCCCTGAGGCCGCATCAGGGGCTGAGAGAGGCGACCCAGGCATTCCAGCGTTGTCGCAGCGCGCTGTGCCTCGCCGAGGACGACCGTTCAGTGCCCGCGGTTCGCCTGACGGAGCTCGCCGGTGTGATCGCCCGCGCCAGGATCCGGGGAGCGCTCAGCGGTGAGGAACTGTGCGCCGTACGAGACGTCCTGGCCCACGCCCATGTGCTCCGGCGCTACGCCGCCGGCCTCTCGCGGGAGCACGAAGAGCTGGCGGCGTCACTGCGCAGCGAGGCGTCGTTGGATGCTGTCCATGACGTGCTGGCCCAGTGCCTCACGGACGACGGAGACGTCGCAGACGCTGCCTCCCAGGTATTGGCGCGCGCCCGTCGCGCCGCGCAAGAATACCGAGGCCAACTGTCGAACCAGTTACGCCGTCTGGTGGCCCGCTACGCGGACTACCTCAGTCAGCAATACTCCACAGAGCGCGAGGGCCGTCCGGTGTTGCCGGTGCGTTCGGATGCAGCGAAAAGCGTACCCGGCATGGTGCTCGGCTCCAGCGCGTCTGGGGCCACGCTCTTTGTCGAACCCGCTGAGGTCAGCGACCTTGCCAACCGTTTGCACTATGCGTTGGCCGAGGTCGAACGTGAACGCGAACGGGTGTTGCGCCAGCTCTCGGATCAAGTCGCAGACCAGGCCGACGAGCTACACGCCGCACACGAAGCCGCGGTGTCCGCGGATGTATGCCATGCGCTCACGTCCTGGGCGCGGCAGGCCAATGCGGTGGCGCTGGCTCCTCTTCAGAGCCACGCCCTGAACTTGATCGCAATGCGCCATCCGCTGCTGCTCGTTCAAGGCGTGGAAGTGGTGCAGAACGACATCGTGCTCGAAAGCGAGCAGGCGCTCGTGATCTCGGGACCGAATGCCGGTGGCAAGACCGTGGCGCTCAAGTGCTTGGGACTTGCGGCATGGATGGTGCGCGCCGGAGTACCGGTGCCCGCAGATCCTCGCAGTCAGGTGGGCTTCTTCGCGGATGTGCTGACGGACATGGCGGACGATCAGTCGCTGAGCATGAACCTATCCACCTTCAGTGCGCACCTTTCGACGTTGTCGAAGTTCTTGGAACTCGCGGGGAGGGGATCCCTCGTGCTTCTGGACGAGGTGTGCATTGGCACGGACCCGGAGGAAGGCGCCGCCCTGGCCGTGGCGATCGTGGAAGCATTGGTGCAACGCGGCGCGGCCGTGGGCGTGACGACCCACTACGAAAGACTGAAGGAACACGCCGCGGAGGACATGCGCTTTCGCAACGCGTCCGTGGGGCTGCAAGTGCAGACCTTTGCGCCGACGTTTCGTCTGGACCTGGGCGTTCCAGGACCCTCGAGTGCGCTCCTAGTGGCTCCGCGCTTTGGCATTGCCGCGGAAATCGTGGCGCGTGCGGAGGCCCTGGTTCCGGAGCATGCGTTGAGGCGCGAGACGGTGCTCCGTGAGCTGTCCGTGGCGCTGAATTCAGCAGCAGAGCGCGAACGCGCCCTCTCCGAGGAGCTGTGGCGCCAGCGGGAGCTGCGTCAGGAAATGGAGGACGAGCGCCAAACTGTGCGCGACCAGGAACGCCGACGTCTGATGCGCGACGGCGCCGCGCTTGCCCTGGAAGTGCGCAACGCGCGCTCGGAACTGCGCCGCGTGATGGAGCAGCTCAAGTCGCCCTCGCTGGCCACAAAGGCGTCTGTCAAAGGGGTGGAACGTGCGTTGGACAAGGCGGCGCATCCTGTCGCCATCGGCGGCAAGTTGGCGCGGCTGTCGAAAGAGCGACCGGAAGCACCCGCTTCGGACCAGAAGATGCAGCCGGGTGCTCGCGCACACTTGACGCGACTGGGCGTCGACGTCGAGGTTCTTGAGCGCAAGGCCTCTGGTGAGGTCCAAGTACTCGCCGGCACGCTGAAGTTGTGGGCCAACGAATCGGAGCTCGTACCACTCGGCAGCAGCGCTCTGCCCAAACCCACGACCAAGAAAGCGTCGAAGCGCAAGGGCCCGGCGCAGACGATTGACGGCTTCATCGCTGTGCGTGTGGAAGCCAACACCCTTGACCTGCGCGGCGTCCGGGTCGAAGACGGTCTGGAGCAAGTCGAACGTTTCGTGGACACGCTGTTGAGACGCGGCGAGCGGGCTGGTTTCGTGCTTCACGGGCACGGTACCGGCGCAATGAAGGCGGCAGTGCGGGAGCATTTGCCAAGCGTTGGCCCGGTGGTACGTAGCGAGCCCGCTACGCGGGAAGACGGCGGCGACGCGTTCACTATCTTTTACCTCGAGTAGGCGGCCAGCCTTGCCCAGAGCGGAATCGCGGAGTACGACGGAGACGCGATGTTTGGGATCCCGCGGGCCCTGTTCCAACTTCTGTGCTTCGTGCTGCTAACAACCGGCTGCGGCGGTCCCGCGGCGCCGACGGTTGGGCCACCGCTCACAGATGTGAGCTCGGCACCTGATTTCAGCGCGCCCGACGAAACGGGCCGCATGCGGTCTTTGAGTGAGTTCCGCGGGCGGCCCCTAGTTCTCTATTTCTATCCGAAAGACGGCACGCCGGGGTGCACCAAGGAAGCGTGCGCCTTCCGTGATGCTTGGGATCGCCTCGGCGCCGCTGGAGCTGCGGTGGTGGGGGTTTCCGTGGACTCCGTGGCGTCCCACGCTGCCTTCAAACAGAAACACGCACTGCCTTTTCCCCTGCTCTCGGATCCGTCTGGGCGCATCCTCGAGGCATACGGTGTCCCGAAGTCACCCCAAGGCTACGCAGCGCGCACGACGTTCGTGATCGACGCAAGCGGCATGATCCGGCGCATTTTCCCGGAAGTGGACCCGGCGTTGCATGTGGAAGAAGTCCTTCCCGTACTCGCGCAATTGGGCCGTGAGAGTGTGAGCGGTGCCGAGCCTCGCTTGCCGACGCAGCCCGTTGTCAAAGAGCCGGACGTAGCGAAGAAGGGAGTTGCTGTGGAAGATGCACCGAAAACCCCAGAGCTGCGCGCTTGGGTGATCTTTCTGGAGCCGGTGCGTGCGGAAATGGTGAGTGCGCCGACGCAAGCCGAAGAGGCGACGGTGTCCGAACACTTTGCCTACCTGAAGCGCCTACGCGACGAGGGCATTCTCGTCTTGGCTGGCCCGAGTCTGGAACCGCCGCAAGTCGGTATCGTGATCTTCCGCGCCGTGGATCGCCCACAAGCAGAGCGCATCCTCGCAGCAGATCCCGCAGTGGCCGGAGGAGTCTTTCGCGCCCGCATGCAAGAGATGAAACTCAGCCTGCTGGGCAAGTCGAAGTAGGCTCACGATCCGTGAGCGCACTGGGTAACCGCCAAGCGCGTCAGATGCTGCGCTAGTTACGGCAGGCGCCGTTGCGGCAGGGTTTATCCGGGCGGCACCCCCGCCCGCCGGGGGCGGCGGTTTTGGGAAACCCCTCCCAAACCCCCCCACCGCCCGGGCACCCCCAGCACCCGCGCCCGGCCAAGGGGCCCGTCCCGCCGAGATTTCCGCCGAGCTCGCGCTGCTCGAAACGGTTGCGGACGCGGCCGGGGCGCCGCTGGCGCTCGTCGGCCACTCGATGGGCGCGTGGCTGGCCCTCGAGCTCGCGCGCCGCCGGCCGCGGCAATATGACTCGCTCGCCTTGGTCGAGCCGGTGGTGCTGGGCGCGCTGCGTGCGCCCGGCGAAGAGACGCCGCTCGCCGAGGTGGGCGCCATGATCGAAGCCGTGCTCGCCGCCTTC
>CALMUT010000363.1 GCA_937872925.1 uncultured Myxococcales bacterium | reverse complement strand
TGGCCCTGGCGGCAGCGGGGGAGGCGGCGGTGCCGGTGCCACCGCGGATGAGATCGCCCGCCCCCCCGCCACCGCCGTGCTCTTTGTGCTCGATCGCAGCTTGAGCATGAGCATGGCCTCCAAGTGGGCGGCGGCCGGTTCGGCGATCCAGCAAGCGCTGAGCAGCCCAGCGTTCGACAACGTGGGCATTGGTTTGTTGACCTATCCGTCGGTCACCGCCGTCCCGGCGCCAACGTGTATTAGTCACATCGTGTCCACGGTGCAGTGCGGCCTCCCTGCCTCCCTCGACGTACCGATCCAAGATTCGGGCACGTCGTCGAGCACAGGACCGCGAGCCCAAATCAACACCTGGCTCAGCAGCAACCAACCGGTCACTGCGGCGGGCGACGCGAGCCCAGGTTACGATGCCCTGGCTGCCGCATACAAAGCGCTCGAGGCATACTCAGCCGCGCAGCGGGCGGTTGTGTTCGTCACGGACGGTGGTTTTTCTTGTACATCAGTGTCCGCTCCCACGCGTCCTGCCTACAATGATGCTATTGGCTGCCCGGACTGGGAGCAGCCGGACTCCGTGACGCAGTTGGTGACCAAGTCGTTCACTTCGTCGACCAAGAAAATTCGTAGCTTCTTCGTTGGTGTTCCCGGCTCTGACAGCACGGGCCAGTCGGGCACGGCGCCCTATCATATGCGACTCGCCCTGAGCGCTTATGCATGTGCCGGCTCGCCGGATATGGTCGCGCCAGGCTGCGAGTGCACGTTCACCAAGAGCGGCGGCGACCCCGCGTCGGCCTGTCACTTCGACATGACCCAAGGCGGTTTCAGCGCGGCAGCGCTCGCTACCACCCTCGCTGAAGCCCAGCAGCGAGCCCTCGATTGTAAGTTCCTCTTGCCGAAAGGTCCTGACGGTGGGGTGCTCGACCAAAATCAGCTCAACGTAAGCTTCGACGGTACCGGGCAAGCCCCAGTAACGGTGCCGCGACGATCTGTCCCAACCGATAGTTGCACTCTCTCGGGCTGTTGGGACTATTCGGGTCCGGGTGAATGGGAGCTCCTCGGCGCGGCATGTTCCGCGCTCGTCGCGGATCCTGGCGCGAAAGTCAGCACTGTTGTCGGCTGCCCAACAATCAAGAAGTAGATCGCCCGCTGCAGCGGACCCGTCTGTCCAACGCCGCGCGCCAGCACCTTCAGGACGCTAGCAGCCCAGCGGCGACCCGTTCACGGTGTTCCCAGAGCAACTGGAGCCGGGGCGGCTGCTGAGGTTCCCGCAGCTGCCAGTGTTGAAGATACCGATGGTCGTGTACTGCTCGATTAGGTTGTCCCGGAACTGAACAGGCTGCACACAACCGTCGGGCGGATGGTTGTCGAAGGTAAACTCGTAGCCGTTGGTGCTGGCCTTGTCGCCGATGAAGCGATTCCCTTGGATCGTGATGTTCTGGATCGTGGCCCCGTTGGCTGGCTGCCCGAGCATGTGCGCGGTGTTACACGGGTTCCCTCCGTTGAAGTTTGTATCGCAATCGAACACGTTTTTCTCGAACAAGGCACCGTTGGTCGACTCGACCAGCGCAACGTGTTCGGAATGTGCGGAAGGCGCCCACTGCGGATCTCGGAAAATGTTCTCCCGGGCCACGAAGGCGAACCCCGGCTCGATCGCGGCGTTGCTGGCGTTGAACTTCCCACCGCCCAGAATAGATTGAAGTAGCTCGTGTCGGTCGTCGGACCGGCCCCTGTGAACGTGGACTTCGTAATTACGACGTTTTGGCATGTCCCGTTGCAGAAAACACCTCGCGCGCCAGTAGTGGAAAGGTTGACGCAGCTCAGCGTGATGTTCGACCCGTTCAAGGTGATGTCGCCGCCGGTGCAGTTCTGCACGGTCTGGCCCGCAGAGACCGAGGACGGACACGTCGTGAACGTGCTCAGGCTCGGGCACGACGGATGCAGGTGACCCCAAGCGCCCGGGTTGTTCGCAGGAAAGCTGCCTCCGCCTGTCCCCGCGCTGCCCGACGCACCCGCGGCGCCCCCACTACCAGCAACGCCGCCTGCTCCCCCTGAACCGGCGTTGCCGCCCGCTGCTGCGTTGCCGCCCGCTCCCGCCGTGCCCGCAGATCCGGAAGCGCCGGCCGTCGCGCCCGAGCCACCGCTCCCGGCGACGGGCCCACCCCCTGCGTCATCACTCGTGCAAGCCGTCACCAGGCCAGCGACGGCTAAGACACACACACCGAATAGCCAGTGACCCATCAAAGGAACCTAGCGAGCACTGCGTCATACTGTCAACGCACGCCGCGAGCGCCTAGACCGACCCATGCGCTCGTCATGCGCGATGCGTGCAGCAATCACGAGCGATAAACGCAGGCGGTTGCGTGCGCTGGGTGGCCCACGCAATGGCGTCAGCTGGTGGCGTGCCAGGGACGCTCTGTCGGTATCATACAGGCCCCGAGCCGTGGCGAACCGCCTGGCGAGCCCGGCTGCTCGGATGATCCGGTCACAGACCTGGCTCCGTAGCACGCAACACCGCCAGGAGGCGCATTAGGTCCGCGCGCGACGCCAGTCCGACTTTGCGCAGCACCGACCGGATGCCGGCAGCTACGGAGCCCACGGGAATCCCGAGGTTGTAGGCGATCAACTTGTTGGAGTAGCCACGACCCGCGTAGAACGCGATCTGACGCTCGCGCAGGGTCAACGGCGTCAGCGCGGCGGTTCGGGGCTGGTTCTCTTGCGCGATGAAGAAGCGCTTACCGTCGGTATCGAAGTGATCGATCACCGACCACCGGCCCGAGACCAGCCCTAACCACAGCTCTATGGCTTCCGCCGGGCGCCGGCGTCGATCCCTTCGCGCGCGATCGATGGCTTTGGCAGCGGCGCGGAGCTCCTCGAGGCATCCGGCGTCGCGGGCCGCGCCGCGCGCCTCGACTACCGAGTAGTCCGCGTCGACCACGGCCTCCGCGCGACTCAAAGGTGCCTGACCAGCCTGTGCCTCCCGCTCCAGCTCGTCGCGCAAACGCAGACCCGCTCCGAGGTGGCACGCAATCCGACTCCAACACTCGCGCTCCTCGCTCGTGGCTTGGCGTAGCTCCGACAGTGGGGCCCCGAGCGTCAGACAGAATCCACTCGGGTCCAAATGGTTGATGCCGAGGAAGTCCATCAAGCCGTGCGGGGCCGCAACTGCCACGGTGTCGTTCCACCGGTCGCCGGCGAGTTCGCTCCCTGTCGCGACTACGGGGGAGCTGAAATGCATCATTTCGCGGAGCTCCGGGTCCACCACGTCATCGCTCAAGAAGAACTCGCCGTGCTCCTGCCCGAAGACGTCGCTCGCGGTGTACGGCCGGCTCGAAACGGGTCTTCCCGGCTGGCGCAGGTCGGTCGTGTACGCCACCGTGCCAAGGCCGCAGTCGAGGACGGGTCGGGCCGCCTCAGCGATGGCTTGCAGCCAAGCGTCGCGGCCGCGGTCGACGGCGTACGCCGCCTCAATTACATCCAGAATGTCCGCTTCGCGTCCGGTCATGGACGGTCTCGGTGGCCTTCCAATCGTGTCACACAGTGCACTAGGAGTTCGCTTCGCGAACAGACGCCGAACTTCTTGTAGATGCTGGCGAGCTGGTTGGCCACCGTGCGGTAGGCCACGCCGCGCTCTCGCGCGATGGCTGTGTTGGACATGCCCCGCAGCACCGACTCGAGCACCGCGCGCTCGACCTCGGTGAGCACGGCGTGCGTCGCCTCGGCGGCGACGTCGAAGGAGATCACTGCCATCTTTCGGCCGCCGAACTCGAACGGGGTGATCTGCGCGCTCTTCAACACTGCGCAAAAATAGCATGACAGCGAGAGAAACCGGACAGCAACGGGTCCGGCTGCACTTTCGCGCGCCCCGACCCAGCCACAGCTGCGCCGGCAAGGCACAAATTGACTATGTCCGCGGTCGCCGCAGCGCGGTGAGAGCGACATACAATTGCCTATTTGGCCGTCGCGCCGAACCCGTGAGAATCACACCATGATTCGACGAAGCAGTACCACGATGTGTCTGAGTCTACTGCTGCTCGCTGCGTGCAGCGGCAGCTCGGACAGTGCAGCTACGGCCAAAACAAGTGCTGCACCAATACCGCTTGCACATAGCCGACACTCACCTGGACGACTTGCCCGGACTCCCGCGGCCAACCACTAGCGAATTGACCATGGAGGCGGGTCGGGTCGGTCGCTACCCTGAAACCATGGGACGAAGTGGGGTGACGGTTGCGCTGCTCCTGTCAGCGCTCTGTGGCTGTGCGAGCAATAGCGCCACCGGCACGGCGGCGACTTCTGATGGCGGTGATGCGGCTAGCAACACCGACGCCGGCGGCAGCGCGACGACCGCGGATGCGTGCAACCGGTATTGCTCCGCGCTTTCGTGCCTGTACGACGACTCAGCGTACGATACCGCCTACCCAACCTTGACGCTGATGGAGCGATGTATCCTCGACTGCGACTCGACCACAGCCATCACCAAGGACCGCGACACCCCAGTCGCCGACAGCTGCGAAAGGGCATATACAGACTATATCAACTGTCGCGCCGGTCTCTCCTGCGACGTAGCACTGGCCGCGCAATCGCAGCCTCGCTGCCAAAGACCCTGTGGCACAGAGTTCGACATCTACCAACAGGTGTGTCGCTGCCAGCCACAGGAGTGCAACGTCGCAGCGGAGTGTGCGAAGGCCACGTCCGGCACCGGCAGCAGCGGTGCCAAGTGCGACTCCAACAGCGACTGCGCTTCGCAGAAAGCCTGCCGGAGCGGAAAATGCGTAAGCGTCGATTGCACGACGGACTCCCACTGCGGCAGCTGCCAGCGTTGCTCGAGCAACAGTTGCGTGAATTGCGGTTCCGGGGAATTCGGCTGCTACTGCTGACGGGCTTCGAGCAGTCTTGGCGCCAGATCCCCACGAGTCCGTCGCGGCCGGACAGCCTCGCTTCCCGCTGCTGGGGTCGAGAATCCGGCTATACTCTGCGCTGCTCTATCGCTTCGTTCGCCGGGGTCTCGTGTCTTTCGTCGCTCGTTGCATCCCGGCACCGCAGGCGTAAGCGTAAGCGTAAGCGCAGGCGTCATCGTTCGTCCCAAGCGGAAAAACGCCCGCGTTCCGGGAAGGCACGGGTGCGACACCAGCGTACAACAGCGCATGCTTCGCTCAATCGTATTAGTGGTCGCGCTAGGTGCCTTCGCCCTGGTCGCCTGCTCGTCGGAGGATCCAGGGGGACAAGATCTTTCAGGCGTCGGCGGAGCCCAAGGCGGCTTCAGCAAGCCCGCCAGCACGGCGAACGAGGAGTTGGCGCAAGCCGCGTGCCTTCGCATCAACGAGTGTAGCCCCGTGTCCATCACGCGACTGTATGGAACCCTGGACCGCTGCGCGGAGTTCCAACTCAACTTCCTGGACTACGACTCGTCGCTGCCCGGTGTGCTCAAAACGGATGACGAGATACGGGCGTGCGCAAAGCTCTACGCAACAGCGGCGTGCAGCAACTTCAACGCCATCCCAGTCGCACCACCGGAATGTCGCGGCTGGCAGGGCTCGCTGGCAGACGGCGAGAAGTGTGAAGACGACGCTCAGTGCGCCGGCGGGTACTGCACAGCCGGCTGTGGCGTCTGCGTCACCCAGCAAAAGACGCTCCCGGTTGGCTCGGCTTGCACAGCTGGCAACGCGACGACATGTGTCGAGGGTGCCTTTTGTTCGAACAAGACCTGTGTTCGCTTGGTCGAACCTGGCGAGGCCTGTAGCGGCACGGACCAGTGCGCGCTGTTCTTGAAGTGCGAAAACGGAGTCTGCACCCAGCCGCACGCGGTGGGCGATCCTTGCGGCGAAGACGACGACTGTCAGTACGGGCTGGCCTGTAGCGGCGGGAAGTGCGTGATCGACACTTCCGACGCGGTTCCTGGAAGCGAGTGCGACGGCAAAGGCTTTGGCGACTGCCAGCTTTCTAACTATTGCGAGATCCCAGAGGGCCAATTCAAAGGAACGTGTGCGCTGTCGAAGCTCCCCGGCGAGGCATGCCGCGCGCAGCAAGACGACCCATGCTTCGGCAGCGATTGCATCAACGGTGTTTGCCAACGCGACGTGTGCACGCCGTAACCTGCGGGCCGGCCCTGCGTGCCAACGTTCTTGCGTATGCGTCCTCGTAGGCGTGAGCGAAAGCGTTGGCGTGGGCGTAAACGTAGGTTCAAGCGTGCGCAAGCGTCACAGAGGCGCAAGCCTCAGCGTCCCAGTTCACGCCAGTCACCGTCAGTCACTACATCGCTGATTGCCCGCCTCCTTGCCACGACCCGATGATGGACCCACACTGCCCAAGTGAAACTTGCTACACGTTTGGCTTTGGCGACGCCGCGCACCACCGAACTCGGGCTGTTGGTGTTGCGGGTTTGGTTTGGCGCGGTGCTCGCGTTTGGGCATGGCCTTGCGAAGGTGACGGACCTGTCTGGATTCACCGAGAAGGTTGGAGCCATGGGCATGCCGCTTCCTGGTCTGCTGGGACCCGCGGCAGCGTTGAGTGAATTGCTCGGCGGGCTGCTCATGGTGCTGGGTCTATTCACGCGGCCAGCGAGTGCGATGGTCCTTGTGACGATGCTGGTAGCGGCGTTTCACGTGCACGCGGCGGACCCGTTCATCAAGAAAGAGTTCGCGCTTGCTTACGCCGTCGCCGCACTCGTCACGCTCATTGCTGGCGCTGGGCGGACTTCGTTGGATGCCGCCTGGGTTGGCCGTGAGCCGGCCGGCCCGCCGTCGAAATCCTGATTCAGTGCGCTGTGCGATCGAGTTCGGTTCGGTCATCCGCAGCGCCGAAACGCAGCGCGCTTTGGTAACATCGGCCGTCGGGGTACACTGGTTTGATGAAGGTGCGTGCTTTAGGTGGAGCTTGGGTGTCGCCTGCGGTCGTGTGTGCGGCGATCTTGGTGGGATGTGGTGAAGACGACTCGACGTCGGGCACGTCGACTGGAGGAGCGCCCGCGAGCGGTGGCAGCGGTGGCTCGAGCGCGGGTGCTGCCGGCGCGGGTGCGTCGTTCACGGGTGGCGCGGGTGGCGCGGGCGGCGCCGGCGGCGCCGGTACGGGTGGCGCTGGCGCATCAAGCACGGGCGGCGCCGGGACTGGCGGTACGGGCACAGGCGGTGCAGGCACGGGTGGCAGCGGCACAGGTGGCGCTGCGACCGGAGGCACGGGCGCAGGCGGTGGGAACGGTTTCGCGCCCAACATGCCGTCGGGACTCAGCGTAGTGCTCGACTACTCCTTTACGGGCACGCACTCGGGAGGCGAGGTTTCGAACCTGAATGGATCGGGTCTCGCGATCACGGATTGGCAAACGCTGCCAGGAGACGAATGCCACATCGTTGCAGACGCTACATCGCCGGCGGGCGCGACGGTGTGGGAGTCAGTCTTCGACTCGGGTCATTCAGGGACGGGACCCTGCGCGATCGACTACAGCTTGAAGGGCGCGCGGGACACCGTCTACGTGGCGATGTGGACCAAGTATTCGGCGGGATGGCAGGCGAATGGCACTTCGGAAAAGGTGATCTACTGGAATACTACCGCCGGTCTCCACAAGCACCTGACCGAATACACCTATGGCAACGAATCCGTGGAATATCTGAAGAGCGCGACCGGGTGCCAGTATCTCGAAGCCAACCAAGCGAACGCCGCTTTGTCTGGCAATTCGCCACCTTGCGACAAGCAACGGCTCACCCCCATCACCGATGGAAAGTGGGACATGTGGGAGTACCAGATGACCGCGTCCACCGGCACGGTTAGGTGGTGGAAGAACGGTGCGCCGCGCGGTTCGCACACAGGCCGGAGCTTCGCACCGGTCACTGGCTTCCAGCTGCCTGATACCTGGGGCGGTGGCGGCAACCTCACCCAGAAGCAGAACCGTCGCTACGCACGGATCTTGGTGGCGACGAGCGCCAACTAGGCGTGGGTCTCGAGACCGGACCGAGCTGTCGGGCCAACACCCAAAACTGAATCGGCGGCGCGGTGGCGGTGGCCAAGTACGACAAGTGCGTTTGCGCATGCACGCAGGTCAAAGACGCCCGCCGTCGAGTCGACCAGGCCGGCTGCTCTTGCGCATGACCTGGTGAAGCGCTCCGAGCACGGCGCCGTACTAGGGACAGCCGGGCGCGTCGGTGGTGCCCGCACCCGTGGTCGAGAAGTAGAAGACACGCCGTGCGTAGGCCGACTCCAGGTTCGGCTTGTTCGCGGTGTCCGCTGGCACCGGGCCGGACCAAATCCACTTCGCGCCCGTGGTCGTCATGACGGCGCCCCAGGGCAGATCGCCGTGATTGGCAATCTCCGTGGCAGCGGTCCAGCTCGAGTCGTCGAAGCTCACGCCGTCCCAGCCGGTGACCTCGGTCTTGGACGTTCGCCAGCTGGCGTCCGTGAGAATTAACGCCGAGGGTGCGTCGTTCTCCAGGATTGTCAGCTCGCCGATGATGCCACGGTCGTTGCCCGCTTGGCTGGAGGTGTTCGTGCCCTTGACCGCGATCACGTTCTTGATGCTGGGGTGTACGTAGAGCGAGACGTCGATGGACACTGCCGTCCCCCAGTTGTTGGTGGTGCCGACGCTAGTGCCGTTAACCCAAACCTCGCACTCGTTGTCGGCCGTGATGCGAAGATGTGCCATCACGGTCTGGCTCTTTGGGATCGTCGCGCAAGCTGGATCGGCGTCAGGCTGTACGTCTCCAGGTGCATCCGACGGTGCGTCTGCACTGGCATCCACGCTACCGCCACTGCCGCCCGACGCCGCGTCTGTGCCCGCGGTGCCGCCGGTCGTCCCGCCGCTGCCGGACGCCCCACCGCTCGAAGCGCCGCCCGTCGCTCCACCGGTGCCACCCGTGCTCGGATTGTCGGCGTTCGAGTCATCACTGCCGCATGCAACGGCCATAGCGATGGGAACCAGCAGAGCTGCGAACCAAACCAGGGACGTCGATTTCTTCATGGCACGACTCTGGCGCCGCCGTGACACCCGTCAAGTAACAAGACGAGACCGCTTAGCCGATTCCATGGCTAGAACGCTGCAGCCGCGCGCCCGAGTGCAAGATTGCGCCATGCTAAAAGAAAATCGGCGCAATCTTGATACGTGCCGGCGCCCTCAGCGGCGTCCTCGATGGCGCAGCCGCAGCCGCGGACGGAACCAAGTCCGTTGCCGCGGGCGACCATGCGGACTTCTCCCTGAACGCAGCTCGCTAGTCGCAGCGTCCGCTAGCAGTCGTCGGATACCAACTTGGGCATGTCTTGGTCCTCGACGACCACGGACCACCCGCCGGATCCGTACACCAGTGTGGTACCTGCACCGCTCGTTCCTGTGCGGTCCAGCACCTGCTTGATGGAGCAGCGCGGGGGGCGCACAGTGCCCATCATGCAGCTACCCATGGGCGGGACCGACACCGTTGGTCCGTTCTCTGCCATGCTGACCCAGACCAAGCAGGCCCCGGCGGGCGACGCAGAGGCGCTCGCCGAGCGAAACGAATACACGACGGTGGAGCTGGCGTCCTCGTCTCCCAAGTTCACCAGCCCGTCCGAACGCGGCGCCTCGACCGTGATGTTGGTCAGTTCGGCATCGCTCATCTTTTCGCGCGCCAGCTTCGTTGCGGTGGGCAAGTAGGCCGTGACGTCGAATCGGCTCAGGTCCAGCACACCGCTGCCGGTGCTTGGCTTGGTCGACGGATCGCCGTCCGTCGAGGCCCCGGACGCGGTGCGCTGCGGAGTGTTCACGATCGTGATCGTATCCCGATCGCCGAACGCGAAGAAGGCGGCGAGGCCAATTCCCCCGACCACGAACGCGGTCAGTAGCACCGCGAAAACTCCAACGAACCAGGGCATGCCGCCGCGAACCTGCGCGGGTTCCGGCGCCACCGTTCGCGGTTCGGTGACCGTCGCGCTGTAGCCCGCGGAACCGGTTGTCACGAACAGCGGCGTATTCGGGATCAGCGCGTGGGGGGAGCGGCGACCGGTGAGGGTGACGAAGCTTTCCCGGGGCAAGAAGGGCGTGAGTTGTTGCAGGGCGTTTGCCATTTCCTCCGCACTTTGAAAACGGCCCGCGGGATCTTTTTCCAGCGCGCGCAGCACAACAGTTTCGAGCGCAGCGGGCACATCTGCGCGTAGTGTCCGCGGAGGCTGCGGCGGCGCTTCGATCTGCTGGCGCAACAATTCGAACAGGCTGTCTGCTTGAAATGGGCGCTGCCCGGTGAGCCCTTCGAACAGGATGACGCCCAGCGAGTACAAATCCGAGCGATGGTCGACGGGCATGCCGCGGGCCTGCTCCGGAGACATATAGAACGGCGTGCCCAGCAGCGCCCCGGTGCGTGTGGCGTCACTGACTCCACCCTGATCAGGCTTGAGCTTTGCAATGCCGAAGTCGAGCAGCTTGAGCCGACCCAGGGAAGTCACGAAGATGTTGTCGGGCTTCAGGTCGCGGTGGGTGATGCCCAGCGCATGCGCTGCTCCCAGCGCGCCCAAGACCCAGACCAACATCTGCACCAATGCGCCGAGAGGCACCGGACGGTGCTCCTCGAATACCTTGGAAAGCGGCGCACCGTCCAAGTACTCCATCACGATGTATGGGCGTCCGTCGGGAAGCCGCGCGAGATCCAGGATGCTGACGATGCCTTCGTGGCGGATCACGTTGACCGCGCGTGCCTCGGCGAAGAAGCGCTCGACGATGCTCGGCGCGCGCGCGGCGTCCGCCGTCAGCAGTTTGATCGCGACGCGACTGCCGATCTCCGGCTGCACGCCTAGGTAGACCTCGCCCATGCCTCCCTGACCGAGCAGGCGCGCGATGCGATAGCTGCCCAGCATCTGACCCGCCAACGGAAAAAACGCGTTGTCGGATAGACGCCCGCCGTCCTCGGTGCAGTAGCCGGCAGCTGCAAAAGAGCGACCGCACTCGATGCATACGAACGCCATTTCAGCCCACCCGAGTCGTCACCGGGCGAGCGTAGCGCGTGCCGAGTCCTGACTGAAGTGCGGAAGCGCGGCGCGCCTTAGGGAAACCCTGCCACTTGCGCGGGCGCGGGCACGGGGTTGCCTGCCGCCCCGTTGCCAACCTGGCCAGAGGTGTTGGCGCCCCAGCAGAAAACTTGATCGGTCTGATTTCGAGCACAGCTGGTGGTGTTGCCGAACGTCGCTACCTCGACTACTGGCGAGCCGTTGCCCAAGCCAGAAACGAAGAGCGCAAGGGAGTTCGAGGAGCCCACGGCCCTACCCGGTGACACCGAAGCCTGCGCCCCGCCTAGCGGCAGCAGACGGTCTGGGGTTTCGTCGGTGTGGTGGTGCCCGTCAAGTTGGTATTGGTCGCTACCCCGCAGGTGCCCGCGGTTTTCGTGACGGCACTCACAGTGAACGAACTCATGTTGAGGCCGTTGCTGCATTTCGGATTCGAAGTGCTGACTACTGTGTTGGACCCCGTTGTCCCAGTGCAGTTCGACGTTTGATAGCGGGTCAGGTTTGTGCTGCAGTTCCAGCCGCTGGGGGCACAGCTGCAGCTGGTGCAGTCACGCGTGTCAGTGAAGTCCTCGTAGTACACAGTGCGGTTGGCAGAATAGCCGCTAGGACACGGGTGGTCCCCGACGCGGAACACGCATACGCCGGCAAATCCGCTCGGGGCGTCCGGGATACAGGCCTGACCCACGCCGCAGCCGCCGGAATCCGTTGCACCACCGCAAAGTCGCACGTCTGACTGCCATCCCGGGGTAGGGATCGCCTTGACGACAGATTCGCCAGCGCACACGGCAGACCCGGTGACACGGATCTGTTTGTCCTGGTCGTCGTTCGTCGGCTGACACTCGGTGACGGGCGTGATGTTTTCGATCTCCGTTGCAACGCCTGTGCACGAATTCTGCGTCCAGTCCCAATAGGTGACGTTGCCGCACGTGACCGTGGTCGGACCGCAGTTGCAGGTGCAGGTTGCGGCGCCGGGCACGAGTTGGTCCTTGAGATTGGCGACAGAGGTGCCGAAGGTGGAAGCCGGGCAGCCCGGCGCGACCGTTGCGCTCTTGCCAACCGTGACCGGTCCGCTCCAACCCGCCGGCGTTGCTGGCACGCAACTCCTGCCGGTGCCACAAGTTGCTCCGCCCGCTCCGCCCGAACCCGCGGTCGCACCACTGCCCGCACTGCCGCTTGCGCCTGCGGTCCCGCCGCTCCCTGCAGTGCCGCCCGAGCCCGCGATTCCACCGCTGCCGGCGCCCCCACCCGTGCCAGACGCACCCGCGTTTGCGCCCGTGCCTCCGCTGCCGCCTGTAGCGCCGGAGCCGCCTGTGGCGCCTGCATCCGTGCCTCCCGCGTTGCTGAAATCACGTTCATCGCCGCCGCCACAAGAAATCGTAAGCGGTAGGGCAAGCACCAAAACAGAAAGTGAGCCGCGCATGGGTCCTTCTCCTAACTTGATGTACGCACCCTTGGCGACTTCGGTCAAGTTGGCGTGCCGTTGACATGCACGACCGGTTGTGTGCCATGGGTCGTCAGAATAGCGATCACCGACGCGCGGACGATCAGGGCAGCCGCGTTTCTTGGCCCGAGCGTGACGGACGCATCGCAGCACCTCCTGGGAACCTGGTAAACCCTGCCACCCACTCGGACCACGTTCACAGGTTCATTCCCAGTTGCCGCGATGCACGCTGCGGCGCGCCCCCGAGCGCGACCGCTTGAGGTAGATTCCGCGCGGTGAATTCCCCGAGCGATGCACGCGCCGGCCTAGGCTGGGCCCTGGTCGCGTACAGCATGTGGGGGCTGATCCCGATCTATTGGAAGCAACTGGCCAGCGTTTCGGCGATGGAGGTGTTGGCGCACCGGGTCATTTGGTCGGTGCTGTTCACGGCGGGTGTGCTCGCTGTGCAAGGCAGGCTACGCGAAGTTTTCCGTACGCTCATCGAGCGCGCGTTGCTCAAGACGTTGTTGCTCTCCACGGCGTTGATCGCCACCAACTGGGGGTTGTTCATTTGGGCGGTCAGCGAAAACCGCGTCACGGAAGCGAGCCTTGGTTACTACATCAATCCACTCCTGAACGTGGTGCTGGCACGCATCTTTCTTGGGGAGCGCTTGAAGGGGCTGCAACTCGCTGCGGTCGGCCTGGCGGGCTGCGCTGTGGTGTACTTGACCATCGCGCAGGGAACGCTGCCTTGGGTGTCCCTGGTGCTTGCCGCGACGTTCTCTCTCTACGGTTTGGTGCGCAAGCGTGCGCCCATCGGGCCGCTCGTCGGGCTCACCGTCGAAAGCGGCTTGGCGGCACCGATTGCCATCGTGTACTTGCTATTGCTCGACCCGCCGCTTGCGAACATGGTCACCGCGCCGGCCGCAACTCGTGCGCTCTTGGCGGGAGCTGGCGTGATCACGGCGCTGCCACTGCTCGCTTTCGCCGCAGCGGCACATCGCCTGCGCTACACCACCCTGGGCATGGTTCAGTACCTGGCGCCCAGCCTGCAGCTCGCGTGTGCGGTGCTGCTGTATGGCGAACCGTTTCGACGCGAGCAGGTGATCACCTTCGCGCTGATCTGGGTTGCCGTCGCGCTGTACATCGCCGAAGCGGCGCGGACGCGGACACGGGGCTGAACGTGGGCTCGCATGTGAGCGCGGGCTCGCATGCGTTCTGCAACGCTGGTTCGCCGGGCTGACGGCGATGCAAGCGGTCGTGGTCGGTGTTTCAGCCGGCAAGACCGACGCTAGCAGAAGCCAAGTAGAGCAGTGCCAGCGTCGCCAAGACGGTCCGGAATACTCCGCCGAAACCAAGGCGTTGGGCTTGGAGCTCGCCGCGGTGGTCCGGCTGCAGCGGGTAGAAAAAGTCCTCGGCCGCGAGCGCACGCATCGGGCGCCTGCTGTCGTACAGAACCACACCATCGACATACGGCATGCCGGTGACGACGAATGCGTGGGTGTCGCCGTCGTCGCTCATGTAGTTGAGCACCGTCTTGTGTCCATGCCCGCTGTAGCTCTCGGTCTTTACTTGCCAACCTTCGGCGTAGCGCAGAGGCCAGTTCTTGTAGCTCGAGTTGGTGTGGTCGCGTTCCACGACGGTTGGGGTTGCCACCACCCCAAACCGCCACATGTCGTAGCGCGATCGAGCGCGCAACACGCCCACCACGCAGAGCAGCGCCAGCGAAAGGAACCCCAGCGCCGGGTTGATGAAGGGCGCCGCCCATACCGGAGGAAAAAAGATCGTGAGCCGCACCACGCTCCACACCCCGCCCAAGAACTCCAGCACCGCAGCGCTGCGCGGCACCGCGCGCGGCGGGTCGCCCAGGGGCATCGCTGCAGACTTTCGCCCCAGGATGCGGTCGTTCAACAGACGCACGAGGTCGCCCAGCCGCTGTGCCTCGCGCTGCAACCGTTCGGCGTCGGCCTCCAACTCACCCGCGCGGGTCACTAGGTTCGCCATGCCAAAACCAACGCCAGACGCAGCAATGTCCGATGGATCCGGGGCCGGTGTGCACTCGATGTCGGAAAGTCGCGTCGCTGCAAGCCCCTTGTCTTCGAGCTGCGAATTCAGTGCAGCGACGGCCGCCAGGCGATCTTGCACCTCTGCCGCCGCAGCTCGCTGCGCATCGAGCGCCGCTTCGACTCGCGCCTGCAGCGCGCCTCGCTCGTCTCGGTACACGCCGGGGATGTTAGCAGAGGAGCCACGGGCGACTGAGGGATCTCGGGCGTCTGGCGCCAGACGGCGTCGCATGCCAGAGTGCGCGCGTGGAGGGCACGGTCAACTTCACTACCAAGGACGGCAGGCCCGCACAGTTGCGGGTTGCGAGGGTTTCAGATGCGGCCGCCCTGGTCGCGTTGGACGCCGCCCTGCTGCGGGCGGGTGAAGGCACGGTTGGCGGCCCACAGGATGCGCGCAGCGTAGAGGAAGAAGCGCGCCGCATCGACGATCTGTACCGCGGGTTTTCCGCCGGAGAGGCCACGACCAGCATCGTTGCGGAATTGCTGGAGCCCGACCCCACCATCGTCGCGCTAGCTGGAATCAAGCAATTCGGTCCTTCATACCTGCGTCATGTCGCGTACCTTGGGATCGGTGTGCACCCAGACTTTCAGTCTCTCGGCATCGGCCGCGCCCTGATGCAGGCGCTCGTGGATCACGCGGCGCAGTGTGGCATCGAGCGCTTGGAGCTCTACGTTCGATCTGACAATCCACGTGCGCACTCCCTGTATCGCGCTTTTCGCTTCAGCCACGAAGGCACGCGTCGCAAGTTCGTGAAACTTCCGACGGGCACCTACGTGGATGACGAAATCTGGGTCCGGTTCTAGCGTGCGCGCTGAGAGAACTACTGCCGTATGGCCCAGCGCGCCAGTCGCGACTCCGGTTGGGCCGGGTCACCTTGAAACCTCACTAGACCGATTGCTTCCAGGTGGTCCACGAGGGCTTCGGCTTCCAAGCTGGAGATAGGCAACGTTCCGCGCAGGCAATCGCGCATTTGGGTCTTGCCGCGCAGGTAGCCCACGGGCGGGGCCGACGCGAATGCCTGTGCCAGTGCGAGGGTGGCACGGCTCGCGTTCCAATCCGGCCTTGGCGTATGCGACGGGGCCTCAGATGGCATCACTGACTGCTTTCTCGATCGGTCTCGCGATCCGGGCAGCAACGCTGTCGCCCGGTCGCTGCAGTCGCACGCCGCGCGAGGCTTTGAACAGGTTGCGGGCACTCTCGGCCATGTCGTCAGTCAATGGGTGGACCACGATCACGTAGCCGTCCTCAAGGATCTCTTGAGCGTACTGCTTCGCTTGCGGCTCTTCGATGCCAGCGCCCACCAGGGCGCCGACTAGTCCACCTGTTGCGGCGCCCGCGGCCCCACCACCAAGCGCAGCTGCAAGCGGACCGGCGGCAAGAATCCCGCCCGGAACCGCCAGGGAAGCGACGGCTATCAGACCGCCAGCCAGGGCGCCGACGCTTCCGCCCCCGAGCGCCCCCTCAGGAGCTACGGATCGGACTTTAGGAATGAGGTCGCGCGCTTGTTGCGACATCATCAGACTGATCCGTTCGATCGGAACTCCGACGTTTGCGAGTTTCGTAACCGCGCTGGATGCGTCCGAGTAGCTGCGAAAGGCTGCAATAATGGGTCTTGTTTGTGTTTGTGCGATAGCAATTCTCCTTGTTGGAATGTAGATGAAACGACGTCGAGCATTCTGCGACGTACTCGCAGAACGTTCCTCGACACTGATCAGGATGGAGTGACCATCTGATTCATTTCGCCGCCGCGTGTTGCGGAACATTCACGACTGTCGTCGAGCATTCGGGCGCTTGATAGCGCTCCACTCGACCGTAGTACCGGTCGGCGACGATGAAACAAACGTAACACAACGCGCTACAGATCTCAAGGCGAGCTGCGTACCCGGTGGGCGAACTCAGTCGGTCGCGGCGTGCCTGCTGGCTTCTTGTCAGTCTTCGAGGCACGTGTTGGGCGTCGTGACGACCGATGCGGACAGGGTGACGCCGGCACGCGCGAAGACGCAGTGGACCTCGAGCGGAGTCTTGCTGGGATAGATGTGGATCGTGTTGTCGGTGATGGCCGTGTTCGGGCTGTCACTCGCGAAGCTCACCCCGTGCGCATCCACGCGCGAATCTACGGTGTTGTTCCGGAAGTCGATTCGAGAACCCCCGCCGATCTGAACCTCGCCCATGGTGTTGCCAACCATCGTCAGTGTGTGGGCGAAGAGGAGCGCCGCCGGTGGCGCTCTGGAGGTCCCACCGTCGGCGACGACCACCGAGTTTGCTTCGAACACGAAGCCGGCGCCGTCATCACCCGACCACTCGTTGGCCAGCACAACCGACCAGGTCGAATCGTCCGTCATCGCGATGCGGTTGTTGCGGATCACCACATTTTGCATCGTGTTGATGGTGCGGATCCCGGTGTGGGTCGCGGTGATCTCATTATTCCAGATCTCGGCGTTCGAAAGGCCTTCCGCTTCCCCGCCACCGGGCCCGAGATCGATGCCCGTGTTTCCCTCAAGAATGTTGTCGTACGCCTCGACGCCATTGCCCGCGATGTGGAGGGCCCGACCTCCCGGCGCGCTGACGTGGTTGTGGTGAACGCGGTTGCCGAAAACGAAGTCGTCTCGGCCGAAGTTTTCCGCGTCCCCCGCGGCGATGCCACCGCCGTCGAAGACGTTGTTCGCGATCTCGACGCCATCCGTGGTCGTGAACGAGACGCTGTCGTTCTCGAAGCGATTGTTCTCGACAAGGATCGGCCCATTGCCGTGCGAGAGCAGCAAGTCGCCGGCCTTCGGGTTGGCCTCGCGGTCGTTGACCCGGAAGATGTTGTGGCGGAAGACCACGTCGTTGACGCGCTCGAACTCGATGAGCTTGCCGTCGGGGGCGCGCTCGCGGTGCGGTTCCATGTTGAAGTTCGCCGACGGCGCCACACCGGGGGACCCTGGCAGGTCGACCCCGCCGTCCTCGACGAGGTTGTGCTCGAACGTGATGCGTTCACCGCTCGTCACGACCAGGTTCGTGCGCCGCGCCCCCGAGAAGCGGTTGTTGTGAATCTCGATGTCGCTCGCGGGCACATAGAGCGGGTCGTTGTAGTGGTGGACGCCCGAGATAACCAGGTTGTCGCCTGTGGCGTCTTCCAGCGTCATGCAGCCTATGTCGACGCGCTGGGACGACTTGATCGAGACGAGCGCGACCCACTCGTGGGTCGGGCCGGTCGAACCGTCGGAGTCGACGTAGCCCGAGTCGTAGTCGTGCTCGAGCCGCTCGCCGTGAAGGTGTCCCCCGGACAGAGTTACGTCGTTTACGAGCTCGAGTCCGATCAGCACGGAGCGGAAGTGGCCGTGGGGCTGCATCCGGAGGTGGGTGCTGTCGGACATGGCAAGCTGAAAGTCGCCCGGGATCGAGATTGCCAGGTTGGTGGGGGTGCCCTCGGAAAGCGGGCCGTCGGTCTTGAAGAACGCGTCGAACGCGCCGATCTCGATCCGGGTCGCCGCGAGCTTGTGCGCGAGCTTGAGCACCGCCTCGAACGCGTCGCGATTTTGGGTGGCGACGACGTCGGACACCGGTCCCTCGACGATGGTCCGCCATCGCTCGGGATAGAACGCCATGACGGGATCGATCAGCGTGGCCTCACCCTTGATGGTGAGCGTGTCGTTGAGCAGGCGACCGTCGATCCGGCCACCAGCAAAGCTCAAAGTCCCGCCGACGATCTCGCCGCCGTCGAAACTGAGGGTGACGTCGTCCGCGAGCGTGACGGTCGCACCGTCGAGGTCCATGCGGCAGTCGATGGCGTAGGTGGCGCCGGCCGCGGCCCCGTCGAGCGAAAACTCGCACGGGCTCGTCGCGATGGGTCCGAGGGGCTCGATGATCGGATCCACGCAGCCGGCTTCATTCGGTCCGCCCGGACCGGCGTCTGGATCGACGCTGGCATTGCGGTTCGTCGGCGAGCCACCACACGAACACGCTATGGTGAGCGCAGCGAGCAACATGAGCTGGTGCATCTTCATCGTGTCGGAGTCTAAGCCGGCCAAAGCGTGCGCGGAAAGGCGGCGCGGAAGTCACCAAAGATCTCGCGGAAACGAGCAAGGAACGGCGGGGAGCCTCCATTCGTGTACCGTTCCAGGCTGGCGCTCGTGAAGCGGTTCCGCAAGCAGCAGAAAGACCCGTGAGCACGCGCATCCCATGCTGACGCTTCGCTCCAGAACGCCTATCGACGCGAGGCGTTGGTCAGGATTGTCCGAGCAGGTGCTCGGGTTGTTATGCTGCCGCTCCCGATGACGCCGCGTGCCGCCTGGATTTGGATTGTCGCAGTCTGTGTGAACTGCTCGCCCGGACCGGCGCGGCAAGTGCGTGACCCGGCGCCCCCGGTCGCAACTATAACTGCCCACGAATCCAACGCAGATCCATCGCCGCCGCGCTTCGCGCAAGCGCCGCCACCGACGTTCACGGACTCCAATCGCCGAGCGCTCTTGAACAGCGCGCTGCCCGCCATCGAGCAACGCTTCGCGGAGCATTTCAAAACATCCGGGCGTCCGGCCTTAGCCTTTGGCATCGTCATTGACGGCAGGCTCGCGCTTTCCAAGGGATACGGCGTACTGGACTTGGCGAAAGGCGGCGCCGTCGACGAGCGTACGGTATTTCGCATCGGATCGGTGACGAAGGTCATCACGTCGCTGGCGGCGCTGAAGCTCGTCGAAGCGGGCAAGCTCCGCCTCGATGCCCCGGCGCACAACTATCTGCCCGAGTTGCGCAAACTGGTGTATCCGACTCGGGACGCGCCACCGCTGACCGTGCGCCAGCTCATGACCCACTCCTCGGGGTTACCGAACATTGGTAACTTCGACGACACCCGCAGGTATAAGGGCGTGACCGAAAAGGAAGTTCTGCGCTCCTTGGATGGCTTCGCGCTCGCTTACGTTCCGGGCACCGCAGTGCGCTACTCGAACCTCGGCTTCGGCGTGCTCGGGCTTGTCGTCGGCCGAGTCGCTGGCGTGCCCTACCGCGACTTCGTCACCAAGGAGCTATTGCGCCCGCTATCCATGAACGCGAGCGTCTGGGACGAGAGCGCAGTCGCGCCGGGCACTTTGGCGCGGGCGTATGCGAAGCATGGTGACAGTCCCGCGCCCGTCTCCCATTGGCGTTTGGGTGCCAGCGAGGGCTCCGGCGGTATGTATTCGACTGTGGCCGATCTTGCACGCTTCCTCGCCTTCGGACTGCGCGCGACGCCGCCGCGCAGTGACCCAGACCCGGGACCAGTGTCACGTGGAGCGGTGCGGGAGAGCTATCGTTCCGAACACTTCTACGACGCCTGGCTTCGCGAGCAGTCGCCACCGAGCGTGTTTGCGTCCGGCGCGGCCATGGGCTGGTGGGTGCATAGCGACTGCAACTTCGACCAACTCGTGATCAAGGACGGGGCGATGGAGGGATACGCCAGCGTCATCGCGATGTTGCCCGCACGCGGCGTCGGCGTGGTAGCGCTCGGTAGCTATCCGATCGGTATGAATGCCGTGGCCAAAGAGGCGCTGCTGCTGCTCCTCAAAAGCGGCGGTCTGGCCAAGCGCGAGTATCAAGTTGCGCCGCTGTTCTTGGAGCGCGCAAGGGCCGTCACGCAGCTATTCGAGAATTACGACGCCGATCGCTACCAGGCGACCTTCACCGATGCCTTTCAGGAGCTCGTTCCTGAAGCCACCTTTCGAAAGTGGATGCAGTGGCAGACGGACAATCATGGGCATTGCCAGTTCGAGCGCGTCAGCGACGTGCACACGCCCACCCACGTCGCCTGGTTCGCCAATTGCGATCGCGGCAAACGTCGCTTCGAGATGGACTTTGCGAGCGACGCAGATCCCCGTTTTGATCGCGTCAGCTCCACGTCCGTGTACGCACCAGTCATGCAGGTATTGAAGGCATTGCGCGGCGCCCTGGCGCTACGCCCGAACTGGAACGAGCCCAAGTGCAAACGGCTCGCGGGTACGGTGCTGGATTGCGCAGAGCTTCACTCAAGTTTGGACGGGCTACCCACGAATTGCGAGATTGGCGAGCCCGTGGGTGGCGACGGCAAGACAAACAGTAGCTTGCAGCTCGATTGCGGCCAGCAGCAGCACGTGCTGCTGCTGCGCCTGAAGGCGGGGCGTGTCACGCAAATGCGTACGCGACCGACGCACGCTGCTACTCGCTGCGACTGAGCGTGGAACTCAGGACTCTCCCGACAGCGAAGCCAAAGCTCAACGGCAAGCCCAAGCGAATGTGTTGGCCACCCCAGAGCGTCACTGGCAGAGCTGCGTTACGGTCAGCGTGGCTCGTTTGAGCACGTTGTCCCGGGACAGCGTGCGCACCGCTTGATTGATCGGATTGCTGCTGCACGCGGTGTGTTGGGCCACATTCGTGACCGGGGTACCGCCGACCATGAGCGGGCCTGCCACGTTGCCCGCACCGCTGCCCCAGCAGTGTAGGGAATCGTCGCTCAAAGCGGCGCAAACCGCCAAGTAGTTCATGCTCAAACTCTTGACGCCAGTGATGGGCGCGGAGCTGCCGTCGATGACCTGGGCTGGGGTCAACTTGCAGAAATTGATGCATCCGTCGGTAGTTGCCGACGGCAGTCCGATGCCCACCTGTCCGCTATTGTTGGAGCCCCAGCAATAGACTGAGGTGCCCACCAGCGCACAGGTCGCATCCGATCCAGCGCCGACCATGCTCGCAGCGGCGGGCAACGTGACCTTCACGGGATAGTCGCGCTTCGTTTCGTCACCCTGGCCCAGGCCGCCACCAATGCCGGCGCCCCAGCACCACACTTGTCCGCCGTCTTTGAGCACGCAGGCGTGGCGATTGCCCTGGCTGACTTCCTCTACGCCGGTCAGGTTCGTGGAAGCGCTTGCCTTGATCTGCGTGGCGTAGGGCTGCGCCGCATAGACCGTGTTGAACAGGCTGCCGCCGCCGCCGCCGCTGCTGTCGTGGGTGCCCCAGCACCACAGGGTGCCGTCGTTCTTCACGGCGCAGGTGTTGGTCGCCAGGTAGCAGCGAGCATTGCCCGAGGAGATCCGCTTCACGCCCGTGAGCGGTGTCGCCGCCGCGGTCAGCACCTGCGTGGCCTTGAATAGCTGAGCGTTCGTCGGCGCCGTCATCGTGCCGTTGCCCAGTTGCCCGGTATTGTTGCCCAACGTGCTCTTGGGCCAGCACCAGACCGTGTTGTCGTTCTTCAGCGCGCAGCCCTGGTGCCAACCGTCATAGATCTGCTTCACGTTACTCAGGGGTTGCCCCGTGCTGCCTTCTTCGATCACGGTTTGCGGCGCGCCGTGGTACACGACGGTGCCATTGGTGCGCAGGTAGCTGTCGCCATGGATCTCCTTGATGCAGCTACAGGTGGTGCCGAGACAGTTGTAACCGCCGCTGCAGGTGTCGCCCGGGCAGCACGCTTGATTGACGCTGCAGCTCGCGGCGGTGTCACCCCCGCTGTCAGAGGGCGCGTCGCCGCTCGCGTCCGCCGACGCATCGCTGCCTGCGTCGCTGCTGGCATCCGTCGAAGCATCACTGCCCGCGTCGGCTCCGGAGCTTCCGCCCGTTGCTCCGGCGCTGCCTCCAGTCGCGCCGCCTGTTCCGCCTGAGGCACCACCCGTTCCGCCGGAGGCGCCACCTGAGCCTCCGGTGGTCACGAATCCACCGCTGCCGCTCGCGCCACTGCTTCCACCGCCCGAGCTGCTGCCGTTCGACGAATCGTCGCTGGAGCAGCTGGCCAGAGATAGCAGGATGGCGGCGGAGGAAACGGTCACGAGTGCGCGCATGCGCAAAACCATACTCGAAGTTCAGCGCGCTGCAGCCTCGGAAAATCCTGGCGCCGAGCTCCTCTTCGAGGGCGGAGATCCACTTGCCGATCGTGGACTGCTTGACCCGGAGCCCGTCACGAGGCCATCGGCTCCGACGCAGGTCAGTGGGCCACGCAGAAGCCGTTTGTAGGACGATCGAATCCCGCGCTCAGCTGTGGTCTGGGGCTAAAGGGGCTCGTGAATGCGCGCGCTGCCTCCACGAACTGCTTCTTGGAGGTGAGTGGCGAGTCGGTCGAGGATGGCCGCGTAGCCGTCGCGGCTGCCGTCGATGGGTCCTTGCCCGGCCAGTGAGGTGACCTGGTCAGTGATCACGAGGGTCGTACCGGTCGCAGTTGGGGTGAGCGCCCAGGTGATGAGCGACATGGCGAGGAGTTGGTCGCCGTGGACGAGGCGTTCGGTGAACACGATCAGTTCGTTGTCGATGATGTGGTCGTAGCGGGTGGTTCCGACGAAATCTGGTGCGCGTCGGGGCCCGCAGCGGAACTGGTCGAGCCCGCCGACCCGGAAGTCATCGGCTTCGAAAACGACAATCTCGTCGTCGGAGGGCGCGGTCCATGCGACCCGCTGGTCGACGTCGGCGTACGCAGCGAACACCGCCGATGGCGGGTGGGCGAGTTGGCGTTCGAGACGGATCGTATCGTGCATCACTGTGTTGGTTCCAACGGTCATCCTGGCTCCTTGGCGATCTTGTCGAGGTGGTGTTCGAGTCGGTCGAGGCGTCGTTCCCATCGTGATCGCCGGGCGCGCAGCCACTGCTCGGCGGACTTGACCGCGGTCGGGTCGACGGCGCACAGCCGCTGGCGGCCCTGTTTGCGGGTGGTGACGAGGTGGCTGCGTTCGAGGACTTGGACGTGCTGGGCAACGGCCGCCAAGCTCAGGTCGAAGGGTGCAGCCAGTGCGCTGACGCTGGCAGGGCCTTGGTCGAGGTGTTCGAGGATCGCACGCCGCGTCGGGTCCGCTAGCGCTCGAAATATGCCGTCGACCTCCTGATAATACTCAAGCATAGACTTGAGTATTACACTGGCTGACAGTCAAGTCAACAGTTGACTGTTCGGAGCTCGTAGCTGTCGCCCAGGCCCACGCAAGGAACGCAGCCGGCAACTCATAGAACGGAGACGCGTACGCGCGCCGTTCTTGCGTCTGCGTCCTCGGAAGCGCAGGCGTAGGCGTCTGCGAAATTCGAGCACCGGTGCCGAACGCGCGTTTGGCACCGTGCGAGCGGCATTGTGAATCGCACACTGTCCGATTCATGCACCCGCGCAACGGGGAAGCGAATTCAAGCGCAGGCGTAACAGCGTGGGATGAATCGATTCTTATTTGGAGTGTCGTTGCTCATGCTGGCGTGCGGCGGTGGCGGCACGGGTGGCGGCACAGGTGGCGGTGCCGTAGCTGGGGCAGCGGGCGCGGGTAATCAAGGCGGTTGGGGAGCGTTTGGCGCAAGTTCCGGCACAGGCGGCGGAGGCATTGTGCCACTTTGCAGCCCCATGGGACCACCCCATTTGCAAGAGCATGGGGCCAGGG
>CALMUT010000362.1 GCA_937872925.1 uncultured Myxococcales bacterium | reverse complement strand
ACCGCTGTTGGGCGCGGGGCGGGCGGCACAAGGCGCCGGCCCCCCCCCCCGCGGCCCCGCGGGGGGGGCGGCGCGAGGCGCCGGCCCCAAGCCGTATCCGCGCCGCACCCGCTAAAGCGACGCCACGCTGCGCTTCTTCGGGCCGTTGGCGACGCTGCCGTCTTTGAGCTTCATGCCGCCGAAGGGTTGAACGCTGGGCACCGCTTCGAAGCGGGCGTCGAGGGCTTTGGACAGCTCGGTGGCTTTTTCGGGCTGGTCCCGGGAGAGATCTCGGGACTCTTTGGGGTCGGCTTGGAGGTCGAATAGCTTTTCGGGCGCGCCGGCTTTGGAGCCGAAGCGGATCAACTTGTAGTTTTCCACGACGATGGCCTGTCGCGCCGGTTGCACGTTGTCTGCGGCCAACTCAAGCACGACGGGTTTCGCCGGCAACGTGTCGCCGTTCAGTACGGGAACGAGGCTTTGACCCTGAGCGCCCGTGAGGGTGCCGGCGTTCATCAATTCGACAATGGTGGGCGCGAGATCGAGATGCGTGTGCAGGCTCGTCACACGACGGCCTTCGACGCCCGGCGCGTAGAACATCAGCGGCACGCGCACGACTTCTTCGTACAGGTCATGGGCGTGTTGGTTGCGTCCGTGTTCGCCGAAGGCTTCGCCGTGGTCGGCGGTGACGATGACGGCGGTGTCCTTCCACCAGGATTGTTTCTCGGCGAAGGCGAGGAACTGTCCGATGTGGTGGTCTGTGTGGTGCACTTCGTTGTCGTAGACGTCGCGCAGGCTGTTACCGAAGTCAGGGCTGTCCTTGTGCTTCACGTATTCGTGATGGGGATCCATGTAGTGGGTCCACGCGAAGAAGCGCGCAGAGGTATTTTCGGGCTTGGAAAGCAGATCCGTCAGTGCTTGGGTGGTTTTTGCGCTGGTGACGTGTTCGTCGGTCTTTTCGTTGAACGAGATCCCCGGAACCATGTCCCAAACGTCGAAGCCTTGCTCCAAGCCCTTGCCGCGATTGAAGTACATATGCGCCTGTACACCGATGGTGCGCACGCCTTTGCTCTGCAAGATCTCCGGGAACATCTCATTGTCTTCGGCGTAACCCGCGAAGAAGTAACCGCTGCGATACAGGCTCGATGCAAAACGTCCTGTGAGCAACGTGGGCAGACTCTGCGCCGTGTTGCTGGTCGTGGCCCGGTGGTTCTCGAACACGATCGAGCGCGCGGCGAGTTTCGTCAGGTTCGGTGCGATGTCTCGGGCGTAGCCGGTCCAGGGCATGTCTGCGCGCAGGGCATCTACCGTGAGCAAGATCACGTTGAGGGGGCGGTTGCCGAAGGTGCGCTTGGCTTTGACGGCAGCCGACGCCTCCTTTGCGGGTGCCGCCTGGGCCTCCTTCGTAGGCGCGCTTTCCGCCGGGGTGGCTTCAGCCACCTGCTGGGGTTGCGCGGGCGCAGACGCGGCTGGCTCCGAGCAGCCGAAAGCCAGAAAGGGCAGGGTCAGAAGCAGACGACGGTCGAGTTCCACCGCCTGTGACTGCCTCGCGGGCCTGAATTTGGACAAGTTTGTGTCGCGCTCGGCTGTCGCATGCAACTAGGAGTGCAGTTCACTTGGTCGAGAGCACGTCGGCGAGAGTCTTCGGATCGTCCGTGATAATGCCCGCGACGCCGAGGTCGATCAGTGCGCCCATTTCCGTTGGATCGTTGATGGTCCACACGTGCACGCCTAGGCCCAAACGCTTCGCCTTTTCTACGGAGGCGGCGTTGACGACTTCAATTGGGCCCTGGGCCACGGGCACCTGAAGAAACTCGCCCGGCGGTTTGTAGCCAGCCTCCTGGGCGGCGCTGAGGGAAATGAAGGCGATGACTTCGTCGAGGGCAAAGCTGGTACGAACCCCCGGCGCTGCCGCGCGAAAGGCCTGAATGGTGCTGGCTTTGAAGGAGCCGACTAACACGCGATCACTGAGCTTGAGGGTGTCGAGCAGGGTTGCGAAAGTTCCGACGATGCTTGGGGTCTCTTGTTTGATCTCGATCACGAACCACGCCGACGGAAACTGGGCAAATACCTCTTCTGGAGTCGGGATCGTGATGCCTTTGCCCCGCTGCGGAAAGGTCTGTCCTCCGTCGAGGCTGAAGTCATAGGCCGCGTCGAGTTTGCGCAGCTCGTCGAAGGTCAAGTCTTTCACTGCGCCAGTGCCGTCGGTCGTTCGCTCGACGGTGTCATCGTGCAAGATCACGAGCTTTCCGTCGCTGCTGGCGTGCAGGTCGAATTCTAGGACGTCGGCTCCGTTGGCAAGCGCCGTCTCGAATGCCAGTAGGGTCGCTTCTGGCGCCAGCTTGCCGCCGCCGCGGTGCGCGATGTTCAAGGTGCGCTTTTCGTCGAAGCGATTGCCCACGCCGCTGCTGCCCCCGGTGCTGGCGCCTGCGGAGCCTGCGGAGCCTGCGGAGCCTGCGCTGCCCGCGCTGCCCGCAGCGCCCCCGCTTCCGGCGCTGCCCGCAGCGCTGTTGTCGCTCGAACAGCTGAGCAGAGCCAAGGGAGCTAGGAGTAGTCCTACGAACGCGGTGGATCTTGCGGCCATCCGGCATGGTAGCAGGGCGGCGAGTCCCTCGACCTGGCCTCCTTACTACGCGAG
>CALMUT010000361.1 GCA_937872925.1 uncultured Myxococcales bacterium | reverse complement strand
GCAGGCTAGACGCGTGTTTCTCCCGGAAATTCAAAGAAGTGATCAATGCGCAGGGTTGATGCACCTCGCCTTCGGCGGGTGATTGGTGCGGTTTTTGGGCGAACGCGTTGTCGTTTCTCGTCGTCGTCCACTGCTATGCTTCGCCCCGGAATCGCCTACAATGCATTTGCTGCCGCATACGTCTCTCTCTGTTTTTCCGCTGTGTCTGGGCACCAACGTTTTCGGGTGGACGGCGGACGCCGGTGAAAGTTTCGCGGTGCTCAGTGCGTATCGCGACGCGGGGGGCAACTTTATCGATACGGCGGACATGTATTCGGAATGGGCGGACGGGCACGTGGGCGGCGAATCCGAGACGATTATTGGGCGCTACGTCGCGACGCAGGGCTGCCGCGACGAGCTGGTGATCGCGACCAAGGTCGCCAAACTCAGCAGTCGCAAAGGCCTTTCGCCGGACAACATCGTGGCTGCTGCGGAAGACTCCCTCCGCCGGCTGCGGACGGACTACATCGACCTGTACTACGCCCATGAAGACGACCCGAGCGTGCCCGTCGCGGATTGCTTGGGGGCGTATCAGTCGCTGATCGACGCTGGCAAGGTGCGCTATGTCGGCGCTTCGAACTTCACTGCCGAAAGGCTGGCGGAGTCTCTACACATCGCCGCGGCCGAAAATCTGCCACGGTATGTGGCCGCGCAGAATCAATACAGCCTGCTGGCGCGTGATGCCTATGAAGGCGCGCTGGCAGAGTGCTGTGCGCAGCACGAGCTGTCCATGTTTCCCTATTGGGCGCTGGCGAGCGGGTTCTTGACGGGCAAGTATCGCGGCGGCGCCCGTGTGGACAGCCCGCGGGCGGAAGGCATGGAACGCTTCGCGGATCTGAGCCAAGCGCCGAAGGTGCTGGCCGCCATTGAGACGATTGCCCAGGCACAGGGCACCAGCATGGCCGCCGTCGCTCTGGCGTGGTGCGCAACGCACCCCACCATCCCGTCCGTGATCGCCAGCGCGCGCAACGTACCGCAGCTGAACGCGTTGCTGCCAATGGCGGAGATCCAACTTAGCGCTGAGGACAAACGCCAACTGGACGTAGCATCGAGTCCGAAGGCGTGATCGCCCGCCTCGTCGTTGCCTTGGCGCCTCCGCGCTTGCAGACGCTACGCTATTTTGGCGTGACCTAGTCTATTCGGCGAGACGCGGGCTCGTTGTGCCCGCCGCTCGACCAAACTCGCCCTCGACCAGGCCGCTACCCGCAACCGCTGCCTGAGATCAAATGCGCGAGCGCGACGCCACTCCGCCAGCGTGCAAACGCAGGTCATGAATCGCCCCGAGACGAGCCGGTCCTTTTTCGCCGTCGGGTCCGTTCGGGCGCAGTTGGTGTGTCCGTCATCCCGAGGGTTTCACTAGGTAGGATAGCGTGGCGCCAGCCAGACATGCTGCGGCAATCACGTCTACAACCACGACCTTGGTCAATGCGCTACCGTAGCCACCCACCGCCCACGCCAAATAGAAGAACGACCCAATGCTGAGGCCTGCGCCGCAGAACGCGATGGGCTGAAGCGCAGGGACGAACGCGGCGTAGCCGAAGAAGGCTCCCAGAATTCCGAACAGCAGCGCGCGATGGCGCAGGAGAATCTCAAGATCAGGGCCCGTGACCTCAATGGCGTAGAGGGTCGCAAGGCGCGTTGTGCCTAGAAATCCGACACTCGGCAACAGGTGGATGATTGCCACGGCTAGCATCAAAGCCGTGGTGACGCGCTCGTACATATTGATCTCCCTCGAAGTTGTGCCCCAACAGCATCCATTGCCAGCTTCCTCGGCGGCGCAATGACCTCGGAGGTCATGTGCGCTGCTACGCATGGCAGCGGTCCGTCTCAGAGCTGAGGACAAGCGCCGTTTGGACGTACCGTCGAGCCCGCGCATCGTGCCGGAACGCTCCCTTGCCACCGGTCGGTGCGATCGCCGCCGGTCCGTGCGAGCGACCCGGGCCGCACACTCGGCGGCCATTGGATCCTCAGGTCAATGCGCTTTCGATGCGGTTGGACTGCTGGAGGTTCGGGCTTCAACCAGTACGGATAGGAAACGGAGACCGGAGCACGTGTTTGGCTCGCGTGCGGGGTGCACCTCGCCTGCGGGTGTTGGTTCGGAAGTGGTTGGCTCGCGTGAGGGCGTTGGGCGACGTTTGTGGGGTGGGGTTAGCCGGCGTCTGATTGCTTGTTGCGGCGCCATGCTACGTATTTTGACTCGCAGAATTTGGGCATGTAGCTGCGTTGACCAAGTGCCGACTTGCGGATTTTCTCCTCGGCGTCCGCCAAGGTGTAGCCTTGCTTCCAGAGGTCGATGCAGAGGAACTCTGTTTTCACCAAGTTGGGGCCTTTGTTGGCGACAAATCCGGTGGCATAGGGGCCAAACATCCCGCAGCAGCGCTTCAGATCTTTGTCACGGTGTTTCGGATCACGCTTCGTTGCGGCCGCGTCCGTGGCGTTCGACAAATCCGCAGCGCTGGAGACAGCGGGCGCCGGAATGCTCACGGCAGACTGAATCGCTGGAGTCTTGCTGGGCGCGCTTGCCGGATTCGGTAGGTCGTGTTTCGCGGGCGCATCCGTTTGATCGCAGCTTGCCAGCAGCGCGAGCATCGCTGCGGCGGCGGCTAGTCTCCGCGCGCGATTCGACTTCATTTCGAAAGCATCGCACAAGGGCGGTTTGAAGCGGAAACGCGGATTTCGACCAGTGGCATCGGTGTTCGGGGCGAGCCGGCCGCTAGCCTCCGGAAAGTCGGCCTGTTTGCGTACGCGACCGCTGCCGCTCTAGCCGGAAAATGCAGCGGACTGACCTATCCAGCTCTATTGGGCTCAGGAGCGCGTCAGGGCGGAGAGCAAACGGGTTGTGTGACTCCGAAGTAGGGCTCCACATCGAAGTTGCTCCAGGCTTCGTTCAGCTTCCAGATGCTGTTGTCGTCTTCGTACAAGACCACGTTGTCGTTGTCCTTGTTGGCGTAGGCGCCCCAATGCCACTGACAGATGTCCTTGTCGCTTCGACTGAAGGTGGCATCGAAGACCTTGGCTCCGTCCTGCCAACCCACGAACACGCCCGTGTGATAATTGATGTACAAAGTCGTGCGCGCCCAGGCTCCCATGGGAAACGAGGGAGCGTTTGGCGCAAACGTCACCGTGCCGCCGGTGTTCTTGACGTGAGCCGGGGTGAGTTTGTTGGAGGCGTCCTCCAAGCCCAGAGTCAGCACCTCGTCGCCCCAGCCGCAGTCGTTGTTGACCGTCCAGAAGCTGAACCACTTACCGTTTTGGAAGGGGTACGGCGCTTCCAAGTAGCTCCAATAGGTGTTCACCACACCGTGGGGCGCGTCGATACCGCTGCCCTTGTTGGTGTCGGCGGGGACTAGATTGTCACCGTCGAACTGCAGGCCTCCGTAGCCACGGTGAGACTCGGTAGACGCGCAGGTGATTTCCGAACGGTGAGAATGGGTGGGGCTCTTGGCCTTTGCGGTCGAGAAACCATTGTCGTGACAGAAGCCGTTGTTCCAATCCTTGCCGTAGGTGGTGCTCGTCCAGCGCGAATAGTTGCCGGTCTCGAAGTCCTCGAACCAAAGCCGTGTCGCGTCGAAGCAGTTCGAGCCTCCGACGCCACCGGACCCACCGCTCGCGGTTGCGCCGCTGCCGGCAGTCCCTCCGCTTGTCCCGGCCCCGCTCCCGCCGGAGCCCGCAGCTCCGCCGCCACTACCGCCGCCCGAAGACGCGCCCCCCGACGACGTCCCACCGCTGGACGCCCCTGGGTCACCGTCGTCCGAGCCGCAGCCCAGCATCAGAAAGAGGCACAGAACCAGACTCGACTTGCCGCGCATGCCAAAGGATCGCCCGGATCCGAGCAAATGCAAATCCCCGAGCCGGATTTGGGTGCGCTGTTGTCCGTGCTACGAAGGGGCATGTCGCGGGCGCGCTGGAGCATCTTGGTCGGCTTTGGCTTGGTGGTGGGCTCGTGCGTGCTCAACCCGCAGCCCGAAGTGCCGGCTGACAACGAGAAGAGCGGCGGCGGCTTCGCGGGTACTGGTGGCGGCATTGCCAGCGTGGACGCTAGCAGCGGCGGTGGTTTCGGGGGCACGCAATCCGGAGGAGCAGGCGGCGCGGCCGGCGCGCCAAACAGCGGAGGCAGCGGCGCGACCATTGGCGACGTCGATGCCGGACCGGACGGCGTGTCGACGTTCAACGACGCGGCGCCGGCGGATGCCGAAGCGGACGCCGCACAAGACGCTGAAGCGGACGTCATGCAAGACGCCGAAGCGGACGTCGCGCAAGACGCGCCTCCCGGGGATGCTGCCGCTCACTCCGACGCTGCGTCCGAGTGAGTGGTGGCCAATCTGGCCCGTGCTGGGCATTCAAAACGGCCCGACGCAGTAGATCGATCTTCGCCCGGGCGCGTATACTTCGGTCATGTGGAGCAAGATCCTGTGCGCGCTCACCGTTGCCACGCTGCAAGTTGGCTGCACTGAAAAGCCCGAAGGCGCAAAGGGCGCGAACTCGGCGAATACGCCCCCGGCCGAAAGCCCGGCCGGAGCGTCAGCCCCGCCCCCTGCGGCAGCATCGACTGCGCCGGTCGTCGCTGCAGAACAGGCCAGCGAGCTCACCCACCTTGCGGCGACGAAACCAGGCCCCTTCGACGCGAAGTGCAGGGACTTGGCCAAGACCCACACCCCACCCGCGCAACAACTGGCGCACGTGCTGCGTCGCCTCACTTGCGAGCCGGCCCTGTATTTCAAACCGATTGCGGAGGTGCGCAAGGAACTCGCGCTGCAAGACGGCTACACCCTCACGTTCTCAGGCCCAGCAACCGCGATGCTCGAGTTCCCCGCGGGCGTGAGTCCACAAGATCTGGGCCGCGTGATGGACGTCAGTAGGCCCGTCGCAGGCATGGCAAGTCGCGGCGCCTGGCGCCATCGCATCTGGTTTCTCGGCTCCGATGAAAAGACGGGCACTCTCGATATCTGGGGACCCGGCAAAGCCATGATCGGTGTTCGCATCGACTACTCCAGCCTGCCTAAGGATGCGGTGGTCACGCCGATCGTGGCGGGCAACGAGCTGCGTAAAGACGCGATCATCACGATGCCGCCCGAAGTGGTGCCCGTGAAACACGACGAGGTGGCCGTGAAGCTCTTGCTTGCGGGCCTCGCCAAGCTGTCGGCTAACCGCAGCTTTCTATCCGCCGAGCCCGACGCGATTGCTAAACAGCTAGGCCTCGATGGCGAGCGCTTCCGACTCTCGAAGCGATCCATCGGCAGCACCCGTTCCGGCACCGACATCTGGACCGCGCGCACGCGAATCGACGCCGACCCGCTGATCAAGGCACTGGGCCTGAGCGGTAAGATTTCGCATCGTCGAGCACGCGACTCTGATGACTATCTGCTCTACGACAGCGGCGGCAACGACAGCGACCACAAATACCAAGGCCTCAACCTCGAGCTCAGCTTCGACAAGCGCGAGGGCGATCGCTACGAATTGAACGGGATCACGGTGAACTAGCTCACCCGCGGGAGCTTCGCCCCGACGGCTCGAGGACTCAGCTGATCTTGAACAACTCGACGTCGAAAACGAGCATGCCACCGGGGCGGCCGCCGCCGGGGTTTTCGCCATAGGCCATGCCCGCGGGGATCCAGAAGCGGAACTTGTCGCCGACTTTCATCAGCTGCACGCCTTCGGTCCAGCCCTTGATGACGCCGTTGAGTGGGAACGAGATGGTCTGGCCACGCTGCACGGAGCTGTCGAACATCTTCCCGTCGGTGGTCCATCCTGTGTAGTGGACCTCGACCTTGCTTGTGGGTCCGGGGTGGCTGTCACCGGTGCCAGACTGAAGCGACTTGTATGCCAGTCCGCTGGCGGTCTTGGTGGCGTCTGCGGGCGGTGCAGCAACATCGGCGGGGGCGGCGAGGGGATCGGTCATCGTGTTCTCTCAGGTTGGATGTTCAGATGGCAGGTCTCGACCGCGTTGATCCCACAATCTGCCCGCTGATGCGAGCACGATTTGTTGCCGCGTCGCCGCGGGCCATCTCCCCAGCCGGCGTTTTCCCGGCCGCTCACGGCCGCGGTATCTTCAACCTGCCCCTAGGTGGCGATCCGTATCCGTCTGCGGCTCCCGCGTCGGATGCCGGAATGGCGCGCGCTGGAGCAGAACCGACCGATCTGCCCGGTAGGAAGTAGAGCACCGCGACACCAGCGAGGGCCAACAGTGCGAGCGTGGCCACGCCAGCGCCGAGCGCGCCCGCAGAGTCCACGGATGTCTGCTCCGGCGCGAACTGTTCGTGTCGCGCCGGCGGCAGCGCCCCACGGCGACCGCGCATACGCGCGACGAGTCGCTCGAGGTTCGTGGGCTTGGGCGTCGCTGGCGCCGGTGCTCGATAGGGTCCGCCTTGCATGCTGGGTCGCTACGTGGATCTTGCGCTTGCCCCGGGCACGGTGCAAGCGCGCGTCCGGGCTTCCATCGTATGGTAGCCGGGCCGGCGAATCGAACACGCAAGCGCACGCCGCGGAAGGTCGATTCGTGACACGGGGTCTGAGGGGGGAAGCGGGTCGGAAAAAATACTCAGCATACATATCAATTTTATCCCAGCGTTCCTCCCTCGCCCGCCGCCGCGCCCGCTCGCGCGCCCGCACGGCGGCGCGCCCGCTCACTCACACGCCCCCCGGAGCTTCCGAGCGAATGTGTGGGCGTACGTTATCCGCACCACTCGGAGCTGCGCGTGTACGAACAGACCAGCGTGGCGCCTTGGTGCTCGCAGCTGTCGAGCACGATGTCTGCGTTGTCGGTGCCTTTGAGGACCGGGCAATGTTGCGCGCAGAAGTTCGACCCGCAAGCTCCGGCGGCATCTGTCGTGCACTGCGCTGGTGCGCCGTCCACATACTCATCGACGCGGGTGTCCTGGTTGGAGCAATCGGGCCCGCAGGACCAAGCCAACGCGCTGAGCAAAGCAACGGAGCAAAGCCGCCCACCCATCACGACCACACCGTTTCACGGAGCTGGCCCAGTAGATGCCGGCGAGCTGTTCGGCTGGGCACACCCAGATCGCGCTCAAGCAAGGCATGTGGCTCGGGGGCGGTGTCGCTGGCAAGGTGATCGCTGGCAGTGTCACGAGCAGCGCGCACGTCGCGTCGTTCTGACGGACTGGCAACGGAGTGGAACCATGCGGCGATGTTCCACGAGAGCGCGGCATGGCTCAGCTCTTCCGTCGCAATGTGGTTCAGACAGTGACGCACTGAGTGGTCCGCGGCGTTGCGTCCCTGCCAGTTGGCATGCAGAGCGCCAAAGGTCTCGTGCACGCAGCCTTCAACGGCATTGTCCCTGGCCATCGTGAGCAAGCTTCTGGGCCGAAGCGCGGACTGGCGTACGATTGGAGGTGAGGGTTGGACACCATAGCGGCGCGATAGGCGCGCCATGGCCCGAGCGTGGCCCAGCTCTTCATACGCGGCGCGCCGAGCGAGCGACACGAGCGCGGCAGGTGCGCCATGCACTCGGAGCTCCTGCGCCAGAAGCAAGAATGCATGCACCGAGGCCGCCTCCAGTCGAGCAGCGCGGGCCAAGAAGTCCCCACGAACATCGACGGGCCCGTTTGGCGAAGATAGCTGTTCGGCCGGTGTCAAACCCGGCGGTACCCGCCCCCCGCCGCCGCAGTCATCGCGCCCGCTGATGTGACACAGAATGGCCGGATCACCGCCGTGCTCGGCGCGTTCGCAGCCGAGCACGCTCTCGGAACCCGTCGTGTTGGACGGCGTGACGCAGAGCGCGCCGCAGAGTCCCGGGTTCTGGCTCAGCTCCGCGCCGACCGGTGCGGCAAGCGCCACCTGGACGTGTTGGTCCGCGCTGTTTACGTCGAGTCGGATCGTACGATCATACTCGTACTCCGTTTTGGGACAGCCGCAGTTCGGGAGCAGCACCGGACCCGCGGCGATAAACAGCGCGGTTAGCTGCGTTACGACATCGATCTCACGAGGCATTGCGTCTCAGTCCTGCATGTTGGGTGCCAGGTCGGTCAGCAGCTTCCTTCGACGCGACGGGGCGCGCGGAGCAACAATAGATGAGTTGCGGTTCAACTGCACCAAGCGGCGCTGCAACTCGTCCAGTGCGCGGGTTTTTGAAAGGCCTTGCCTACGGCCACCAAGATCAACTCACCGGACATATTGATGGGCATGTGAGCAGCCGCACCGCCGGCTACGGGCCAGCACGCGCTGCCGCAGCTGCCGTCCTGCAGCAAGTACTTGCTGCCGGCTTGTTCGGCCTTTTGCAGAATGCGCATGGCGTCCCAGGGCAGGCCGTAGTTCCACGCCGGGGAAGCCTTTTGCCACCATTTGCTCGGCGTCCCGAGGGACACATAGCTCACGCTCGTTGACGTGTAGCTGAACGCACTTTGAGAACTGCACGTTTCCGCGAAAGTCTTCCAGCGGTCCTTGCACTCGGCCGTTGGGTCCCAGCGCCAGAAGCACACCTGCGGAAAGACTTCTATGTTGGTGGGTTTGCTTGTGACTTCGAGGCGTAGGTAGGCGTTGCCCTGCGCGTACTTGTCTGCCATGCGAAACCCGCCCTTTGGCTTTGGGACTTCCCAGTAGGCAGTGGCGGTATCCGCCATGGCTTGTTTGAAGAACGTGACCTGGTCGCCACAGCTAGCCTCGGCCACGCCATCGCCACAGGGGCCGGGCTGCGTGCCCTCATCGCACGGGCTCGGCGCGGGCCATCCGCTGCTCCCTCCGGTGTTCGACGTTGCACCACTCCCGGCGGTTCCGCCTCCGGCGGTTCCCCCTCCGGCGCCCCCCCCGCCCCCGGACGTGCCGCCACCGCTTGTCCCCGCAACACCTCCGGCGGCTGTGCCCGCGCTGCCGGCCTTTCCGCCGCCGCCCGGGGCGCCGCCCGCCCCGCCAGGATTCGGCCCTCCGTCAGCTTCGTCGGAGGAGCAACCCATGCCGGCGGCTGCGAACACAAGCACAAAGGCATACGCTGCGCGCAAAGGTGTCACGACACAAGATTGTGCCCGACGCCGTCGCGCGTGCCAAGCGCGGGCGCGCCTTTTCGAACGTTTCGAACGCTTCGCGCCTAGGGACACGCCTTGCTGCCGCCACCGCTCTTGTACGCCTGCACTTTGCTGACCAGGTTGCCGCCGTCGGTGCTCGGTGTGGTCTGTCCACCGGCGCCGGCTCCGAAGAGCACGGCCGCGCCGCCGGATGCGGCGACTTCGTCCATGTGGGTCAGGATGTAGTCCACGCGGTTGTCTTTCCAATGGTCGTTGCTATTGCTTTGGCTCGCGTTGCCGACGGGCAGCTGCCACCAGACGATGGCCTTACCCGAAGCTTGCGCCAGCGCCTTGGACCAAGCGAACGCTTGGCTGAAGTTCGGCAGGGTGGCGTTGGTTTCGTCCCACCAGCGATCTTGGCCTTGGGTGTCGTACCAGGCGGCGTCGCGGTCCGCGGCGTCGACGGTGACGAAGTCGGCATCCGCGCCCGCCGCTTTCAAGTAGTTGCCAAGCTGTGTGGCATGGCCAGCGACGTCGAACTTCGGGTCGCTATTGAGCAAGACATCGAATTTCGTGGCCCAGCCCGAGCCGTGCAAGCTGACCTTGGCGTTCTTGGCATACTTGCGGGTCATGGCGATCATGCAGGCGCCCATGCCGGCGAGGGTGTCGGGCAAGCTACCGCAGTCACTGGCGTTGGCCTTGGCGACGGCCGCAGGGATAAGACTCGGATCCCCGTTCACCTGCTGGGCGTAGCCCCAGAAATCGGGTTCGATGTGCAATAGCACCGTTTCGTTTCCGATCTGCTGCAGCAAGAACTTCCAGTCTGCGTAGTAGCGCGCCATGAACGCCGCGTCGCTGGCCTTCGTGACCTCGGCGGCCCCTTCTGCGACGCCGCTGGCTTGCAGCAGTACATAGTACGTGATCATCGGGATCTGCCCGTCGGCCTTCACCTTCTTGACGAAGTCGCGCACGAACGCGCCCGGCGGATCCTGGTCGTACTGCCAACAGCCCCACCAGCCGCAACCCGCACTGTTCGCGCAGCTGCTGCCCTGGGACGTACAGCCACTGGCGCAGCTGCTGCACGGTCCGGATCCATCGGCGATGTTTCCGGCGATGTACTGATAGCGCGCGTCGAACGGCGCGGACTTGGCGACAGAATCCTCCATTGCCGCGCCCACCAGCAGCGAAGTCTTGCCGAGGCTTTGCAAGAACGAACCGGCTGCGCAGCTGGCCGTCGCGCCGCTGCCTCCGCTGCCGCTCGCTCCGCCGCTTCCACCACCCGCACTGCCACCGCTGTTGGCTCCGCTGCCGCCGCTGCCGGCGCTGGCGCCAGCACCTGCGCTGGCGCCCACGCCGCCGCTGCCTCCGCCACTTGCGCCCCCGCCGCCTGCGCTCGAATCGTCCCCACCGCAACCGACGCTGGACGCACACAGCACAGACAAGAGCGCGATCGTCTTTCGCATGCCAAAGCATACAACGGGGAGCGACCCTGCGGGACCGGCGCTCCGTGGTGGATGGATTCCGGATCCTTATCCCCGTGCACTGGCGCCACGCGCCCGCTACAAGAAAACCGGTGCCTGCGCCCGCTACTGAGTAACCTTTGAGCCGCCGGCGCCGTACGCACTCCCATGCCACGCGCCTCATCAGTCGTCTTGCTTTGTTTTGCCTGGTTTGCGGCTTGCCTGCCCCTGCTGGGCGCCTGCGGCGGGGACGACAGCCGGCCGCAGGCGGCTTCGGGCGGCAGCGGCGCGGCGGGTGGTTCCATCGGTGGCGGCGGTTCGGGGGGCAGTGGCGCTGCAAGTGGCGGAACGGCCGGCGGGGGCGCCACAGCGGGTGCTGGCGGCGCGGGCGCTAGCGCGGGCGCTGGTGGTGCTTCCGGTGGCGCGGGTGGCGCAGGGGCGGCTGCGGGTGCTGCCGGCAGCGCCGGGGCAGGTGGGGCCGCAGCAGTGTGCCCACCGCAGGCCCCCTACGGCAAAGACGTCGGCGACACCGCGACGAATGTCACGCTGTACGACTGCGACGGCAAGCCGGTGCAGCTGCACAGCCTGTGTGCCAAGAAAGCGGCGGCCGTGTTCACATTCGCGATCTGGTGCCCCGTGTGCAAGGCGCACATGGACAACGGCGAGCCTCAGGCGCTGTATGCCAAACATCAAGCCGACGACTTCGACATGTTCGTTGTGGTCACCCAGACTGCCACGGGCGCGACCGCCAGCGAGGCGCACTGCAAGAGTGTGCGCGACAGCTACGGCTTGAAGATGCCCGTCCTGGTCGACAAAGACGATGCGCTTTCGACCAGCTTGGGCGTGGCAGTGAACAGTGGCGCCCTTGCCCTGAGCCGCGGCGCGCGGATCGAACTCAAGAAGTCCTACGGCTTCGACGCGCTCGCCGCGAGCATTCCAACGCTGCTCGCGAAATGAAGACCCGGGCCCCGGACTTCGCACTCCGCGAACGTAACGACTACGGTGCGGCCAGCGGGTGGGGGTACGTATATGGAGTCCAGCCCCAGGCATTGCTCGTGACGTAGTCGCGACCCGGTTTGATGTACGCATCGGCGTTGTTGCAGGGCGGACCGGCGGTGCTGCTCCCGGCCACAGAGATGAAGTTCGCGTCTTTGGTGCCGGCGCCCGTGTTGCCAAAGATCGCCAGCGGATGCGGCGGAGGGTTCTGCGCGGTCGCGCTGGACTGCCCGACCTGATACTGAACTGGGTAAGGGTCCGGGCAGCCTACCGTGAGCAAGATTTCGGTCTTGTTGGGATAACTGGAGCCGTCCGGGGAATCGGCGCGGTCCATCTGGTTGTTCGCAATCACTCCGGTGCTGCCGCGAACCCACACCCATTTGTTGATCGGGATCGAATTGGAGATGCGCTGGAAGACGTTGCCGTAGACCTCGAAATGTCGCGTGCCACCGTTGGGTGACGAGTCCGTGGGATAGCCACCGTGGAACACGATGCTGGAGTCGACGTAGGTGTTGTTACGGATCACCAGGCGCGAGCCAACGTCCCCATCAGGCAGCGTCTCTGCCACGTTGGTGAAGGTGTTGTCTTCGAGATAGATGTTGCGCTCGCCGTTGGTGTCGTCCATGCCGAAGCTCGGACCTTGGGACCAGTCCTCGTTGGTGGGGATGTTGAACACATCCGCGTTGGTCCAGCTCAGCGCGATGAGCTCGTTGTGGTGCAGCACTCCACCGTTAGCGCTGAGCTGCAGTGCCTTGTCGGCCACGTCCATGCGGAAGTAGTTGTGGTCCACCACGTAGGGCTTGTGGGTCGCCGCGCCCCCGACGTCCAAGTGCGCGTTTTGACCAGTGAAGCGGAACCCGCTGAGCCTGGTGTACTCGGACGCGTGTTTGGTGAGAGTGACCAAGCCAGCGGTGATCTCGGTGCCTGCAGGATCGCTTCCGGCACCTATCAGCTGCGTGCCGCTGACGGAGACCCCCGGAGACCAATCGCACTTGCCCGCCGGAACCATGACCGCGTAGCCGGGGCTCGCCGCTTGCAACGCGGCCTGCACATCGGCTCGAGCGCAGGAGGCGGCACTCACCGTGCCTTTGGGCGTGAGCAGCGAAGACGTGCCGCCGGTGCCGCCGCCGCCGGTGCCGAGCCCGCCGCTGCCCGCAACGCCGCCGCTCCCGGGCTCAGCGGCCGCCCCGCCCGTCCCGCCACCGGCGGCGCCCCCGGTGGCCGCCCCCCCCGAGCCGCCGGGACCGCCACCGCCGCCGCCGGCATTTGAATCGTCTTCGCCGCAGCCGATGGTGCACGCACACAGCGCAGCGAGGATCGTGACCGTCGTTCGCATGTCCCGAGCATACCGCACCGCGCGGTTGCGGAGTGGCCGCTGCGCCACTTCGTAACAGTCCGCGCAAGTGCTGGGGCCGTGACAAGAGCAGGTGGCGCTGCTGCCATAGCCGATCCATCAACCCACAGGGCCGCGGAGTTTGACGTCAGATCGCACTCGAAGCAGGACCTCACAAGATCTTCTGCAGCAGCGTGACGTCGACCCAGGCGTCGAATTTGCGTCCCACTTCGCGCCAAGTGCCCGCCGCCACAAAACCCGCACGGGTGTGCAGGGCAAGGCTGGCGGGATTGTCGCCACCCAAGGCGGCCATCAACACGTGGACGCCAGCGCCGCGGGCGTGCTCGATCACCGCATCAAGTAAGCTGCGACCGACGCCAGCGCCTTGTGCGCTCGGCGCGACGTATACCGTGACCTCCTTGGTCCGCGCGTACCCGGCTTTCTCTCGAAAATCCGAGTAATAGGCGAAGCCCACGACGGAGCCCGCGCGCTCGGCCACGAATAGCGGGCGCGCGGCGTCGAAGCTCGCAAACCACGCGCTGCGTTCCGCCACGCTGAAGGGCTCCAGATCGAAAGTTGCGACGCTGGTGGAGATGGCGTGGTTGTAGATCGCGACGATGCCGGGCAGATCGGCAGGGACGGCGCTGCGGAGAAGGACGTGCACCGCCCTAGCCTAGAGCAGAAGTCGGCGCAGGAGCGGACGGAGAGAACCACCCGCATCGCTATGGCCGGCGTTGGCCGCAGGTGGGAGCCTACTTGCCCAGCAACAGATTGGCCTCGCGCCGCATTTTGGCCATGGCCTTGGAGCGGAGCTTCTCTGCCGCCGTACGAAACTGTTGCAGGCAGGAGCGGGCGCGCTCATGGCGCTGCGCCAACTCTTGCAAGCGCCCCTCCCAGTACAGCGCCTCGACGAGCTTCGGATCCAAGCGCCGGGCTTTGCGGGCTGCCGCGATGCCGGCGTTCAGGTTCCCGTGCTCGACGCGACTGCGCAGCGCGAAGATCGACTTTGCCACGGCAAGCTGCCCTTGGGCGTCATCGGGCGCCGCACGTGCTTGCTTCGTAATCGCGGAATGGCGTTCCAGCAGCTTGCGTTCGTCGCGGCGCTCACGTCGGCACGGCAGGCAATCGATGGCGGTGGAGCTGTCGAAGAACTTCAGTGTCTCGTACCAGTGCCGCTGCTCCTTTGCGCTGAACACGAACGAGCGCTTGCAGCTGCGACAGCGGCGTTGGCTATCGACGTAGAACAGCTTGGGGCCGCCCAGGCCGAAGACCTGGCGCAACGGCGAGGCGCGCAGCGCGCCGGGTGGCAGCTTGGACATTTCGCTCGGCACCAGCTCGTAGGTGTACCAAGTGCTGGGATGGCCCACGACGTGCTGGACCCGCAGCTCTCCGTACTGCGTCTGCACGGTCGGGCGCGTCTTGTCGCTGCGCGCGCGCTTCGGCTTGGCCGTGCGTTTCCTTTGCTGCTTTGGTTCTGCGCGCGGCTGCTTGTCGCCAGCGCTGCGGGGCGCATTCGGTTTGGCCTGCCGCGACTTCTGCGCTGCACGGCGCGGCCGTTTCTGCGGCGCGCTTCGCTTGCGGGGCTCTCGGGCTCGACGTGCGACCGCCATTTTCCGCAGTGTGCACGCTCCAGAAACTGGCTTCCAGTCCGATGCTCGGGATCGTCACCGGGCCGATGCTCTCGGTCGCATTCCACGAGCCCGACGACCTCATCGCTTGCCTCGTCGCCGCGGTGCCGACGGCCCCAACACACTATCCCTGGTCCGCAGGTTGAAACTGAGCAGATT
>CALMUT010000360.1 GCA_937872925.1 uncultured Myxococcales bacterium | reverse complement strand
ACAGGACTTTGGCCGCGAGTTCATGATGCGCAAGAAGGCACAAGCGCGGCGGCGACCAAGCGGGAGGGCGGAGCCGGCCCGGCAGCTCACGGGGGCCACGAGCAGGCTCGAATGAGGCTGAATCGAACGCGCACCCCTCAAGTTTCCGCGCCGGCGCGGATAGTCGAAGGCGCGAACTTAGCCCGCTCTCGCGCCCCCGCCCGCTCTCACGCCTCCGCGCGCTCTCACGCCCCCGCGCGCTCTCGCGCCCACGCCCACTCCCGCTCTCGCGCCCACACCCAGGCTCGCGCCCACCCACTCCCGCTCTCGCGCGCTCTCGCGCCCACGCGCTGCTCTCGCGCCCCCGCCCGCTCTCACGCCTCCGCGCGCTCTCACGCCCCCGCGCGCTCTCGCGCCCACGCCCACTCCCGCTCTCGCGCCCACACCCAGGCTCGCGCCCACCCACTCCCGCTCTCGCGCTGCTCTCGCGCCGACGCGCGCTCTCGCGCCCCACGCCCACTCTCGCGCCGGCACAGCACGTCGACGCAGCGCACAATCTGACGAAGCTGCCGCGCCGGCGACGCCGGCGCGCCGGCGCGGATAGGCTGGCGCGGAAAGTCGAAGGCGTCTGCCTGGCAACCATCGTCCGCGATTGCGGAGGACGCGGACAAGTGCTCGCTCCAAACAAGTTTCTGGGAGGTGAGCACCGCAGGTGGAGCCGAAGCTATTCGCTCCGCCCTGGCGCTTCGGCTTACAGAGTGGTGCTGCCTCGCCCCAAACAAGTTCTGGGAGGTGAGCACCGCAGGTGGAGCGCCCTGGCGCTTCGGCTTACAGAGTGGTGCTGCCTCGCCCCAAACTAACTCTCGTCTGCGAGCGCCGCAGGTGAAGCCGAAGTCATTCGTTCCGCTCTGGCACCTAGGCATACAGAGTGGTGTCGACCCAAACCAACGCTCGTCTGCGAGCCGCAGGTGGAGCCGGAGCTATTCGCTCCGCTCTGGCGCTTTGGCTTACGGAGGAGGTGCGGGTGGGGTCGAGCCGCCGCCGGGGCCGGCACCGCCGCCGCCGCCCGGCAAACCCGGAATCACTCCGCCGCATACACTGCCGCAGTTGGTCGCGAAGCACTGCAGTGCTTGGAACGCCTGCAGGCCCGCTTGGATGTCGCCGCTGAAGCACTTGATGAAACACTGGAAGTCGGGACTGCCGCCGGCGAGGCAGTTCTGCACCGCGCAGATCGTTCCGTCGCGACATGGCTGACTGAACAGGCACTGCGCGACCGCGGGACACTTGTTCTGGATGCAGCCGATGCAGGCGAGCGGCCCCGTTCCGCCCGTTCCGGTGATGCCACCGGTGCCCGTTCCGCCCGTTCCGGTGATGCCGCCGGTGCCTCCTCCGCCGCTTCCGCCCGTGCCAGTTGTGGGACACGGGCACGTCGCGTCCGTGCGACAGGCGATGACTTGGTGCGCAACGTTCGTTTCGAGGCCGAAGGGTCCGCCGTACTTGTCGATTACATCTTGGCAGGCGTTGGGCGCGTAGCAATCCAGCCCGGCGCATCCGACCTTGTCGCCGCAGGCAATAATTTCGGTACAGCCTTTGGCCTGCTGGCAGTCCGACCACTCGCCGGGACAGGCGTCGCAGGTGCATGCCTGACACTCGCTGTTCGCTTCGCAACTGCCGCCGCCAAATCCAGCGAACCCTGCGCTGCCGCTGCTGCCGCCATTGCCAGTGCCTCCCGTATTGGAACCGCCGACGCCCGCATCGTCGCCGCCCACGCCCGCGCTGCCTTCAGGAGGCGCACCGAAGTCGATGGTTGAACGCCCGCAAGACAGCGCCAGCAAGATGGCACTTCCGGCGAGACCTAGTCGCAGAACGTTCGAGCGCATGAGGGCCTCCTTGTTCCGCCGTAGCGGAGGCGACTTCATACCACATGCGTTGCGCCCGAGCAGTGACGCGACCCGGCCTTGGCATGGATTTCTCAAGGATCGTGTGGGTGAGGGTGGGATGGCCGATATCTCCCCGGAATGGCACAACAGGTGGCTCAAATGCAGACAATTCGATCGCGCGTTCTATCCGTCGTCCTACTTGCACTTGGCGTAGTGACCGTCGCGTGCGGCGGTTCCTCCACCAGCGATTCCGGTGGCACTACATGCTCCTACGGTGGCGCGAGTTACGACGTCGGCGACCAGGTGGACGACAGCTGCAACACCTGCGTCTGCAGCAGCTCCGGCCAGATGGAGTGCACGCAAAAGGGATGCTCCGTGACGTGCACGCACGACGGACAAACCTACTCGCCGGGAACCACCTTCCCCTCCGCTGACGGCTGCAATGAATGCACCTGCGGCACGGACGGCCAAGTGGCCTGCACCAAGAAGGCGTGCGTTACCTGCACGCACAACGGCAAGACCTACCAACCCGGCGAAAGCTTCCCCGCCGGAGACGGCTGCAACGACTGCACCTGTCAGGACAACGGTCTCGTCGCGTGTACCCTTGCTTACTGCGCAGGCACCTGTACCTATGCCGGCAAAGAATACAAGGAGGGTGAGACCTTCCCCGCGCTGGACGGCTGTAACAAGTGCACGTGTCAGAACGGCGGGGCGTCCTGCACGGAGATCAACTGCCCGTGCGACCCGGCAAAGGAGTGGTACCGCGACTATGTGGGCAAGAGTCCCAAGGAGTGCGCGGTCATTTCCTACAGCTGCCCGGACAACACGACGGCGTTCAACAATGCCTGCGGTTGCGGCTGCGAACAGGACCCGAGCTGCCCCGAGTGGTTCGACTGCATGCCGCCGTCCCCCTGCGACGTGAACCAGATCAAGAAGCAGTGCCCATACTCTGGCATCGCCTATTAGCGCGTGCTTTGAGCCGCTCCCGCCCGGGGCTTTGCGTCCGCGCCAGATCGTGATGCTCTTTCGGTCATGGACACGCGAGCGGCGGACCTGGAAGACAAGATCAGCACCCTGCAATGGCTTTTGGCGGCGCGTGCGGACGCCGAAGAGATCCGAGCGGCAGGCGAAGCATTGGCCCTCTCCTTGGAGTTTCGAGCGACTGACGAGATGATCGGGCTCGACACGGTTGACGCGGAGACTTTGGAGAAGGCGCGCGCGATGGTGATTGAAGCGCGGACCATCGCCGCGGAGATGGGTGACTTGGAAGCTTGCGTCGCCCTGGCGAGCGATATCTGGGAGAGCATGGACCGTGGGCGCGCGAAGCTGGCCTTCGACGCCGCGAAACGCGCAGAACATGATCCGAGAGCAGCCTACTTGCTTGGAGTATTCGCGTTTCAGGGCTTTGGCCGCGACGAAGATCTCACGGCCAGCCTGGAGCACCACCGTAGCGCAGCCGAGGGTGGGCACCCCGCGGCGATGTTCGAGCTCTACGCAATGATATCGCAGGGGCTCGGTTGTGAATCGGACCCCGACGAAGCGCTGCGCTGGTGCGATCGCGCGGCCCGCGCGGGTAATCCACGCGCCATGGCCAATATGGGCGGATTCTACGCAACGGGACGCGGTGTGCAGCGCGACGATACGCTGGCGCGGGATTGGTATGATCGAGCTGCGCGTGCGGGGCATGGGCGCGCCGCGGCGACGCTGGGCATCATGTACGCAGCGGGAAGTGGTGCACCGCTCTTGCTGGAGAAGGCGCGCGCCTACTTCGACATGGCAGAGAGCCTAGGGTTCGACTGGCGCGCGCTGGCGAGTAGCGCGGGCGTGGATCCGGAACTGCCCCAGCTGCAAATGGAGGCGATGACCTTGATGCCGCCCCCAGCGCAGCCGCCGCCGGGGCCCTCTACCGAGGCTCTCGCGGCGCCTCGCGTGCCGGAGTTCGACACGTCGGATGCGGAGCCGCAGACCCTAGAAGTGCCGACCCTGGGCGATTTGGCGCGCAGCGCGGGGGTGAAACTGTCGAAGCCCAAGGCGTCAAGCAAGGCTGTCGCAGGAGCGGCGCTTTCGGAGAAGACGAACGCCAAAGAGCCCGCAGCGAAAGCAGCACCGGCACCGGCGAAGAAGAAAGCACCGGCGAAGAAGAAGGCGCCCGCAAAGAAAAAAGCGCCGCCGAAGAAGAAGGCGCCGGCGAAGAAGAAAGCGCCGGCGAAGAAGAAAGCACCGGCGAAGAAGAAGGCGCCCGCGAAGAAGAAAGCGTCGGCAAAGAAGAAGGCGCCCGCAAAGAAGAAGGCGCCCGCGAAGAAGAAAGCGCCCGCGAAGAAAAAAGCGCCCGCGAAGAAAAAAGCGCCCGCAAAGAAGAAAGCGCCCGCAAAGAAGAAAGCGCCCGCAAAGAAGAAAGCGCCCGCAAAGAAGAAAGCGCCCGCAAAGAAAAAAGCGCCCGCGAAGAAGAAAGCGCCCATGAAAGCGCCCGGTCGCAAAAAAGCGCCCGCGAAAGCGCCCAGTCGCAAGCGCGCTCCCGTGAAGGCGCCCGGCAAGAAGAAGCCGCCCGCCAAAGCACCACGGCGCGCGCGCTAGCCTGTTTCGTTCCGCGGCGCGGACAGGGTTCCCCCGCGGATTCGTTTTCCCTCGCGGCGCTTGCGATCTAAGGTTTCATCGTGCAGCTCGGCCGTGTGCTCTTGATCGAAGACGACGAGTGGGTCGCCGTGACCGCGGGCAAGGGCTTGCGGGACGCGGGCTACGACGTCGTGGTGGTGGGCACTGCGATGGAAGGCTTTAGCAAAGCGGTGGAGATCGACCCCGACTGCATCGTATGCGACGTGCTGCTTCCGGATCTGGACGGCTACTACGTCGCCCGCAAGATCCGTACGGAGCCAGGTGCCGTTGCGACCACTCCGTTCTTGTTTCTGACGGCCACAGATGACCCAAAAGAGCGTGTGCAGGGTTTCCACGTCGGAGCCGACGCGCATTTGAAGAAGCCGTTTCGCCTGGAGGAGCTCGTGGCTCAGGTCAACGCGCTGATCGAGATGGCCCAGCGCTTGCGCGAGCGTCGAGACTCGCTGCGTAGCGCCCCCCCTTCGGGGCCCGTCGCCATCAAGGGGGACATCGCGCAGATGAGTATTGCGACGGTGCTGTCGATCTTGGAGCTAGAACGCAAAAGTGGCCGCTTGCGTTTGAAAGGCGCTGAAGATCGCAAGAGCGACATTGTCGTTGCCGAGGGGCTGATCGTCGATGTGTCCGTCGACGGCGTCGCGTGGCCCACCGTCGACGCCCTGGGTGAAGTGCTGCGCTGGCCCGCGGGCAGCTTCACATTCTCGCCCCGAGACGTGTCCGAACCCACATCCCGCCGGGATCCGATCGGACCGTCGCTACTCGAAGCGATGCGTCGGCAGGATGAGGGTGGGCGGTAGGCGGAAGATCCGTAGCCACTCCTCGTGGTAAATCAAACGGATGTTGCTGCTCTGGCTGACGTTGTCGGGATGCGTTCTGGGCGTCCTGGGCGTTTGGTTGGCGGCGCAACCCATGACGGCTTCTGCGTGCGTCGTCGCCGCAGCCTACGGCATTTGTTGCGGGATCCTGATAGGTGCACCGCTGTCCCTGATCCACGCGCTGACCCGGCGTAGCAAGAAACTCGTGGCGCTTTGGGGTTGGTGCAGGGATCGCCTGATGGCCATTGCAGACGATCGGGAAAGTGTTGTTCGTTTTCATGCCCGCCTCATTGCTGTCATGTTGCTCGCGTCTGGAACGGCGCTATTGCTCCGCCGCGTGTCGTGGCTATTGGTCACGATCCAAGACGAGGCGCTGTCTGCAGACTTCCGCCTCTTGACGGGTTTCGGCGTTCCGATACTTGCCTTGTTGCTCGCATTGCCACTGGTCCGAGTGTTGGCAGCCGCGCTTCGTGTGATCGACCGCCGATGGCGACTTACCTGGAAGCTGCGTCGCGAAGCTACGGTCTACGTCGTACTGCCCGGGACACTCATTCTTCTTGGTCTGTTGCGTCGCCACCACGACACTCTGGGAGGATTGCTAGCGGTCGTCGTCGTGCTTCTTCTGTTCCTGCTCGCGTTGCCGATGCTGTTGCCTGCCCAGAGGTTGCCGATACGGAGTCGACGAGTGGCGCTATTCGTCGGCGCCGCCGTGGGTGCGCTAGCGGTCTTGGTCGTTGGTTTCCGAACGCATCACCGTGCCCCGTCCGCCGCGCGTGCCGCCGACGCGACGGCGTTCGCGCGCCTGGCTCAGCCAATCTTGCTCGCAGCGGGTGACCCGGATCGAGACGGAGCCTCTGCTTGGTTGGGGGGCCGTGATTGCTCACCTTTCGATCCCGCGATCTCGCCGAATGCGATTGACGTGCCCAAGAACGGGATCGACGAAGACTGCGATGGCGCGGACGCCACCGGCGTGCTGAGCGTGGATCGCCCGAAGCAGCTCTACTCCGGCCTGGGGAGGACTCCAGGCAGTGTGAAGAACGTAGTGCTCGTGGTCATCGACGCGGTTCGCATGGACCACACTTCGCTGGTGCCGGGCTATGAACACAGGTCGACGCCGAACCTCGAGGATCTTGCGGAAGCATCTTTCCTGTATACGAACGCGCTGAGCCAGTCGTCCGCCACGCTGTTTTCGATGCCCAGCATGTTGATGGGACGCAATCCTGACCAGGCGCTTTGGACCTACGAAGCGCGCCATACCTCGGTCACGGATCAGAAGTCGTTGCCAGAGTTGTTACGCCCATTCGGCTTCCATTCGGCGATCGTTGTGAACAGCTACATCATCGACAACTATTCCGGAGTGGCGCGCGGCTTTGATGAGGTGCTGGACGCATGGAAGGGCAGGACTGCCCGTGGCGCCAGCGGCTCGGCGATCACTCTGGGCATCGAATACATCGAGCGACGCTTGCGCGACCCCGAAGGCAGCCCATTTCTTCTGACTCTCTACTTCGATGATCCCCACGCGCCTTACATCCCTCACAAGGCCTTCCCGTACGGTAACGAGCAGAAAGATTTGCACATCGGAGAAGTCGCGCATTCCGACGCGATGTTCGCGTTCTTCATCGAATACCTAAAGAACCGCGCTGCGCTTTGGGACGACACGATGTTGATCGTAACTTCGGATCATGGTGAGGAGTTCGGCGAACACGGCGGCCGCTTTCACGCGACAAACTGCCACATCGAGAGCGTGCATGTCCCGCTCATCATGCGCATCCCCGGCGTGGCGGACACGAAGAAGGTGGTGGCTTCGCCCGTGGCGCTAATCGACATCGTGCCGACCATTCTGGAAGCCATTGGCCACCAGGACTACACAGATCTCGACGGTCAAAGCCTGTTGCTGCCAGCGCTCGCACCGGACACGGTTGGTTCGCGAACGATTCGCTGCGCCGTCGCAAGCCAGCGTGCGGGAAGCAAGCCGTTCCTCCGACGCGCATTTCGAAACGGTCGGCACACGCTGATTGAAGATGATGGAAAGGCGACGCTATACGACGCGGTGAGCGACAAGGCCGAGCGCAGCCCCCTGACCGGTCACGAAACGGAGCTGCGCGCACTCTTGGAGTACGCACGCACGACTACAACCGGGAATCTGGCGGCCCACGCGCAGTACTAGGTCGCGATCGCCAGCAATCGAAATTCGCTGCTCGAAGGGCTGGCCGGTTCGAGTGCCACGACTGGACGCCTGCCCGGGGGGAGCCTGTCAGCCACGCGCCCCAGCCTGGGGGCCAGCGCGAGGCGCGCCCAAGCCTTGAGACACTACCACTTCCGATACGGCACCGTGTAGCCAGGGCGCTTGTAGGTGTGCACGCTGAAGAATGTTGCAAGTACTCCGATCGCATCTTGGCTTTGCGGATCTGCGTGGTCGAAAATATTGTTCAGCTCGCCCGGGTCCTTGTTCAGGTCGTAGAGCTCGATGGTCTTCCGGCGCGGGTCCTCAAATACCTTGAACCCTTCGGCGGTGACGAGAGCGCGCTTGAGCCGACTCTCCGCCAGGATGGGGCGAGTGAGCGACGCCGTGCCTCCACGTAGAAATGGGACCAAACTCTGCCCCATCATTGCGGCCGGGGTGTTCACGCCGAAGGCGTCTAGAATCGTGGGACCGACATCGACAAGCGAAACTGGGGTTTCCACGCTGCGCTTCACAATTCCCGCTCCAGCAAAGACGAGCGGCACTCGTAGCAATTCGTCGTAAAGCGTCGTGGCGTGGAAAGTCATGCCATGCTCGCCGAACGCTTCGCCGTGGTCCGAGTACAGCACCCACACACTGCGTTGACTGAGGCCGGCCTGGTCCACCGTTCGCTGCAAGGCTCCGATCTCCGAATCGACAAGAGCCACCTCTGCCAAATATCCGTCGAAGGGGGATCCCGACTTTCCGGCACTGGTGTAGGGCGAATGCGCGTCCAGAAAATGAGTGAACAAGAACAGCGCGCCATCGCCGTGCTCACGCAATCGTTTGTGCAAGCCTTTCGCAGCTTCAGCAGCGGTGGGGTAACCGCGGATCCGCGCGGAGCTTTCTTCGGAGAAGCCGCGAACGATGGCAAATTCATTCAGCAGCCAGCCTGCGGTGTCGACGGTGACCGTCTGGACGCCTGCGGCGCTGAGTAGCTCAGGAAAGCGGGGAGTCGGGTCTTCGTGCGGGAATACTTCCGGTTGACGCTTTGTGTACTCGGTCCAGTACATTTGCGAGTAGTAGCGGCTCGAAAATATTGCGGCGATCGAGGGTGCAGTGGACGAGCCAGCTGCCCGTGCGTTCTTGAACCAAGTGCCTCGATCGCGCAGTCGAAACATGTTCGGCAGCACGTCGCGGTACTTGTCGTTCTCGAGCAGATCAGAGCGCATGGAATCCACGCCAATCATCAGAACGACTGCATCCTGTCGCAGAAGTGGCCCGCCGGACTTCACGTCGGGCAAGCGTGATCGCTCCACAAACCACTCGCGCTGGCCGGGTGGAACCCGGAACGGCGTTGCCGCTTGAGTGCGCAGCCGCGCAAGAAAAGGCATGAACGTGGCTGCGGGCTGATGTGCCATTTCTACGACTGTGGCGTTGGGGGGCCACACCGCCAGGCTGGCGGCGCCTGCCGCGGCGCAGGCCACGAACACCAACCCACGCGCCCAACGCTTCGATGCGACCGTTGGCAATGGCGCGCCACATGTCACGCCAGCAAGGGCCAGGGCGCAGGAGCAAAGTACCCACAGGTGCACGCCTGGGTACGCCAACGGCAGCACCACGGCGTTTGCGACGATAGTGAGCAGAGCGGCGAGCACACCCACGATGCGCAACGCCGAACCCTTAAGGGCGCGGCCGACCAGGTACGCGGTCGGCGCGGCGATCGCGGGCAGTAGGCTGAGCAGGGCTTGGGCGACTGCAACCGGCATCCATTCGGAGAGCCGGGCAACGATCCCCTCCAAGTCTTCCTTCAGTGCGACGACCGCGACAATCCACGCCAGAAATAACGCCAGCGCCATCGGCAGTGCCCACCGGCGCACGGGCAGCTTGCACCACAGCCAGGTGAGAACGCAGAGCACGACCCCCGCTGCCAGGGCGTGGCCCGCGGAGAAGATCTGTGCGTTCACCCAGGTGCGCCATGTACCTGTGCGCGGTAGTCGCAAAGCGAGCACGCATGCGTGCACCAGTGCAACAGATGTCCACGCCAACAGGTGCGCGGCTGCAGGCGAGAGTGCCGCACCGCTGGTGTGCACAGAGTGGTTTTCGGCACCCTCCCGAGTTTCAGTCAAGGTAAGCAGTCATTCCGAAGAGGGGGTGTTCATTTCGCGCCGGGCGCCCATTTTTTGCACCCGTCCCGTGAAATGTCGAGGGACAGTCTCGCGCAGAGCGTAGCCCCCTGCTCCCAGGCAGATGCTCAAAGCGACGCCGGCGGCCGCGCCCGACTGTGGCGCACCCGGAGACCGGCCCGCGTGGTACCAATACCTTCCGGTGTCCACGGAGCCCATTGACAAACCGCGCTCGCGTTTGATGCTCGCGATCCGCGTTGGCGTCGGCGCACTCGCCGTCGCGTTTGTGGTGTGGACCTTCGCGAGCCTGGCCCGTCGCGTTGACCTGGCAATGCTGGAGGTATCCTGGGGCTGGGCAGCCGTCTCGGTGCTGCCCCTGATCTTTGGTGTTTACGTACTGGCATACGGTTTTGCGTTGCTGCTCGCTCGCATGTCCCAGCTCAAGATCCCCCTGCGCGCCGCGATGTACATGCAAATCGAGTCTCAGCTGGCCCGCTACACTCCTGGCAAGGTCGGAGTGCCGCTCGTGCGTCTTGCTGCCGCACAGCAGCTTGGAGTTACCCGTCGCGTGATGGCCAGCGCCATGGGGGTCGAGGCGTTGTGTTTCCTGGCCGTGGGTGGCGCGCTGGGATTATCGGCCCTCATGTTGACGAAGAGCCACGCGCCCCCCGCAGTCGCTGCTCAGGTGGCTTGGCTGTGGCCGTTAGTGGTTGCGTTCACCGTGGGCACGTTGGCGCTAGTGTTCGTCGACCGCCGCTTCTTCCCCGCTGCGGTCGTGCGGTTGCTCAAACTTGAAGGCAACGGTCCTCTCGTGCCCGCGACACTCTTGGCGACGCACGCGCTGTATTGGGCCACCTGGGCACTACACGGTCTGTGCGTGAGCCGCGCAGTTGGTGCCAGTCTCGATGTAGCGATGGCCGGTTCGGGGTTGTTCATCCTTGCCCCTATTGTCGGATTCTTGGCGCTGGTGGCGCCCGCGGGCGCCGGCGTTCGGGAGGCGCTGCTCACGGCCGGGCTTGCACCGGCAATCGGCGCCACCGGGGCGATTGCAGCAGCAATCCTTTCGAGAATGGCGTCCGTGATAGCGGATTTTGGGGCGTGGCTCGCCAGCCGTTGACCCCTTGAACCAGCCTCCTGGGCGTGCCGCGTGGGGCTTGTCCGGCAATGCTGACTCGTGCGGGTCGCGCGTGGTAAACGGCGAAACCAATGGCGCAAAGCGACGAGCCTGAGTCCGGTGATCTGCCGGCCGACCCCGCTTCGCAGGGAGTCGCGACACCTGCGCAAGGCGCTGTCGACACCGACCCGCCCAGCGCGGCGGACGGCGCTGCGCCATCGCCGAGCGCTGAAGCAGAGCCAGCGGGGGCAGGCGCAGCGGACGCAGTGCCATCGGGTGCAGGCGTAGCGGCGCCGAACGACTCGGATGAAGGCGGGGCCGCAGCGCTCTCGTCGGGGGAAGCGTTCACCGAGGATGCGCCCGGCTCTCCGGAGTCTGCGGAGCGAAGCCAGTCAGCGGACGAAGACCCCGCCGCGAAGAGCGTACGCGAGCGCAACGCGCGCGAAGCGCGCAGCAGACAGCGTTCTGAGAAGCTCGCCAGCATTGCTCGGAGTCTGTCCATCAGTGGGTTGATCGGACTCAGCCTCACCGTAACCGTTCAGTTCCTGTACAAGGCCAGCTGGCTCACAGTCTTCATCCTACACAACCAGCTGGCCATGCCACAGCGCATGCGCATGATTGCCAGCATGGTGATCGGCCTGGCGGTGGGTGCGCTGCTGGGGGCCGTGGGCATGTTCATCGCGCGGCGCCGCGGCGTCAGCTACCCGCACATCGAACGCGTGTTCTGGTTCTTGAGTCCGCTCATCTTGCTGCCAGCCTTGCCGCAGCTTTACCGCTGGAAACCCTGGAAGGGTAAGCACAACGAGCTCATGCCGGTGCTCTTGGCCGTCGCGCTGGTAGCCGAGGCACTCTTCGTCAAAGCCTTCTCCAATATCCCCGAACGCGTAGATCGAGCTTGGCAATTCATTCGGGCCAAGGCTCCTGGCTTCTTCAAGAAGCATGGGCCGATCATCATCCTGCTGTCGTGCATCACGGCGTACGTGCTCTTCATGAGCTTCTACAACCTACGCTGGCACTACAAGATTCGCACGCACAACTTCGACTTGGCAATTGATGACAATCTCATCAGCGCCGCTCTAGAAGGCGGCCACGTCGAGAGCACCGTAGTCGTCGGCAACAACCCTAAAGCGTACCTTGGCGCACACGCGAAGTTGGGCCAGTACGTTATTCTGCCGATCTACGCCCTCTACCCCCGGGTCGAGACGCTGATTGTGCTTCAGTCGTTGTGCTTGGGTTTGGCGGCGCTCCCTCTATACGCTTTCTCCCGCCACTTCCTGCGGCCGTGGGTCGCTCTCGCTGTTTCGCTCGCGTTCCTTTGCTACTTCCCGATGCATAGCGCGAACTTCACCGAGTCGAAGTATCTGTCGATCGGCTGTGTGTTTCTATTCGCAACCTACTGGGCCGCGCTTGCCGGGCGTTGGGTCTGGCTTGTCTTGTTCTTCGTCTGCGCCACGTTGATGCGTGAGGATGTGCCTATCGGGTTGGCCATCGGCGGCACCGTACTGATCCTGAGCGGAAAGCGGCCTATCGCCGGCTTCATCATGGCGCTGGTCAGCACTGTGTGGTTCGTGATTCTGCGCTTCATCATTATGGAGCGGGCTGGGGACTGGTGGTTCCCGAGCATGTACAAGGGACTGTTTGCGCCGGGCGAAACCGGCTTGGCCAGCGTTGCCAAGACGCTGGTCACTAATCCGTTCTTCGTGCTGGACAAGATCTTGATCAAGGACAAGGTCTTCTATCTTCTGCACCTACTGGTACCGATCGTCTTCATTCCGGCCCGGCGCTGGTATTTGTGGGCTGCGTTTGTACCCGGCGCCGTGCTCACGCTCCTGGTTACCGACTACAAACCCGTTTTCGGATCGTCCTTCCAGTATGTGATGCACTGGGTTCCGTACTTGTTCCTCGCGGTGCCCATTGGCTTGGCAGCCCTGGAAAAAGCTGGCGGCGTTTCCAAACTCCGGGGCGCCGTAGCTGCGCTGGCGCTCGCCAGCACCGTGACGACCTACCACTACGGTGCCTTTTCCGCGCGCAACGGCTCCGTGCGCGGCGGTTACCACTACATCAGCTTCGAGTTCACACAAGCGGAGCGAGAGCGCTACGCCGCACTTCTGGACGTCATTTCCGTGATCCCGCCCAAGGCCAGCGTGGTCGCCACGGAAACGGTGGGCCCGCATGTTTCCTCCCGTCGCTACATGTATGCGATGCGGCGGGGCCTCTACAAAGCGGAGTACATGTTGGCGTCCAGCAAGGAGCTGGACTTCGAGTCCACACGCAAGTTGTTCACTAAGGCAGTGAAGACTGGCGAATACGGTGTGGTCAAGCGCAACGCGGACTTCGTTGTATTGAAAATGGGACACGATACATCTGGCAACGCCGACTTGATCCGAGATTGGAAGCTGTAGATGCAGCGCTTGATCAAGTTCGCGCTCCGCAGGGTTCCGCGACACATCTTGCACCGCGTAGCCCCGGCGGCGGGCAAGGTCATTTCGCCCCTACTGCGCGGTAATCGCTACGAAGATCCCATCACGGGAATCACCTACCGGCGTTTGTTGCCCTACGGCAGGGTCACTTCCCGCAAGAATGCCTTGGCACCCGACTCACTGTCCTTAGAACGTCATCGCTTGCTGTGGCTCTACCTTGAGCGAGAAACGGATTTCTTTTCGAAACCCCGAACCGTATTGCATATGGCGCCCGAAGACTGCTTTCGGCAGCGGTTCAAACGCATGCGCCACCTCGACTACACCACGGCGGACCTGAATTCGCCGTGGGCAGATATCCACTGCGACCTTTCCGATTTGCCATTCGAGGACGGCCGCTTCGACGCCATCCTCTGCAATCACGTATTGGAACACGTAGACGACGATGCGCGCTCCATGGCGGAGTTGTTCCGCGTCATGCGGCCCGGCGGGTTCGGGATTTTCCAGGTGCCTGTCGACCTAACTCGAGACACGACTTTTGAAGACCCGAGCATTACGGACCCGGCCGAGCGCGAGAAGCACTACGGTCAGAGCGACCACGTGAGGCAATACGGCAGAGACTACGGCCGGAAGCTCGAGGCAGCGGGGTTCGAGGTGGTCGAGGACAGCTTCGCGACGAGGCTGAGCGACGACGAGATTGATAGATACTGCGTAGACCGTGACGAAGTGATCTATGTCGGTCACAAACCGGTGGGTTGAGGTCGTAGGCTCCGCGGAACACCCCCGGGTGGGGTGCTACGCCTACCGCTTGTGTATGTGCATGACAAACGTTGGAGACAGCTGTCCGATACCCCTACGAATGCAACGGCGCACCAGCATGTACGGGAAATAGCCGTAAAGCTCGGCGTCAGGCGCAAGGCGTTTGATATCGTCTGCGTCGAAGAAGTGCAGGTGGTCTTTGCGCTGGATACGCTGCGGCGTGAGCCCTACGAGAGAGAGCAATCTGAACAGGAACGCGTAGCTGTTTGGCGTGGTCAAGATGAGTTCGCCGCCCGGCTTCGTAACACGGCGCAGCTCGCTCAGAGCCGCTGCTGGGTCCTCTAGGTGTTCGATGACCTCCGAGGACCAGATCAGATCGAAGCGGGCGTCTTCAAAAGGCAGGGGCTTGTTGGCATCCACCTGCAGGCACTCGGGAAAGAGTGACTCGACGTCGATGCTGGTGACTTCGTAGCCGCGCGCCTGCAGCCAGCGCGTTTGCGCCCCCTCCCGCGCGCCCACATCGAGCGCCTTCTTGCCATGTCCGTCCCTCACCAGAGACAAGGCGATGAGCTTTCCCTTAGTGGTAGTGCGCAGGTTGCCCTGGCCCAGGTCAAGAGGGACGCGCTTGAGCGAATTGATAATGGCTTCACTAATTGTGGACATGAATTTCTGTGTCGGAAGTATCGCTACCAGCCACGGCGCGCACCCGACTCCGAATGTAGTACGGCACTCGGTTTTGGGACTCGAAATAGGTGCGCGCGACCATGTCCGCGACGAGACCCAAAGACAATAGCTGAACGCCAACAACGACCAGCAGCACGCCCAACAGCAGCAGGGGGCGTTCGGAGAGCGCCTGGTGATAGAATACCTTAGCGAACGCCAGGTAGCCGCAGAGGAGCACTCCGCCACTGAGCGCGCCCAACCCCATCAGCCCAAACACCTGCATGGGGCGCACGAGGTACTGCTGCATGAACCGCACCGTGGCCAAGTCGAGAATGACGCGCAGCGTACGGCCGATGCCGTAGTTGCTGACACCAAACTGGCGGGCTCGGTGGTTGACTTTCATCTCCATGATGCGAGCACCAATCTGGTCCGCCAGCGCCGGAATGAATCGATGCATCTCACCGTATAGCTTGAGTTCTCGTGCCAGTGTGCCGTTGAGCGCTTTCAACGTGCACCCATAGTCGTGCAAACGCACTCCTGTGGTCCGCCCGATAACCCAGTTGGCGACCATCGACGGCAGTCGCCGGCTGAAGAACTTGTCCTTGCGATCCGCGCGCCACCCCGCAACGACGTCGTAGCCCTCTGCCAGCTTGGCCAACATGGCCGGAATATCGGCTGGGTCATTCTGCAGATCGGCGTCCATCAACACGACCACGTCGCCCCGAGATTCGTCTAGGCCGCATTGCAGCGCCGCGGTTTGGCCGAAGTTGCGCCGCAGTTGCAGAGCGACGACCCGGGGGTCTTCCTGGGCCTGGTCTTTCAAGATCTGAAAGCTGCGGTCTTTGGAGCCATCGTCGACGAAGATCAGTTCGTATTCGAGTTCCGCGCCGTCCAAAGCGCTGCGCAATTCCTCCAGAAGGGGCGGCAGACTCTCTTCCTCGTTGTGAACGGGGACGATGACGGAAAGATCCATGGCCAAGGCGACGTGAACATAGCGTTTCTCGGCCCTCCAGGGCCACAATCCTCCCGCAAGCGTCATCCGCATTGCTTGCGGGGTCTGCGCCGACACTCGGCGACGCCGACTCGACCTCGCCCGCGCCCCATGGCAAGGTGAGCGCATGAGGTGGTGGATTCTTGCTCCGTTTGTGGTGACTTTGGCGGTGGGTTGCGGCGATGACGACTCGTCGAGCAGTGGGGGCGGGGGGTCCGCGGGCACGGGTGGCGAGAACGGCGGGACGGGGGGCGCCACCGGGGAGCTGATCGAACGGCTGGGCGCCGAACTGGTGCACGTCTCAGTGGTGATGGAACT
>CALMUT010000359.1 GCA_937872925.1 uncultured Myxococcales bacterium | reverse complement strand
GCGGCGGGGTTCCGCACCCTCGCCGGTCGTTCCACGCAGCTGATCTCGGATGCCGAATAGGCTCGCAAGCTCGCGCAATGCCGCGACATCTGGCAGCTCGACGCGCTCGTCGATGATCCGGAGGTGGCCGGCGTCACGCAGCTCCTGGACCGTGCGTTTCACGCTGTCCACGTCCAATCCCACCCGGGCCGACAGCTCCAGGGGCGAGACCCGGATCTCTACGGCGCCCTCCGCTTCCCGAGAAGCTTGTTGGGCAAGCTGCAAGAGCGTGACGACCACTTTGCTCTTGCCGTCGCGTAGCAGCAGCACCTCGATCTGGTCCTCAGCATCGCGCAGCCGTCGGATCAGCTGACCCAGGACACGCATGCCGACCCCAGGGCTCGCGGAGAGCACCTGCTGGAACGTGGGCGAGTCCAGTGCCAGTGCAACGCCGTCCGAGAGTGCCACTGCGGTGCTGGTGCGTGGCGCGCCCTCGAGCAGCGCCGACTCCCCGAACAGATCTCCGGGACGCAGCACGCGCAAGCTGCGCTCCGTCGCACCGACCTTCTTGATCAGCCGAACGCGGCCTTCCTGTAGCAGGAATGCGTCTCCGGCTGGGTCCCCATCGTCGAACAAGACCTCGCCTGCTTGGAAGCGACGCCCGAAGCGCGCAAGCAGCCGTTCGTTTTGTTCATCCACGGAGGTCATGGGTCCGATGCTAGCCCCGGCCCTGCCAAACACAAAGCTGCGCCCTAAAACGGCGAAGCAGGGAGCTTCTGCGGCGTCGCGCCGGCGTCGCGTACGTACACCGGCGTTGCGACGTGCTGCTCCGGATCCAAACGCGCGGCGACCTGGGCGACCGCCCGGGCGTGGGGCAAATCGCAGCCGCCGTCGACGGCGATGGGCAAACGATCCACGAGGGCGCATCCGGCTCCCACGAAGGCGTGTTCGCCGATGTCGTGGGAGGAAAGCCAGGCATCGAAGCCCGCTATGGGCACGGCCTGAGGAGCGATGCGTTCCTCGCCATCGGCGCCGTACGCCGCGGCGAAGACCTCGCTGCGACGTGCGTCGAGCAGGGCGACAAGCGTTCTCGGATCCTCGCACGCCGCCGCTATCGCCCGCAGGGATCCCACGCCCACCACCGGAACCCCTAGGCCCCGGGCCATGCCGCGCCCGACGCTGAGCCCGACGCGGACTCCGGTGAAGGAGCCCGGCCCGACTCCGACGCCGACGCGCTCGACCGCCGTGGCGACCAGGCCGGCCAGGCGTAGCGTCTCCGCGATCATCGGCAACAAGCGCTCTGCGTGGGCGCCCGCGACATCGGACACGGCCTCACCCAGCACCCGCTCCCCGTCGAGGAGGACAACGCTGGCGCGCTGCGACGACGTCTCAAGGCCAAGCACGCGCATTGCGCCGACATAGCCTCGGGGCGCCGCCAAAACCAGCCGCGCTGCGGCGCTCCGGGGATCTTTTGGCGCACACTTACCTTTCCCCTCTTCCCAAGCCCGCCAAAAGCGCCTAGGTTTCGCCCGCCGCGCTTCCGAAGCACTCGAACGCGCGGCTGGCCGGGGCGTAGCGCAGCCTGGATAGCGCACTTGACTGGGGGTCAAGGGGTCGGAGGTTCGAATCCTCTCGCCCCGACCATTTTGTGGGGTTCGGCGAGGGGCGTGGAGCGGACGTTCTCGTGCGGGAGGTGCGGCTTGCGGGATTGTGGGCGTCGTCGCGCGGGATTTGCGGGCTTGTGGGACTGTGCCCGCGCGGGCTGCGAGCGTTCGGTTTGCGGGACTTGGCGGGGGCTTGTTTCTTTTTGGGTTTCGGCGAGGGGCGTGGAGCGGACGTCCTCGTGCGGGTTTGTGCGCTTTCGCTTGACGGCGTGGGTTTGATCTGGCTTATTGGTCCTACCAACCGGTAGGACCAATTGATGGCGCCACAAACCCAGGGAGTTGCACGCGGGGATCCGGAACCGTCGGTGGTGGACGTCGTCACCACCGAGCTGGTGCGGGGGATCCTGAGCGGGCGCTGGCCGTCCGGCGCGCGGTTGCCCCCGGAGCGGGACCTCGCGGAGGAACTCGCCGTGAGTCGCGTCAGCGTGCGTTCTGCCATCGGTCGCCTGGCTGAGTGGGGCGTGGTCACTGCGCGGCAGGGCTCCGGGATCACCGTGCAACCCAGGCGTCGCTGGACTGCCGGCGTTCTGGCGAATGTGATCGCGCACGCGATCGAGAGCGGTGACTTCGCCGCGCTGGTCCCGCTGCTGCGGGATGCCCGGGCGCTGCGTCGCTGGGTCGTGCTTGACATGCTCGAGCGCGCAGCCGCGCATTTCGGCGCCGACGCGCGGGGAGTTCTTGATGGCGTGCGCGCGCGCGTGGAGGCCGCTTGGGCCGCGCGAAGCGACAGCTACGCGTTCCTCGCCATCGACCGCGAAACGCTTCCGGAAATCTTGGAAGTAGCCGGCATGCTGCCTTCGCTGTTTCTGGTGAACAGTTTGGCGGCCCCATACTTTGCCGTGATGCGCACGGTGCCCGGCGCGTCCCCGGTGCTTGCAGACTACCGCGAGCAGCAAATGGCAGTGATCGACGCCGTGGAACGCGGCGACGGTGCGTGCGCGCGTGCACGGATGAGCGCGTATTTGGATCAATTGGACGCGCAGGTCCTCGGCTTCTTGCCGGACGATGTGCGCGGCGCGCTGGAAGGGTGAATGCGATGAGTACGCGGAATGTTTCAGTGGTTGGTGTGCTGGCGGGCGCTGTGGCGGCGCTGTGCCTGTGGGGTTGCGCGCAAAGCGAGGCGGACCCGGCGTGCCTGGGATCCAGCGCCACGCCGCTGGCCAAAGCCTGCGCGAGCGCGTCGGTTCTTGTGCAGGGCGTGGACGTGTCCAAATGGCAGGCGAGCATCGACTGGAAACAGGTCAAGGCGCAGGGTTACGAGTTCGCCTTCATTCGCGCGAGCGACGGCTTGAATTATCCCGATGGACAGTTCTCTGCGAACTGGAAGGGAGCCAAGGCCGCCGGCGTGTTGCGGGGGGCGTACCAGTTCTTTCGGCCTAGTCAGGACCCCATCGCGCAGGCGGACCTCCTGCTCGACAAACTCGCGCAAGCCGGTTGGATCGAAACTGGCGATCTGCCTGTCGTGATCGACATTGAGGTCTCCGAGGGGCAGAGCAACACCACCCTCCGCAATCGTGCCCTTAGCTGGATAAAGTACGTCGAGGCGAAGACCGGAAAGAAGCCCATCGTGTACACGTCCGCGGGTTGGTCGAGCGTGCTGGGCTCCGCACTGGCCGCGTACCCGCTATGGATCGCCAACTATACCGGCACCTACTCGGGCTACTGCCCGCTGATGCCCGACGGTTGGCAGACGTGGCTGTTCTGGCAGTACACCAGCAAAGGGCCGGTCGCCGGCGTCGGCAGCAAAGACGTCGACAAGAATGTATTCGACGGAGATCTCGCCGCGCTCAAAGCGTTCGCGACCAGCGGCACGGTGCCTCCTCCACAACCCGGAACCGACGCTGGGGCCGATCCCTGCGCCGCGGCAAGCAGCGGCAACGGTGCGTATTGCGGCAGCAGCTTGGGCGGCGATCCCAACGCGCTGTACAACTGCCAGGGCGGCGTCACTGCCACGAAGACGTCCTGCGCCAACGGCTGCGCCGTGATGCCCCCCGGTCAGGCCGATCAATGTGCCGCCGCGGGTGGCGATCCCTGTGCCAACGCAAGCAGTGGCAACGGGCCGTACTGCGGCAAGACCCTGGGTGGGGATCCGAACACGCTCTACAATTGCCAAGGCGCCACAACGGCGAGCCAACAGCTCTGTTCCAGCGGATGTGTACTCAATCCGCCCGGCACGGCCGACGAGTGCGCGGCATCGGCGCCGCCACCGGGCAGCGGTGGCAACTCTGGCAGTGCCGGGAGCGCTGGCAGTGCCGGGCAAAACCCTGGCGGCGCTACAGGCAGTGGGGGCAGCCAGTGGACTGACGGCGGCGGTGTGACGCCGGGGGCAGGGGCGGGCAGCGGCGGCGCTTCCGGCAAAGGATGCTGAGAGTGAGGAAGAAGATGCATCGAGGGTTTGGTTTGGTTTTCAGTCTAGTTGCGGCATCGCTGTGCCTAATTGCGTCTCGCACGGCGCATGCGCAATGTGGAACGGCCTGTACGGACATGTCCGGGGGCGTCGCGCTGCCCGCGGGCTTCGAGCTCAGCCTGCCCTTCCAACAGGGCGAGAACGTCAAGATCCTCTCAGGCTATGGGCCCAACGCGGGGTCGAGCTTGCATTGCCGCACCCAGGACACTGGATGCGCGAACGACTACTTTGCGCTGGATCTGGTGTTGCCGGACCACCCGAATTCCGGCAAAGGCCAGCCCGTGCTTGCCGCGGCAAGCGGCACGGTGATCGCCGCGGGCTGGGGCTCGAGCGGCTGGGCTGCCTACGGCCAGCGCGTGTATATCCAGCACGACTTCAACGCCGATGGTCACAAATACACGACGCTGTACGCGCATCTGGACAGCTTGAGCGTGACGACGGGTCAGAAGGTGAAGCGGGGAGACCCCCTCGGCACCTTGGGGCAGTCGTGCATGGGAGCAAAAAGCTGCAGCAATTTCTCGACGCCGCATGTGCATTTCAGCCTGCACCGCGACTCCAATCTAGGTGGCAGCGGCAGCGGGGGATCCTATGGTGGGCGCGGCGTCAAACCAGAACCCATGGACGGCGTGACCGGCATCACCCAGGGCCAAGTGCACCCGTCGAAAAACGGGCAGAGCACGACTCCCCCCGCGGTCTGTGACGTGGTGATCCCTTGGGCCGAGACCGTGATCGAAGACGACACGCCGTGTCTTGCAGCACAAGGCAATCTGAGTGAGACCACCGCGGGGCACGGCGGACACGCGTACCACGCCCAACAAGACACGCCGGATCCCGACTACGCCGAGGGCGGCGTGTGGCTGCTCAACTTTGCTCAAGCCGGAAGCTACGATCTCTTTGCGTGGGTACCGACCGGCGTGACGGCGCTCACATCCCAAGCCGTATACAAAGTTCAGCACGCCGGGACGTCCAAGAAGGTCAGCGTCGACCAAGCCGCTGCGGCCGGCGGCTGGGCGCCTTTGGGCAGCTTTGCTTTCGCGGCCGGTGGCGACCAGTGGGTGCGCCTGGGGGACAACTTCCTCAGCCCTTCCGACAAAGGCAAGAGCTTCGTGATCGACGCCCTCAAGATCGCGCCGAGCGGCTCGAAGGTTGACGCAGGCGCGGGCAGTGGCCCAACAGATGCTGGGGGCAGTGGCTGGCCCGACGGCAGTGCCGCGCTGGACGCTGGGATCGGAGCCGCAGGGGCGGCGGGCCAGGCCGGAGTGTCACCTGCAGGCGACGAGGACGGGGCGGGTTGCGCGTGCCGGGCCGCGCCCGGGAGCCTCGGTGGTCCTCGCTCCGCGCTGCTCTTGCTGTGCCTCGGCTTGGGGGCGCTACGTCGACGCAGGATCCGGAGATCCGAAGCGCTATAGTCTCGGCATGAGCTGGGACGACCTGAGTTATGTGTTGGCGCTGTCGCGGGCGGGTTCCCTTGGGGAGGCCGCGCGTGCTCTTGGTGTCGCGCACACCACGGTCAGTCGTCGCATCAACGCGTTAGAAGAAGCACACGGCGTCAAGCTCTTCGAGAAGACACCGTCGGGCTTTGTGCCGACGCACGCGGGGCAGGAGCTGGCTTCCGCCGCGGAGAGCGTGGAGGAGCGCGTTCTCGATGCGGAACGCCGCCTGGCGGGTCATGTGGAAGACGTCAGCGGAGAGGTCACGCTTTCCGTGCCCGAGGCGCTTGGACCCCTTGTGTGCAGCTTGGCTGCAGCGTTTCGTGACCAATACCCCAGCGTGGTCCTGAATCTGGACGCCACCAGCGACCGGGCAGATCTGGCTCGGCGCGAGGCAGACGTCGTGGTTCGCGCGGCGGCGGCGCCGCCGGATGCATTGGTGGGCCGCAGGCTCGCGACCATACAATTCGCGGTCTACACGGCGGCCGCAAACGCCCGTCGAGACGACCAGCCCCCCCGCTGGGTCGTCTTCGATGCGGGGCAGCAAAAATCCCCCCAAGGGCAGTGGGAACAGAGCCAGGTCCCCCAGCAGCAGGTGGCCGTTCGCGTGCGCAGCCGGGGACTGTTTCTGGAAGCAGTGAAGCGCGGTTTGGGGCACGGGGTGTTGCCTTGCGCCCTGGGCGACTCGGATCCCGAGCTGTGCCGCGTGCGCGAACCGATTACCGAACTATCCTGTCCGCTTTGGATCCTGACGCACGCGGACTTGAAAGACGTGCCCCGAGTGGCCGCGGTGATGAGCTTTTTTGCGGGCCGGCTTTCGAGGGAAGCGCGCGCTCAAGAGGCCTAAAACCCCCGAGTCCCTGTGTATGTGCGCCAACGCAACCGAGGCTTGCGTTGGCGCACGGGGGCCCGGGCGGAACTGTGTGCGTAGATGCGGGCGGAGGTTCACATGCATATTGTCATCACCGGAGCATCGACAGGAATTGGCGCGGCCTTGGCCAAGGAGCTTGCCGCACTTCCAGGCGCGCAGCTGACCCTGGTGGCGCGCAGGGAGTCCGCCATGCGCGCCCTTGCGGCAGAGCTTGCCGCGCCGACACAAGTGGTCGTGGCGGACCTAACGGACCGCGAAGCCATGACAGACTGGTTGGACCGTGCGGAAGAGGCATTTGGCCCCGTTGAGGTCTTGGTCAATAACGCAGGAGTTCAAGTCATCGCCGCCACTTCGGAGGTGAGCGTCGTCGAGGGCGAACGTTCTTTGGATCTAAACCTGCTCGCACCACTACGGCTCATTCGACGTGTGCTGCCAAAGATGGTCGCGCGTGGTACGGGCCAGATCGTCAACGTCGCATCCATGGCGGCACTCGCACCCACGCCTAGCATGACGTACTACAATGCCGGCAAGGCCGGACTCGCGGCGGCCTCTGAGGCGATGCGTGGAGAACTTCGGGGCAGCGGCGTGAACGTGCTCACGGTGTATCCGGGGATCATTGCCGAGACCGAAATGGCCCAGGCCGGGTTGCAAAAATACGAGTCCACACCGATGCTTCGCATGCAGCCCACCGCGACGGCCGCTGAGCTGGCGCGCTCTGTGGTGCACGCGCTGCGTCGCCGTCGAGCCCGGGTGATCCTTCCGCGCTTCAACTGGCTCGCGCGCATGTTCCCGGGTATCACGCGCTGGGTGCTGGACCGCTTTGCCCCGAAGCTTGCGCCCAATCAACTTGCGCGTGCCGCCGAGCCGCCGCAGGATGCGGCCGCATGCTTGACCGGGCTCTCTCCGCACTGAAACCACGCTGCGACGAAGCGGAGCCGCTGCTCCAACGTTGGGTCGAGCAACCCTCGTATACCCGCAGCCGTGACGACGTCGACAAGATGGGGGAGCTCTTGGTTGAGGGCTTCCGGTCGACGGGCATGCGGGTCCTGCGCCAACCAGGTGGCGAGTTTGGTGCGCACTACGCGTTCTTTTCGGCGGGTTGGGAGACGGACCCAGAGCGACGCGTCGTGCTCATCGGCCACCACGACACGGTGTTCCCCCCGGGAAGCTTTGATGGCTACCGGCGCGACGGCGACATGGCCCATGGCCCCGGCGTGTTGGACATGAAGGGCGGGCTGGTCACAGTGCGAACCGCGCTGTGCGCACTCGCGGATGCAGGACTGCTTGAGGCAATACCGGTGGCGCTGATCTGCGTTGCGGACGAAGAAGTTGGATCTCCGGACTCGGCGCCCTTCACCGCGCAGCACGCGCGCGGCGCACAGGCGGCGCTGGTCTTTGAAGCGGGCCGGGAGCACGACGCCATTATCACGCGGCGCAAGGGAACTGGCGCGGTGCAGATCCGCGTGAAGGGCAAGGCTGCGCACGCAGGCAACCACCACCCAGACGGCATCAATGCCATCTGGGCGCTGTCGCGCGTGATCGACCAAGTGCAACAACTGACGCGCTACGACGCCGGCGTGACGGTGAACGTTGGCACGATTCGCGGTGGTTCCAGCAAGAACACCGTGCCTGCGGATGCCGAGTGTGAAGTGGACTTCCGCTTTGAACGAGCGGTGGACGGCGACTCCATGGCTGGCCAGATTGAAGGCATCGCGCGCTCGGCGTGTTCGGAGCTGAGGGCGGAGGGGAGCGTTGTGGGCGGTGTGCGGCGGCCGCCCCTCGAGCGAACCCCCGCATCCGCTGCGCTTTGTGCACAATATGCGTCGGCTGCGCAGGCCGCGGGGCTCGGCGCCGAAGAAGCTGGGCTGCTGGGCGGTGGCTCCGATGCCAACAACGTCGCCGCGTTGGGGGTGCCGGCCATCGACGGGCTCGGTCCCCGCGGGCGCGGTTTTCACACCCACGACGAATACATTGAGGTGTCCAGCCTGGCGCTGCGCGCCGAAGCGCTGCTTCGCTTTTTTTGCATGCGCTGAGGCGGCAAGGAGGCGCGCGTCGGGTATACTGCGCTCGTGGATTTCGAGGCATTCGCTAGGTTGCCCGACGCAGAGCAAGACCTCGTCGAGGGCGGGTTGCTTCTAGCGAGCGACGCCTATCCGGGTTTGGACCTAGACCAGCAGCGGCGACGCTTCGATGAACTGGAATTGCCACGCCGACTAGGGCGTGCCGCCACGGGCTGCCTCGAGTGGGCGGAGGTGCTCGGTGAACACGTTTATGGGCGACTCGGTTTTCGGGGCAACGAAGCCGACTACTACGACGTCAAGAACTCCTATCTCAATGACGTGCTCGACCGTCGTCTGGGCATCCCCATCACCCTAGCGGTTGTTTATATAGAGATCGCCAGGCGCGCTGGCCTGCGCGCGGATGGCGTGAACTTCCCGGGTCATTTCTTGGTGCGCCTAGTTGACGACAGTGGGAACGAGCCGGTGCTCGTCGACCCGTTCCACGGCGGGGGCACGCTGCACGGAGAACGGTTGGAAGAACTGTGGACCAAGGTCGCCGGCGGCCGGCCCAGTCAGAGCTTGCCAGCGTTGGAGCCAGCAAGTGTGCGTCAAGTGATGACACGCATGCTGATGAACCTCCGCGCCATCCATGCCTCCCGCGGTGACTATCGCGCGCTGTATTTGGTGTTGGATCGCATCGTGGCGCTTGTCCCCGATGCGGCCCGAGAGATCCGGGATCGCGGCATGCTCTCGATCAAGCTAGGTGCGCCGCAGGCCGCGCGCAGTGACCTCAACCGCTACTTGCGCCTGTCGCCCAATGCCGGAGACGTTGCGGAAGTGCGCCGCGTGCTCGACAGCGTCGCAACGGAACAGCCGCCAAACTAGGGGAACCGCGCAGCACGGCTCAGGGGGTGGCCAGTTCGCAGCTGTACTCGCCGACTAGCACCAACCCGCGGGAGCATTTGACGGCGCGATCTGCGGGGCGCCCGCTGACTTTCTTGTCGCCTTGCATCTCGTAGCTCAGCGCGAAGCCGAAGTTCTGCGCCAGGGGCGAGCGGTCCACGCGGGTGAGGCGAGCCGTACAGTCGGGCTTTTGGTCGCAAGCCACTGCCTCGGCCTTGCGCACGACATCCGCGTTGTCCGCGTACACGTTGAGCAGACCCAGCACCGACGCGCCGATGAGGGTGATGGAGATCACAGGGCGGATGAAGCGTTTGGCCTCCGACACGTCAGCTGGCGCTTTCTAGTTCGTAGAACGGCGGGTCCAGTTCTTTGGTCCACCACAGGCCGCACCCCACGAAGCTCATGTGTTTGTTGAGGATCCCCCGGTAGTAGGAACCGTTGCGAATGTGGATATCCGAGTCCGTGCGATCCGTGTCACAGCGCTCACGCAAATCCTGCCGCGTCGTGACTTCGACATAGACCAGGCCTTTGCTCATGGCTGCGATGTTCGCGATGGCGGGCGCGACGTCGGGGTCAGGCAGATACTGCAGCACACCCTGGCACACGATCAGATCGTACTTCTTGCGGTCCCGCCAGCGAGCGATGTCGCGATGCATGAAGCCATGCTTCTTGCACATGGTTTGGCTGACCTCCGTGCCCGAGTACGCCACGCCTTTCAGGTTCTTCTTGACCCAGTCTTTCCAGAGCCCGATGCCAGCGCCGATGTCGAGAATCGACTTGACCTCGATCTGGTTGTACGCGGCAAACGAAAGGACGAACTGCGCGAGGTGCGCGTGCTCTTCCGGCGTGATGACGCGAGTCTTGGGGTTCTCGTAGAACCGATGGTAGTACGCTTCGTCGAAGCGCCGGAAACGATCCATGTCGCAAGGAGTCTAGAGCCCATCAAAGGCGGCGCTCAAGGTCGATTCTCGCTGGCTGCAGTCCTCGAGCGCCCTGCTTCGGCGGGCTTTCGACTCCTGGGGAGAAAACGCGCTATCCTGGTCGGATGGATTCAAGTGGGTTTCGCAGGTGGGCCGGGGTCTGTTTGGGTGTGGTGGGCTACCTTTCTGCTTGCGGTGGCGACGCCGAGGTGGCCAGCACCTTCGACGCGGGAGCCGCAGGTGGTGTCGGCGGCGCTGCTGGCGACGCTTCGGCGACGGGCGGTAGCGGCGCTGGAATCAGTTTGGACGGAGGCGGCCAAGGGGGTGCGGCAGGCGCCGACGCCTGCAGCGGTGACGCTTGCGCACCGCAACCCGGCTGCGGTGATGGCTCGGTCGACCCGGGGGAGGCTTGCGACGACGGCAATAGCGTGGGCGGCGACGGATGCACTGCCGCCTGCGACGCCATCGAGCAAGGCTTCGCGTGTCCCGTTCCCGGAAAGGCTTGTGTCAGCACTGTCGTATGTGGGGACGCAAAGATCACGGGCGCCGAAACTTGCGACGATGGCAACAGCAACCCGGGTGACGGCTGTAGTGCGAGCTGTACGCTGGAGCCTGGTTATCAGTGTCCCCTCCCGGGCGTACGCTGTGACGCGAAGCAATGTGGCGACGGGATCGTCGCAGGCGTCGAACAGTGCGACGACGGCAACGCAGTGCCCAGCGACGGCTGCGGCGCGAACTGCAAACTCGAGTCTGGCTTCAAGTGCCCGACTCCAGGACAGAAGTGTGTGCCGACGGTCTGCGGCGACAAGAAGGTCGAAGGCACCGAACAGTGCGACGACGGAAACAACGACATGGGGGACGGGTGCACGCCGTTCTGTGTCAACGAACCGGACTGCACGGGCACTGAGTGCAAGAGCCGATGCGGCGACGGGATGCGCCTGCCCGGCGACAACGAGCAGTGTGAGGACGGCAATACCGTCGCAGGAGACGGTTGCTCGCCGACCTGTCAGCAGGAACCCGGCTACCAGTGCACGGATGTGACAACGACGCCGACGCAATTGGTGCTGCCTATCGTGATCCGAGACTTCAAGGCCAAGGGCACGACGGGCGGACATCCTGATTTCCAGCACGCCATTGCCGTTGAAACCGGCATCGTGCAAGCGGCGCTCGGCGCGGACGGCAAGCCGGTCTACGCCAAGGCGGGCGCCGCGTCGGCCACCACGAATGGCAAGGCAGTCTTCGACCAATGGTATCGCGATTCCGGAGTCGCCAACGGCAACGACGGCAACAAGACGCTGCTGCAGACGATCACCCTTGGCGCCATCGCGGGCGGCGTCTTTCAGTACAACAACTCGAATTTCTTTCCCGTCAATGGCCTGGGCTGGGGCAACCAAGGCAACTCCAACAACTTCCACTTTACCAGCGAGGTGCGCTACTGGTTCGAGTACAAGGGTGGCGAGAAGCTTGACTTCACCGGGGACGACGACGTCTTCGTCTTCATCAACAAGAAGCTAGCGATCGATCTTGGCGGCGTGCATGGCGCCATGTCCGCAAGTGTCACCTTGAACGCGGCGGCGGCGACTCAATACAGCCTAACGGTAGGCAAAGTGTACGAAGCAGTCGTGTTTCAGGCTGAGCGACACACGACGCAGTCCAACTACCGGCTCACGCTCTCTGGATTCGTCAACAAGACCAGCTCCTGTGTCAGCGTATGCGGCGATGGTATCAAAACGCCCGACGAGCAGTGTGACGACGGCACAAATAACGGCAGTTACGGCACCTGCGCGCCGGGTTGCAAGCTCGGCCCGCGCTGTGGAGACGCCGCAGTGCAATCCGCCGAAAATGAGGAATGCGACGATGGCGTCAACTTGACGCCCTATGGCCCCAGCGGTTGCGCGCCCGGCTGCAAGAACCCCTCAAGATGTGGCGACGCCAAGGTGGACAGCCTGTTCGGCGAGCAGTGCGACGACGGCAAGAACGATGGCGGCTACGGTGAATGCGCCACGGGGTGTCTTCTCGGCCCGCGCTGCGGGGACGGCAAGGTGCAAGCTGCCGAGGGCGAGCAATGCGACGACGGAAACAACCTGGGTGGCGATGGTTGCTCTCCGACATGCGCGCTTGACGGACCACGCTGACGTTCCGCGTGGTTGAAATACGCGGCAGACCCGAATAGGACTCTGCAATGAGCGATTTCTTTCGTGCGGTCGAAAACTACATCGACGCTGGGGCTGAAGGGCTGGATATCAGTCCGGATCTGCTAGCCCAAATCAAAGCGTGCAACGCGGTGTACCGCATGCGCTTCCCAGTGCAGCTCGATGACGGCAACATCTACGTGGTTGAGGCGTATCGCGCGGAACACAGCTTTCACCGTCTGCCGGTGAAAGGCGGCATCCGCTACGCGCCGGATGTAGATCAGGATGAGGTCATGGCTCTCGCAGCGCTCATGACCTACAAATGTGCGTTGGTAGGTGTGCCGTTTGGGGGAGCGAAGGGCGGTGTGCGTATCGATCCCCGCAAGCACAGCGTCCGCGAGTTGGAGCGCATCACCCGACGCTACACCGCAGAGTTGATGAAGAAGCGGTTTTTGGGGCCCGCTGTCGACGTTCCGGCGCCGGACTATGGAACCGGCGAGCGGGAAATGGCGTGGATCGCCGACACCTACCGTGCACTCAACGAAGGGGACATCAACGCCGACGCCTGCGTCACGGGCAAACCTCTGGAGATGATGGGGATCCCCGGGCGCCGTGAGGCTACCGGACTCGGTGTGTTCTTCGGAGTGCGTCAGTGCGTGAACGACGCTGACGTGATGCGGGCCCTCGCTCTGCCTCTGGGGATCGCCGGGAAGCGCGTGGTGGTTCAAGGTTTGGGCAACGTGGGCTACTGGGCCGCAGAGGCTTTCGAGCGCGCCGGCGCCAAGTTGATTTGTTTGGCAGAAATCAACGGGGCGATTGTCAACGAAGGCGGCATTGCCCTCGACCAGGCAATGGCGCACCGGCGAGAAACCGGCAGCTTCCTTGGGTTTGCTGGCGCCACAGATCTTGAAGATGCGAGCAAAGCGCTCGAGCTCGATACCGACGTGCTCGTGCCGGCCGCGCTTCAAAACGCCATCACCGAAGAAAACGCGTCGCGGGTACGCGCGCGGATCATCGCGGAGGGCGCCAATGGCCCACTGACTCCGTCGGCTGATGCGATACTGCGCCAGCGTGGTGTGTGCGTGTTGCCGGATATCTTCCTCAACGCAGGCGGCGTCACCGTCTCTTACTTCGAATGGTTGAAGAACGTGCAGCACGTGAGTTTCGAACGCATGACGAAGCGTTGGTCGGAGCAAGTGTCGGAGCATTTCTGCGAAGTGCTGGACCGCATCGGCGCGCGCCGCCTAGAGGAAAGCGAACGCAAGCTCTTGGTCCACGGCCCAGAGGAACGAGAGTTGGTGCATTCTGCGCTGGAGAACACCATGGTCACGGCGTACGCGGCGCTGCGGAGCTGTCAAAAGGCTCGCGGCAAGGCGGACTTGCGCAGCAGTGCGTTCGCCCTCGCACTACAAAAGGTGGCGCGCATCTATAGCGGCGCGGGGATCTTTCCCTGAGTTAGGTGCTGTACCAGCGCGACGGCGTCGCCCAAGCGCTGTCGCGCTCGCCCCGCTGCTGAGATCGGGACGGTTTCGAGTCCGTGTTCGGCAACGGTTTGTTCTAGGGTACCCGCGGCGGCGGGGTGCAGCCTTCGGTGCACCGCTTTGACGCAGACTCTGGGCACGGTCGGAAAGTGCTCCCCGGCTGCGTCCAATGTGCGTTGGTGCCACGCTGCGAGCATCGGCGCCTTGCCGGCAAATGCCCGGAACCGCTCCATCGCGGCGTCAAAGCTGTCGCCTGGGAGCATGCGCGTGAGGCCGCTGTGCAACAAATGCGCATCGGCAACGTCATCTGCGATTGGCAGCCGCGCTTCAAAAGTCGCCGCGTCCCGCGCGCGCCAGGCCACCCATTGTACGACCTCGGGACCGCGCGGGCTTGGCACGCGTTCGAGGTAGACAACGACGAGATCCTGCCAGCATTCCACGAACGCCCGTGGCAACATCCGCGCCTGCGCAGCGCGGCGCTGTGCGGGGGCGCGGCGCCGCCGCTTGTCGGGATCCGAAAGGCGGATCTGCTGCTCGATCATGGCATCGAAGGCGGCCAGCAGCCGCTCCATGCCGTCGAGTTGCGGTTCCAGCTCAGTCAGTGCGAGTAAGATGGCCTCGATCGTCGAAACACACTCCTGTCGCGGCTCGCGCCGGATCCGGTAGCGACTTGGCTGTGTCGGCGCGAGTCGGACCCGGGGCAATGCGCGCAAGAGTGGCATGTCGCGCAGCAGTGTCTTCGCGTGGTGCCAGGTGCCATCGACAACGACCAGTTCTGACGGGACGAAACCCAATTCGGTGACAAGGGGCACCCTGGGACTCGGATACAGCAGCACGGCGTGCTCGCTGAGTTTCGGCGCGGGCGGGGGCAGGTGGGCGTGGTGGACGAAGACCCGGGAATTTGCCAGACCGAGCTCGGCGAAGCGCACCGTGCCCAGGGGGTGGAAGCGCTCGCGGGGGTGCTGGAAGATGGTGACTCGGGTTCGGTTCTCGACCCGCTGGATGCTGGCGCAGACGCAGGTTGCCGCGGGCTTGTGGCATCGATAGCAGCGCTCACGAGTGGGTCGGTCGGAGCCAGAAAGCGGGGAGTCGCTTTCCGCGCGGCCAGGCGGGCAGTGCATGGCTACTTGCCTTTGCCTTTGCCTTTGTCTTTGTCTTTGTCCTTGTCCTTGTCTTTGCCGTTGCCCCGATCTTCGTTCTTGTCCTTGCCCTTGTCGTCGCCCGGTGCTTTCGCGGCGAGCCCAGGGGAGAGCTTGGTGGCGGCTGGAGCTGGAGCCGGTGCGGGCGCGGGCGCGGGACTGGGACTGGGACTGGCGGCGGTCGGGGTGGCGGCGGTCGGGGTGGCGGCGGTCGGCGCCGTAGGCTTCGCTGGCGTCGGGTTCGGTGCAGGGCCTGACGGTTGGGTTGCGGTTTCAGACGGTTCGGCCCCGCCTACTGCGCCGGATTGTCCCGGGCTGCTTGCCGCGACGTGGGTTTGGCTGTCTCCCTTCGCGGCGGCGCCGCCGCCAGAGGCTTCTGACTCGGTGCTGTTCGGGGAGAGGGGCGTTGCCAGGGGGCTCACCCCGACGGTGCCCGGCGACAGATCTTCACTCTGCAGCGCATCGCCACCGTAGGTGAGGACGACGAAGCCAACGCCCACGACGCCGAGCAGCAGCGCTCCAACGACCGCGGCCAGGACCAGCAGAACTAGTCCGCCTCGGCGTTTCGGTGGCGGCGCGGATGCGGTGACCGGCACGCCGTACTGCAGGGACGCAGGGCCGGCGGACATGGGCGGTGCGTCGTATCCGGACGCAGGCGGCGCGTCGTATCCGGACGCAGGCGGCGCGTCGTATCCCGACGGGGGTGGCACCGAGTCGTAGCTGGACGCGCCTGCAGTCGTGGCGGCGCCGTGCTGCCACGACGCGGACTGTGGTCCGACGGAGGCTGGAGCCGCATCGACGCCAGGGTAGGTGGCCGCGGCAAACGCGCCGGGGCTTCCCGGAACTGTCCCGCTTGCGGCGGGAGCAAAGCGTGCCGACACCGCGGGTGCGACCATGTCCACACGCGTCGGTGCGTCTCGGGAGGTCTGCACGCCTTGGCCGACCGCAAAGGGTGGAACTTGGCCCCCGCGTGCGGCGCGCACATCCGCCTGCATGGTCTGCGCATCCGGGTAGCGCGCATCCCGCGAGAATGCCAAAGACAGGTCGATGATCGCGCAGACTTCGGGCCGAATGTGTGGGGCGACGCTTGCGAGCGGTTGCACCGGTTTGGTGGCCATGGCGACCAGCAGTTCGGCTTCACTCGGTGCTTCGTGCACGCGCTGTCCCGTCAAGATCCGAAAGGCGGACGCTCCTAGGGAAAAGAGATCCGCCCGACCGTCGAGTTCGTCTCGTCGGCCAAGGGCTTGTTCGGGCGGCATGTAGGGGACGGTGCCAAGGGCCAAACCCGTTCGCGTCTTGAACTGCCCGGGCACTTCGTCAATCATGCGCGCCAGCCCGAAGTCGAGCACCTCGACGCGCCCATCGTTACACAAGAACAGGTTGTCGGGCTTGATGTCGCGGTGAATGATGCCTTGAGTGTGTGCGACAGCGAGCACGTCCAGCACCTGGTCCAGCACGTCAAGGAGTTGATCTTCCGTTAGGCCCTGTCGCTTCACGCGGGTCGATAGGGGCTCGCCTTCGAGCAACTCCATGACCAGGTAGGCCTCGTCGCCTGCGCCATGCTCCAGCACGGCAACGGCGCCGGTATGCCCCACTTGGTTGGCCACGTAGGCCTCCCGGACGAAACGCTCCCGCACGTCCTTCTTGCGCGCCATTTCTGGATGCAGGATCTTCACCGCGGCCCGCACGCCGCCGGCGCCTTGGGCTTCGTAGACGGCGGCCATGCCGCCGGAGCCCAGGAGCTTCTCTAGGCGCCACTTTCCATCGACGACGCTACCAATGCGTGCCAGGAATTCGGCGTCTTCTTCTGCGTTGGGTTCCAACTGGCCTCTCAAAAATTCCTGGGGATTGCTGCCTCGGGTCCGGCCGGAGGCACCAGGCCGCCTACTGTACGCTCCCGGCAGTCAGTTTTTCCCTGCTCTGCCCGGAAAGCAATGGCCACAACGGTAGGGGTTTCGCGTTATCGTGCCCCTTATGACGCCGAACGAGAAATGCATCGTGAAGTCGCTGGTGGCCGTAGCCTGGGCTGACGGCAAGGTGGAAGAGGTCGAAGAGCACGTCATCGAGGGGCTGCTCGCCGGATTTGACGCCAGCGAGGACGAAGAAAAGGAAATCCTGGAGTACGCGAAGAAAAAGCGCACCCTGGCGGCGGACATCCCCACCGCGGACCTCACCGACGAGGACAAGGAGCTCTTGCTGGCGAACGCCGCACTACTCGCCCATGCCGATGGCGAGCAAAGCGAAGGTGAGCGCGAACTCCTGATCCAACTGATCAAAATACTGGAGCTGGACGACGAGACCGCTAGCTCCATTCTTGACTCCGTCAAGGACGGCGCGCTGCAGCTCGGATCCAACGTCCTCGAATCCGTGGAGTAGACGCGCATGCTCGACAAGACGGACCAGAAGTTCTTGAGCGGCGATGACCAGCAGACGTTGGTGCAGTCAATGTCATCCGTGCTGTACCAGAGTGGGATCCCGCTGCAGCAAACCGGTCCGACTCAGTGGAGTGGTCGCGGCAGCTTGGCGAGTTACGGCATGGTGCCCAAGGTCAGCATCACCTTGAATCCCGGTCAGGGCGGTAGCTACTGCTCGATTCGTGTCGCGCCAGACTTCGAAACGAACTCCGTCGTGATCATCTTGGTGGCCTGGTTGTTCTTTTTTCCCATCGCGCTCGTGCTGCTCTATTTGGGTTACCAGGATTGGCAGAATCGTCAGAACTACTTATTCCAGTCCTTGTGGACGCCACTTTCGAACCGTATCGCGGCCCCACCGGGTGCGCCCTGGGGAGCACCACAGCAAGGCATCCAAGCCGCCGGTCCACCCGGGGGTTGGGGAGCGGGGCAAGGATGAGCAGCCGCATCTTTCGGGACGGTCTGCTGGCCGGACGCGTTGCCCTGGTCACCGGGGGAGGGAGCGGGATTGGGCGCGGTATCGCCTTGGGACTAGCACAACAGGGCGCCAAGCTAGCGCTGGTCGGGCGCACAGCTCAGAAACTTGAAGCCGTTGCCGAGGAAGTGCGCGGTGTTGGCTCCGAAGCTGCCGTGCACGCTCTCGACGTCCGTGACTTTGACGCACTGCAGAGCGCAGTGAACGAAACGGCGAAGGTGTTCGGTGGGCTGGATATTGTGGTGTGTTCTGCTGCGGGGAACTTCATCGCTCCGGCGGCGAGTTTGTCGGCCAACGGCTTTAAGGCGGTGATTGATATCGACTTGCTCGGAACGTTCAACACCTGCCGCGCAGCGTTTGAGCAACTCTCGGTGCGCGGTGGCAGCATCTTGAGCGTTACCGCGACGCAGGCCTGGGTTCCCACACCGTTGCAATGCCACGCCGGCGCGGCAAAAGCCGGCATCGCGAAGCTGACTCAGGACCTGGCTTTGGAATGGGGCAAATCGAAGGTGCGCGTCAACGCCATCGCGCCAGGACCCATCGACGACACCGAAGGCATGCGCAGGCTTGCGCCGACCGAATCCGGGGCGCGGGAGCAGCTCACTGCAAAGATGCCCGTGGGTCGCTTCGGGACCGTTCAGGAAATCGCAGACCTGGCGGTTTTCCTGTGTTCGGACGCTGCGGGCTTCATCACGGGCACGACCATCGTGGCGGACGGCGGGCAGTCGCTGATGGGCGCCACCGGTTTTCTAGAAATGATGGGCTGAGGCTATTTTTTCGGCCCTAAGCCCAGCAGGGTTCGTTCAGCGGGTGGCGGCCGCGGAGCCGGTGGGGGGCGACTGAGGGCATGCTCACCGATCCCCAGGCCGGACACGCCGCCGGAAACGATGAAGGCCATCACGTCGCCGGGCGACGCCTCGACATTTTTGACCCGGGACTTGGGGACGACCAGCAGATTGCCAGCGAAGTTGTAGCTCTGCGGAAAGTACACTGCGACATGGTCTGCCAGCTTCAGCGGCCCCAGGCTTTCGCGCGTGACGAAACCAAGTACGCAGGTGTCTGCGTCGCCTTGCAGGGATACCAGAACCGGGCGGTCGAAGCGCTTCTTCTCACCCACGAACGCATTGATCAGGTCGCGGATGGACGAGTACATCAGCTTTACCAACGGCACACGCGAGAGCCAACGTTCCAGCTGGCGCACCACGGCGTTGCCGACGACGTTGGATGTGGCGAAGCCAACGGCTGTCACGAGCAACAACGTCAGCAAAAAACCGAGCCCAGGAATGCCGACCGGCATGAACTCATCGATCGCGACGACAGTGACCCAGGCGATGTAGAAAGTGATGCCCACAGGGGCCAGCACCAAACATCCGCGCCAGAAGTATCCAAGTAGCGTCTTCATGTCGCAGCGACACATAGCCAATGCCGTCGTCGCCGAAAAGGGCTGCGGATCCTGATGCTCGATCGGCGCCGCCGGCTTTGGCTGGCAACCCTGGCCAACTTCTGCTTTTTCGTGAGCGTCACGAGCTTCTTCACGCTGCCAGTCCATTTAGAGGCCCTGGGTGCAGGTCGGGCAGAAGTCGGCCGTGTCATGGGCAGTTTCGGCGCCGTGTCCTTGTGGGCGATCCCTTTGACCGGCGCGCTGGCAGACCGCTACGGCCGTCGGCCATTCCTCGCCCTAGGGGCGCTGCTGTGGTGTGCGGCCGCGCTGGGTTTTGTGCTGGTGCGCGATCTGGGCGCCTTGGTCTATGCCTTGCGCCTACTGCAAGGGCTTGGCTTCTCGTTGGTCTTCGTTTCCACGAATGCATTGATCGTCGATCTGGCTCCCGAGGGGCAGTTGGGTCGGTCCATTGCGATCTTCGGTACCGCGACCCTCGCTGCGCATGCAGTAGGTCCCAGTGTTGCGGAGCTCGTCACCCTGCACGTTGCCTTCACCGGGCTATTTGTCGCGGCGGCGGCGGTGGCAATCCTCGCCTTGGTCTTGTTCTGGAGCGTTGGAGAAACCGGCAGTCGCGGCGATCCGAAGGAGGTGCGCTATTCGACGCTGCAAATGCTGCGGCGCCCCGCTGCACTGGGTGCCTTGTGCGCGGCTTTCACTGCAGCTTGTGGCTTTGGAGCTGCCATCCACTTCATGAGCGTGTTTGTGCGGGCCCGCGGGTTGGGCGTGCATACGCCGTTTTTCGTTAGCTACGTGGTCCTGGCAATAGCCGTGCGCCTTGTCATGGGAGGATTGGGCGACCGTATCGGCCACCATCGGGTGGCCGTCGTTGCGACCTTCGCCTTTGGGTGCGCCGTGCTGACCCTGGGCTTCACGGCATCGCCCCTGGCGCTGGTGCTCACGGGGGCGGTCTTCGGTGCTGCCCATGGCATGAGCTATCCCTCGCTGAACGCGCTATTTGTCGAGGGTGTGCCGGCCTCGGCGCGGGCACGCGCCATGGCCGCCTTCAACCTGGCGTTCAATGTGGGCGTAACCTTGGCTGCGTTCGGTGCCGGAGAGCTCGCCGAGCGTTTCGGATATACGACGATGTGGTTCGTCTTTGGCGCCGTCGCCCTATCCGGTGCGTTCTTCGCAACCCTTGACCGCCCTCGGCCTGCGGACGGGTAGCGTATCGGACTCAGCGAGGCTGCGCGTCTGGCAGGTCTAGGGTCAGTACGCGTTTGGCGTTTTCTCCGTAGAGCTTCTTCAGGATGGCCCTGGACAGTCCGATGCCATCGATCTTCCAGCTGCCCTGGATCGGCGTCGGGTGCGCAAACTGTTCGTCGCGCGTTTCGAAGTAGCGCCGAGTCGCGGTGAAGAAGAGCTGCGTTTCTTCCGGGGTGGGTGGCTCGCTACCGCTGGACCCCAAAAAAAGCGGGCTGGGCTCGGGTCCGACTCCTAGATCCGAGCCGAATAGAATGCGGTCTTGGAACTCTTCGAAGAAGGCCCGCATTTTCTCTGGCGGGTGGCGTCCCATTTCCGGAATGCGAGCGGCGGTGTCGATGTACAGATTTGGGTACTTGCGTAGCGCCCGGGCAACGCGGTCGGGCTCTTCGGCTGCATTGCCGAAATGCACCGACACGAAGGTTGTGCGCGGGTGCCTCGCAACACGGCGCTCGAGTTGATTCAAGATCTCGTCGAAGCTTGGCACGTCCTGCCCATATTGGGACCAGCCCGGATGGGCGGAGAGCTCGGCATAGCGTTCGTTCTTCGTGTCTATGGGAAGCCAAAACGCCTTCGGGTCGCCGGAATGGATCGCGACGGGCATCTTCAGCTCTGCCGCCGTCTCGAAGACGATGTCGAGTTCCGGATCGTCCACGGGGATCAAACGCCCATCGGGCCCGGGCAGACCCAGGCCGAGGGCCTTGGCGATCTTGAGGCCGCGCGCACCTTGCTCGTGGGCAAGGCGGAGCGCCTTGGCCATGCGTGGTCCGTAGCCGGGGGCCTCAGCTTGTTCGTAGGCGAGACTCGTAAACACGGTCACACGACCCCCCGAGGCGCGCGCGGCGCGGACCTGCGCCGGCAGATTGTCCAGTGGGTGTCCACCTGACAGGTTGACGACGTGGTCGAAACCGTAGCGTTGCGTCAGCTGGGTGAGCCGCGGGATCCCTCGTGAGGAAAGGGGCACGTGCACGTCCACAACGAATAGGCGCTCGGGTGCGGTTGGGGCCGGCTGCGCGGAAGGGGTTTCGGTGGCATCGCCCTTGGTGCCACGCACCAGCGCCCAAACGCTGAGAGCGCCGCACAGCAGGAGCGCCGTACCGGCGAGCCACCTAGCCCACGGGCGCCGGTTTCTTGCCACGGAGCGCAGCTTACACCAGCCCTGGGTGGCAGCGCCTAGATCGCGTCGTTGGCATGCGCGGGTACCTGTTGTAGGCCCGGACCCATGAAACGTAGCCTGGCTCTCCTCAGTCTCTCCTTACCCCTGCTCTTTGCATGCGACAAAGTCCCGGAGCCGGAGTCGCGGCCGCGGGCGACGGCGACCCCCGAGCCGGTGGCGAGCGCCGAATCGAGCGCTGCGCCGGAGCTCGGCGCTGAAGCGGAAGCGGGCACCGACAAACTCCAGACCGAAGACGTCAAGGTCGGCAAGGGTGCGGCGGCCAAGAAGGGGGATACGGTGAAGGTGCACTATACGGGCACGTTGCTCGATGGCACCAAATTCGACAGCTCCCGAGATCGCGATGAACCGTTCCAGTTCACCCTTGGTGCAGGCGCCGTGATTCAAGGCTGGGACGAAGGGATCCCGGGGATGAAAAAAGGTGGCCAGCGCAAGCTGACCATCCCCGGCCCCATGGCTTACGGCAAGCGAGGGAGTCCGCCGAAGATCCCTCCGGACGCGACGCTACAGTTCGACGTGGAGTTGATCGAAATCGTAAAGTAGTCGCGCCTGGCTCAACTCGAAATCAGCACGCGCAGCAGACCCTCGAGGCGCCTCACCGCGAATCGCTCCGTCGGGGGCAGAGACGCACCGGCCAAGGCGCGCACATAGCGCTCGAATCCGCTGCGGCTCACGCCGGGGATCCGACGCAACAGGCCGTGCAATTCGTCCACAATATCCAAAGGCAGCGGCCGATTCAGACTGGAATATACGTCGATGATGTAGTCGATCCAGCCGGCCTTCTTGGTGGCGTTGGCCAGGAGCAGCCCGTAGCGCGCTGCTTTCTCAGCCAGGTCCGGCGCGAGGCGGCCAGCTTTTGCATCACTCGCTACTTCCGCCAGCGTCCCGGACAGTAGTTGCTCGGCTTCCGCGCCCCGCCCGAGTGCCAGGGCCTTGTCAACGAGCCCTGCCAGCAGGGCGAAGCGGTCTTGGCGGCGCCGCGCCATGGTTGTCTCTTCGTCTTGGTCCGAAAGGCGAATATCCAGGGTTGCTGCGCGGCGCAGTTCAGGCGCGGTGATGGACTTGCGGCGCTCGTCGTCCAGCCGCACAAACTCCAACAGTTCGTCCGCTATGCTGATACGGGCGCCGACCTTGAGTAGTAGGCGCCCAGAGATCGCCTGGGAGTCGACCTTCACTCCGTTGATGCTTCCCAAATCAACGAGCACGACGCCGTCCGCGGTCACCAGCAGTTTGGCATGGCGGCGCGACACGAGGGCGCTGTCTAGAACGACGTGGCAATCCGTTCCGCGTCCAATCAAAAGCTCGCCCTCGGGCAAGGGGATGGTGCGGCGCCCATGTACCAGCGCGTACATCGGCACGGTCCCGGCGCCGTCCGGCAGGGTCTTGCCCAGTTTGTGCCCGTCCGTCATGTAGGTGCGCTCGTGCGGATCCTACGTCGAGGCAGGCAACCGGTAAAGCTCAGGGCGCGGCCTTCGGCTGGGCATGGGGGCCCAGCGGGTAGCTACCCAAGGTTTTCAGCGCGCCGACTTCCAGATCGAGTGCTGCGAGCGCGTCTGTGACGGCAGGATCCAGCGCATGGCCCTCGAAATCCGTAAAAAAGAGGTACTCCCAGAGTGCTTCGGGGTGGGGTCGGGATTCGATGCGGGTCAGATTGAGCCCTGCGTTTTCCAGGTGCGTCAGCGCCCGGCGCAGCGCCCCGCGCTCGTGTTTGAGGGAAAAGACAATGCTGGTCTTGTCGCTTCCGGTCCGGTCCTGCCCAGTCAGCGACAAGATGGCGAAGCGCGTCACGTTGACGGCGCGGTCTTGGATGTTCTCGCGCACGACAGATAGTCCCGCCAACTCTGCGGCGAGTCGACTCGCCACGGCCACACTCGCTTCATCATCCGCCGCCAAGCGCGCCGCGGCGCTTGTGGAAGGCGCAACCACCCACTGTGCGGAAGGCAAATTCTTGCCCAGCCAATTGCGACACTGCGCTAGCGCTTGCGGGTGAGAGTGTACCCGCACTACGCCCTGCAGATCAGTGCCGCGGCGCACCAGACACTGGGATATGTTTGTCTCGATCTCGCCCCAAATGCGTACGTCGCGAACGAACAACTCGTCGAGAGTGAAGGTGACGCCACCTTCCGTAGAGTTCTCGATGGGCACGACGCCGTAGCGGGCGTGCCCTCGCTCCACGGCGTCGAATACCGCGGGGATCGTGGCACACTCGACGTAGCGCGCCGCCAGGCCAAAACCTCGCTGCGCTGCCATCTGGGTGAACGTACCGACCGGGCCCAAGAAGGCGATCTCCAACGCGCTCTGCCGGGCCAGGCAGGCGCTCATGATTTCTCGAAACACCGAGCGCAGGGCCGACGGCGGGAAATGCCCGCCTTGCTGCGCCACGCGCTGTTCCAGTCGAGCCAGAAGAGCCCGCTCCCGTTCGGGATCGTGGGCTGCCGCAGCCGTTTCCGTCTTCAGTTGGCCAATCGCGTCAGCGAGGCTGGCCCGCTCATCGAGCAAGTCGACGATGCGATCGTCCAGTGCGTCGATGCGTTTGCGCAGATCGTCCAGGCTCATCGGTGCTTGAAGCGAAAGTTTCGAGAGTGCGCTTTTGTGGGCGCACTCTCGAAACCATGGGGCAGTTTACTTCAGGACGTCCGTCAGTTTCTGCAGCTTCATGGCCAAGCCCATGTCGCCTTCGATCTTCAGCTTCCCGCTGAAGAACAACTGCTGTCCGTTTGCTTTGCCCTCCACCATGTCGACGTAGTCGCTGGCAGCCATCTTGATTGTGCATTGGGCGTCGCCTTCGCCTTCGGTCACGCCGGGGGCGTCCTTCAGGTTCATGACCCAAGTGCCGCCGCCGTCTCCGGCAAGCACGAACTTGTATACGGCGCCGATGCTTTGCGCGGCTTCCTTGTTGGTTTCGATCTTGCCCGCGGCCTCGTCCATTTTTTCTTTTGCAGTTGCCATTATTGATTCTCCTTTGAGTTGTCAGATAGGGATTTGCGGTCAGGGGGAGTTCGCCACAGCCGACGAAGCCCCGGTGGAATCGGAAAAAGATGCGACAAACCGTGCGTGTCGCTCGGTCCAGACGTCGCGCATCAAGCCGCGTGCGCGATCGGCATCTCGAGCGCCCACAGCTGCGACGACATCTTGGTAGCCGCTCATGATCGAGCCCGGGGAAACCCACAAGCTTTCGAGATATGGCGTGTATTTCTCGAGGAGGCGTCGAATGCCATTGAGTAGCAGTCGTGGCACGAGGTTGTCTGCCGCTGCTGCCAGGGCGACGTGCAGCTCAAAGTCGAGCCAGAGCAGCTTGCTCAGCCCGGTCTCACGCTTGAGTTTCAAGACGGCCATCTCGAGGCGATTGAGGTCTTCCTCACTGCGGCGTTCGGCCGCAAGCCCGGCGATCTCGGCGCCCAGAACGCGAGCGAATTCCAAGAGATCAGAGAGCACCTTGGTATCGACGACGCCATCGGCTGAGACGGCGAGGTACTCCACGACTTCGACCCCTGCGTGTTCGCCATAGTCCAAAACGACGGTACCCACGCCGGCCCGTCGCGCGATCAGGTGCATCTGCTCGAGTTGGTTCATGGCTTCACGTACGGTGAAGCGATGCACCTTGAGTTCGTCAGCCAGGGCTGTCTCGGCGGGGATCTTTTCACCCGGAGCGAAGGCTCCAGACAGAATGCGGCGTTTGAGTTGTTCCGCAACTTCTTCGGTGCGCCGTGGTCGTCGAACCGCTCGCTGCCTCCGCGCCCGCGGCGGAGGGATTGAAGAGATCCGGGAGCGACCACTCTTGCTCACGGCAGGCGTTGTAATCACCTATTGTCCAACAATCAACGCCAAATGTTGGACAATAGGGTTTGGCCAGAAATGCGGGCAATGACGCGGCATCTTTGGGGGCGCCGGGGCTTACTCCAGTTCTGCACGGCCGAGCTGCCAGAGCAGGAACGCGTAGATGTCGGCTTGCTCTTCGGCGATCATGCGCGTGGGTTTTCCTTGGCCGTGGCCGGCCTCGATTTCGGTCCTGAGCAGCACCGGGTAGCCCGACGCACTGGCGTGCTGCAGCGCAGCTGCCATCTTGCGCGCGTGCATCGGGTCGACTCGGGTGTCGCCTTCTGCGGTCGTGAGCAGGACGCCGGGATAGCGAGTGCCCGGCTGCACATGATGGTAGGGCGAGTACGCGTGCAGCCAGCGGAAGTGGGTCGGGTCCGAGGGTGAGCCGTACTCGGACTCCCAGAGCTTGGCGATGAGGAATCGGTCGAAGCGCAGCATATCCGTAAGGGGCACGCTGCTGACTACCGCGCGGAACAAGTCCGGTCTCTGCGCGATTGCGACTGCTGCGAGTAGTCCTCCATTCGAGCGGCCGTGTGCCGCAAGCGTTGTTGTGTCGGCGATCTTGTCGGCGATGAGAGCTTCTGCGACCGCGTAGTAGTCGTCAAAGACGTTCTGCTTCTTGTCGAGCTGTCCGGCGCGGTGCCAAGCTTCTCCGAGCTCCCCGCCACCACGAAGATTGGCTTGAACGTATACGCCGCCAGCTTCCAACCACGCGATGAGTGTGCGCGAAAACCTCGGTTGCAGGCTCACGTTGAAGCCGCCGTAGCCGTATACGAGGGTTGGGTGCGGGCCGCGCTGCAGGTCGAGATCCCGGCGGTACACCAGGAGATAGGGGACTCGAGTGCCGTCGGCACTCGTCGCGCTCCGAGGCTCGGCGCTGAAGGCGTCTGCCGCGAAGGGCGCCTGGACCCGGGCGAATTCACCGAGGTCGGCGCTGCCCTGGGTGCTGCGGAATACCACTGGCGGCGTGCCGATGGACTCGAAGTCGAAAAAGAACTCGTCGCCATCGGCAAGCCCCGAGGCCCCGTTCGACGTTCCGACGGTGGGTAGGGGCAGCGTACCGAGTCGCTTGCCGTCTAGATCGTAGCGATCCACGCGCGAGGTGCCCCCGGCCAAGTAGTGCACGACCAGCTGTCCGGCCACGACATTAAAGTCGCTCAGCACGTCTGCTTCGTGTTCGGCGACTACTGTGCGCCAGTGTTTGCGTTCGGGGCGCGTCGGATCCACCTTGAAAATGCTGTAGCGCGAGGCTCCTTCGTTGCTGCGGATCCACAGCGCCTGATCGGTCACGAGGGGGTCGTAGACGTGCTCCAACCCCGTCGTGATTTCTTGAAAACGAATCGGGGTCTTGCGCGTGTCGGCTACGAGGACTGAGCTTTGGCTCCAGCCTTGATGCACGCGCAGCACGAGCCACCGCCCATTCGGAGAGATGGTGCAACTCGGGAAATCCGTCAGGTTCTTCGCCGCAAAGACCATCGGGTCGGCATCAGGGCTGCGTCCGATCACGTGCTCGAAGATGCGCCGGTGATACTTCTCTTCGCCGGCGGGCACGCTGCCAGCTGCAGGAAAGCGTGAGTAGTAGAAGCGCTTTTCTCCCGGCAAAAAGCATACGGAGGAATACCGCGCTCGGGTGATGGTGTCGGGCAAGTCCTTTCCGCTGCGCACGTCGCGGATCTTCAGAGTGCTTTCTTCGCTCCCTCCCTCGCTCGTCCCGTACGCCACGAGGTTGCCCTCCCAAGATGGCGTGTACCAATCCAGAGACAGCAGTTGCTTGTCGCTTTCCTGGTTGGGATCGAAGAGCACGCGTTCCTTTCCGCTGCCGCCGTCCCGAACCACCAGCACCGGCTGGTTTTGGGCGCCACTGCGCCGCGTGTAGAAGTAGCGCGTCTCGCCCTTGTTCCGGCGAACGGAGGGCAATGAGACTTCGCCGATCTCTAGCAGCTTCTCTAGTCGCGCTTCGAGTCCGCGCCGCACCGAGATGCGGTCGATGGCTGCGCGCATATGACGATTCTGAGCATGTACCCAGGCTTGCACCTCCGGGTCTTGCCCTGTTTCGAGCCAGCGATAGGGGTCAGCGACATTCACGCCGAAGAGTTTGTCTACGTGGTCTTGGCGTAGCGTTTCTGGGTAGGGGGCAGGCTGAGTCATGACGAGTACATCCGTGACGGGGGCGCGGGAATGGGACGTAGAAGGCGGCTCCGCGGGCAACCGCCCTGGAGAGCGCGACCAGACGCCCAGGGCGACGCAGGCAATTGCACGCAGTGACACGGCGCCGCAGCGTACTCTGCGCGGCATCCAGGCGCGAGCACTGCTCGGGCCATGTCGTCGCTAGCGCGAGAACGCATCGCGGCTGTGTTCCCGAGGCAGGTTTTGTGGCGACTCTCGCCGGGACTACCAAGCCGGTCCGCTCAGGCTGAGACGCTCGGATTTGCGGCGCCGCGCGCTCTCGCGTCAAAATGCCTGCGCCGTGCGTCTCCCTTCGTTGATCGCTCCCGTCTGCCTTGCCGCCGCACTGCTGCCGGGCTGCGCCTCCGTTGAAACCAGCGCCCCCGCAAAGGCGGGCTCCGGCGGCGCTCAGCCCGGTGCCGTTTCCCCGTTGCGCCCCCGGGCATCGGCCGCTCCCGCGCTGGGGAGCGCGGCGAAGCCGTCGCCACTCCCGTGGCTAAAGGGTCAGACCCACGTGCATACGGATCGTTCCCACGATGGGCATACCCCGCCGCAGCGTGTGCTTTCTTACTATGCGGCCCGTGGCTACGACTTCGTGGCGCTCACTGATCACAATCGGGTGACGGTGTTGGACGCGCCCAAGGGGCTTCTGCTCCTTCCCGGCGTCGAGCTCACGCAGAACTCGAAAAGCTGCGATCCGAAGCCGCCGGAGGGCTACCGCTGTCTGATCCACACCACGGCGTTATTTGTAGATCCAACGAGAGTGCGCGTCGGCGACAAACGCATCGTATTCCCGTTCGTAGATCAACGGCGCGCCGCCTACTCCGCGCAGATGCAAATGGCGGAGGGCTGGGGCGCGATCACCGTACTCAACCATCCGCTTTTTCATTTTGCCGCCAACGAGAAGATGGTGCACGCGCTCAGTTCGTCGGGCTTGCGTTTCATCGAGCTGATCAACGCGGGCCTAGACCAACAGCATCCCAGGGGGCGCGCGGCGGCGGAAGATCGCGCAGAGGCTTTGTGGGATGCCGCGTTGACGAGGGGCGCGCGGGTGTTTGCATTGGCGACGGACGATTCTCACCATTTTGATGACGAAGCCGACCGCAAAAGGCTGGGAAAGTTTGCGTATACCGGTGACCGAGCGTGGATCCACGTCCGCGCCAAGAAGGAGCTGGCGGACATCCGGCGCGCGCTTCTAGCCGGGGACTTCTATGCTTCGACCGGGGTTCGCCTCGAGGATGTGACGCGGACGCGCTCTGAAATGACAGTGCGCGTCTCGGCTCCCCAGAGCTGCAGCATTCGTTTCATTGGCGCGGGTGGCAAGGAGCTGGCGCGAAAGGCATGCCCGAGTGCCTCTTTTGCTTTGGGCGCAGAACCGTATGTGCGCGCAACGGTCGTGGCGCCGGATGGTAGCAAGGCGTGGCTGCAGCCTGTGTTCGCGCGCAAAAAACCATGATGCGGGAGCGTGTATTTGTCTACGGCTCGCTGATGCAAGGCTTGGAGCACCACGAAGAAATGCGTGGGGCGCAGTTTGAAGGGACGTGCCGCACGGTCGCTGGATTCTTTCTGGCGCTTCAGGGTCGGTATCCAGCGTTGGTTCGCGGGGGCGCGACGGTCGTGCACGGAGAGAGCTACCTCGTGACGGCGGCGCAGCTCGCGCGTCTGGATGTCTTCGAGGGCTGCCCGGGGCTGTATCAGCGCGAGCGCATCTCCCTCGACGACGGCGGGCATCGCTTTGCCTACCTGATTGATGCCGAGCGCGGCAGCCGCCTGCCCCGAGTGGGAAGCTGCTGGCGTGGCTGGGTGCGGCCGTCGCCCCCATGAGGTTCCCGTTCGGGCTCCCCCCGGAGACCAAGAAAACCCCGCGTTATTGCGGTCCATGAGCCCGAACTTCCGATTATTGGGCCAAAAGCGGCGCTCTTGGCATGACAGACACCATGCGTAGCCCCTTCCCAGCCCCACCGGGCCTGCTGCCCAACCGCGGACGGGTGGCCTTGTCGACACTGCTCTTAGTTTTTGCAGTCGGATGCGAGGACGCGAGCGCGCTCCTGAGCGAAACGGCTCCGGGGGCGGCCAAGGTCAAAGCTGAAAACGGCGGGAGCCAAGTCGGGGACGAAGATTGGTCCGCGATCCCCGTTCCTGCGGCAGATGGCCCCAAGCTCGCGCCGATTTCCTTCATCACTCCGGTGTACCCCAAGCCCGACAAACAATCGGAGCCGACAGGGTATCTGCGCGTGGGCGCACGAGTGGCGCGCTCCAGGGAGCCCGTGAGCAAGCGCGACTGCCCGGATGGCTGGTACGCCATTCGTCCCGTGGGCTTCGTTTGCGTCGGACCGGACGCCACCACGAAGCTAGACCACCCAGTCGCCAAGGCGATTCAGGTGGAGCCGAATCTCAGTTGGCCGATGCCCTACCGCTATGCCTTCGTTCGGTCGATCGCGCCGAACTACTTGCGTGTGCCGACCAAGGCGGAGCAGTTTCAATACGAAATGCGCCTCGAGCGTCATCTGCGCAACTGGAAGAAGTTGCGGGACAAGTGGGATGCGCTCGACGTCGGTGCCAACGACGTGCCGCTCGACAAAAAGGGCTATGCCATCGGCGCAATTCCGGATCACGCCACCGCCATGGACCAAAGCGTGCGTTTTGGCGGTGACGGCCATGACGAAGTGCCCTGGTGGCTGCAGGGTGAGCGGCGCATTCCCAATCTGAGTTCGTTCCGCGCGCCGCCGTACGCGGTGATCGCAAACCGCGTCAAGCGCCACGCAGGTGTGGCGCTGATCGGCACCTTCGTCGCCGGCGAAGAGGCCCAGGGGCGCCGCTTCGCCATCAGCACCGACGGTCGCCTGCTGCCCGCGGACAAGCTCAAGGCCGATTCCGGTTCGCCATTCCACGGCATGCCCATCGCAGACGTGGGACTGCCCGTCGCGTTCGCGCGCAAGGCCGGCGCGATCTGGTGGGATCTGAAAGAGGGCAAGCTGGAGCGGGGTGAGCGTCTTGGCTGGCGAGAGTTCATTCCGTTGACCGGCACCGTGAAAAGGCTACACGGCGTGCGCATGGTGGAGGCCAAGAACGGCCGTTGGCTGCGCAGTTCGGATCTCAAGGTAGCAGCGAAGCCGCGGGCGCTGCCCTCCTGGGCACGCAAGGGCGTGCGCTGGATCGACATTTCCATCGTGAGTCAAACCATGGTGCTGTGGGAGGGCGATCGCCCGGTATATGCCACCCTCGTTTCCACCGGGCGGGACGGCCTCGGTGAACCGGGCAAGACGTTGAGCACGCCGCAGGGCACCTTCCGCGTCTACCAAAAGCACGTCACCACGACGATGGATTCGGACGTGGCGGACCATGAGTTCGAGTTGCGCGATGTGCCCTGGGTCATGTACTTCAAAGGAGGCTACGCGCTGCACGGTGCCTACTGGCACGACGACTTTGGGCGTGTGCGGTCCCACGGGTGCGTCAACATCGCGCCCATCGACGCGCGCATCGCGTTCGGGTGGGCGAGCCCGGAAGTGCCCAAGCACTGGCACGCGGCCTACGCCGGCGATACCTACGGCCAGGGCACCATCGTCAACATCCACCCCTAGGCCGAGGCGCCTGCCCGGGACGAGCTTAGGGCTTGAACCACTCGTTTGGCATGCTGCGCTCGAGTAGTTCCGCCACGCCAAAGCAGTCCCAGTCTTTTTCCTCCGCCAGTTCTTTTGCGAACGCAGACAAGGCGAAAGATCGCACGACCAGTCGTGCGTTGGGGCAGCGTCGGCGCAGCTCCAAGGCGGCCCGGAGGTTGACCGGGTCGTCACCGCAACCGACCACGATGAGGGGATGTCGCGCTTGGATCAAAGGCACAACTTTGGCCCAGACGGCTGGGTCATGGATGTCGCCGTCCAGCACGTGCCGCTGGTAGCTGTCGGAAAACCCGACCTTTTCCTGAAACACCAAGGCGTGCCGGGTCGCCTGGATATCCACGATCACCGCGGTGTCAAAGTCGTTTCCTGCGCACGCTTGCAGTTCGGAGAGCACCGTCTGTCCGAAGCGCCCAAAGCCAACCAGCACGATGCAGTCCGAGCCTTCGGTCCCCGCGAAGTGCTCGGCAATGGTGTGACGCACCAGGTTTTTGGCGGCGACGCGATAGCTGTTGAAGGTCGCGCACAAGACCCGCACGCGCGTCTGTTCGAGGGCGTCAAGTAGCTGCAGGTCCCCGATGTGTACGACGGTGCGGGGTGCGAGGTCCGGATGGAGTTCGATGATCTTCGATGCAGCTTCGAGGTTGGCAAAATCGTTCCCGGTGAGAAGCATGACGCGGCGCGCGCGTCCCAGACGCAGCGTGGAGAGCAGGCCAAAGTCAGAGATGTCCCCGAAGACGACCTCCGCGCCGAAGAGCGCCTTTGCCGTTTGCGTTGCTGCGCGCTCCGGTCGGCTCTCCACGATCACCACGGGGCAGCGCGGGTCCTGTCTCCGAAGCCGGGCCAGATACAGCATGCTCAGGCGACCCGCGCCTCCGAGGACCACATGGTTGTTCATGCGCCGCAGCCGGAACCAGCCAGGGCCAACTGCGGTTGCGATGGCTTCGACAAGCGCAGAGGCGGTCACCGCGGGCGCGGCAAAGTAAGCGACCCAAAGCAGTGCGCGGGCCCACGCCGGGCCGAATGCCGGAACTCCAAGATCCGTTCCGCCAAGTACAAAGAGCGTGAGCGTGTAGTACGCACGTTCCAAAACCCCGGCATCGGCGAGGCCGATACGGTCGCTCGGAGCGGCCCCGGCGGAAAGTGCGAAGAACCCACACGCGAAGACCAACACGAGCACGGAGCCGCGTACTCGGAACCAGCGCCATTGCTCGCGCAGGGCGCCCGGCGGCATCATCAGCGCCCCCGGATCACGAGCACAACCACTCCAAGCACTATGAATGTGCTCACCGCGAGACTCAGAGTTGCGACCATCGAATCGGACTTCGCGCAGCCAACGTCAGAAAGGAAGTCGGTCCCATAGCTGTGGTGGTTGGCGTGTGACGTAGGCGACCGCAACGGCGCAGAGCAACAAGATCAAGACGATCACCAGAATGAAAAGGCCTCCGCCGCCGCGCCCGCCTGGCTTCGGTTGTGTCGCCGGCGGTGCCGACGCTTGGGGCGCTGCGAACTGTGGGTTCTGGGGATAGCTGGCGGCGCCGGAGGCCGGGTAGGGCTGCGGCGCCGAAGCGGCGGGGTACTCGAAAGGTGCCGAGACGGGCGGACTCGGCGGTTGTGGGACATGGAAGTCCATGATGTCCCCGGCGCTGATGGGCTGTCGCTCCTCGGGGGCTCTGGGGCTCGGGTAGGGGGCTTCGCCCAGACCCTCGGGTCGGACCATTTGGTCAGTCAAATCGTAGCTGTCGTCGGCGAAGTCGGACTCGACGTGGGCAGCAGGTATTGAATCGTAGCCACCCGCGTAGGGCGTGCCCGCCGGACGCGCTCCATCGAGGAGTTCATCGACATCGGCGTCCATCGTGACGTCTTCAGGGTCCGTGTTGCGCAACAGCATCGCAGCATGGGGCGCGTCCATGCTGACCGTGACGTCTTCGAAGCCGATGTCGGCTTCCCCTTGCTCCTGCCAACCTCCCGGTTCATGCCAGGCGCCGGACGGATCTGCTCGGGCGAATGCCGGGCCCTGGGCGACAACAGTATGCTCGTCTTCGTTGTCGAAGTCCGTGCTCGGTATGATCTGTTCCCCCTCGCCTGGCGGGAGCAGTCCACGCTGCCGCAGCTGAATGGCAAGCAGAGGGATTTCCCAGGGCTGCTTCCAGTCGTCCATGCCTTCGGCCCAGATGAAGGTTTCGAAATCGATGCCGCCTCGCACATACAGCTCGACCACCTCGCTCGTGGTCAGCTCTTCGTGCTGGTCGTCGGTGATGGCCACGGTCCATTCGGCCGCCATGCCCGGGCGCGGCGGTTCTGGCGCCGAGGGCTCGACTTCCGCGATCGGTGGCAGCTCGGGTTCCGGCTCCGGCTCCGGCCGTTGTGGCGCGGGCGCCGCGGGGGGCGGGATCCCGATCATCGTCTTTTTGATCGCGGAGCGGGCCCGTGGCGCGGCGTCCGGGCGCGGCGGCGCGGCGTCGGGGCGCGGCGCTGACAATGCCGGAGCAGGCGAGGGCGTTGGCTTGGGGCGTTCTGGGTCCGGGGAAGGTGAGGGTTTCGCTTCGGCAGCGGGAGCTTTGGGTTCCGGGGCTGGCGGCGCCTCTGGCGCCTCTGGCGCTTGGGGCTCGGCATCCGCGCCGGGGCCACCGAGACCGCCGATCATGGTCCGCTTCATCGCGGAGCGCGGACGCGCGCCCATGCCCGCGCCGGGGACCTTGGGACCGGGCGCATTGACCGCTCCGGGCTCCCGCCAACCGGAGTCCATCCGTGGCCGGGGCGCCGCCTCGAGTTGCTTCGGCTTTCCCCCGGGAGCGGCTGCTACGGACGCTGCTTTCGCGGGCGCGGGCGCGGGTGCAGGGACTTCAGCTTTGGCGGGCTCGCGCTTTGCGTCACCCGCAGCGAGACCCGTCCCGTCGACGACGATGGCGGCCTTGCAGCGCTTGCATTGAATGCGGACCTTGCGGCCACGCACTTTGGCGTCGGGCACCGCGTAGCGCGCGGGGCAGTTGGAACACGAGACTTCCATTCGACGGGCTTTTGACGGCGTCAGACTATTCTACCGCGACCTGAATCACCAGCCTATCGTGCCTTTAGGAACTTTCGCGGCCGCAACCGACCCGAGTTGGCCAAACACCGAGTTTAACCGTCGGACCGACATGTGGGCATTTGGCCCAGGAGGGCGACTAGCCAGCCCGCGCTGGTGGACGCTGGGGACGAAACCTGGTGACGCTAGGAAGCGTGGACAGCGCACCCGGCCCGCGCCCAGAACGCGCAATGAAGGCACTGGCTGCTTGGGGCGCGCTACGCCAGCGTTGACGTGCGTTCCCTCGGATTGTTTCGAGTGCTGTTCGGCCTCGTGATCGTGGTGGACCTGCTGCGACGGGCACCTGAGTTCCTGCTGCACTACTCGAACGTCGGCTGGCTTCCGAACTACGTGGTGCTGCGTGAGCCGCCGAGCCCGCATCTGTTCAGCGCGTACTTCGCGGCCAGTACTCCGACGCAAGTCTGGCTGCTCTTTGCGCTGCATCTGGCGGCGGGCTGTGCGTTCACCCTCGGCTACCGAACGTCCATCGCTCACGCTCTTGTCGCGGTGCTTTCGGTGAGTCTCAACAGTCGCAATGTGCTGCTCGAGAACGGCGGCATGGTCGTGCTGAACCTGCTTCTTGTCTGGACCTGGTTTCTGCCCCTAGGGGCCCGCTTCAGCTGGGATGCGGGCATGACCGCCATCGCCGCGCCGGGCGTTCGACGGGGGCAACTGCGCGTGGTGTCACTGGCGGCGTTTGCGCTGCTGATGCAATGGTTCGTGATCTACTTCTTCAACACCGTTCATAAGAACGGAGACGCTTGGAAAGACGGCACCGCGCTGTACTACTTTCTGCAGCAAGACCGCATGGTGACCGGCTTGGGCGCAGCGCTTCGGGCAACGCTACCGCTTTCGTGGGGCAAGCTCCTCACCTGGGGGGCGCTTGGGCTCGAAGCTGCCATCGCGATCTTGCTCGTTTCCCCCTTTGCCCAAAATCGCGCGCGTATGCTCGCGCTTTTGTTGGGCGTCTTGTTGCATTCGAGCATCGCCGCGTGTGTCGAACTGGGGCCGTTTTCCTGGGTAATGATGGCTGGATTCGTCGCACTGTTGCCGGCGGGAGCCTGGCGTGGACTCCAACATCGATTGGGCCGTTGCGCTCCGACGACGCGCTGGGGTCGCTTCTTGTGGGCGAACGTACGCAGCGAATCGCGCTGCAATCATGGACCCACTTCTGGGCGTTCGCGCTTGGGTGGGCCGCGAAAGCATTTGTCACAGAGCTGCGTAGGGCTGCTCCTGTTTGTCGCGGTGTGGCAGCTATGCATCGAAAACCAAGCGGTTCCCGCCGCCTTGAAGCCGACGCAACCGGAGTGGGTCCGCGCAATCGTGATGACGCCACGCATGTTCCAAGGCTGGAGCATGTTCGCGCCGAACCCACCACAGGAAGACGGCAAGCTGGTGGCTTTCGCGCGCACTGTGGATGGGCGCTCGATCGACGTGCTGACCGGTCGCGCACCCGACTTTGACGTGCAACCTGCGACTGGGTTCGGCATGAGCCAGGCTACCGGGGATTTCCACCGGCGACTCGCCGAACCTCGGTTCGCGGGCTACCTGCATGGCGTGCGCGACTACCTCCTGCGATATCCAGAGCGCACCGGTCACGCGGCGGATCGGCTCCAATATTTGGAGCTGGTGTATGTCTCCGAAATCATTCCCGCCCCGGGAACCGTGCGGGCTCCGCCCCGGCGGCAAGTGCTCTTCCAGCACGACGCCGCCGCGAATGCGGTGCTGGAGCTACTGCGGCGCTCCAAGTAGATTGTGCCAATAAGCGGCAGGGCCCCGGTGCACCGCATCGGCGTTGCGAGCGCGGCCGAGTTTTGATACCTCCACAAGTCCGGCTCATGACGCTATGGCACCTGTCCCGAGCAATCGTCGAGACGGCGAAGATCAGCGTCCCAACGGTCGCGGATTCCGCCATCGGCCGCATCACGACGTCTGCGTGTGACGAGCGCCTCGACCGCTGGTCCCGTCGCTTGCTCGACCAAGCGCGGATCCAGCTGCACGCTTATGATGTCGACAGCGTTCCGGCGGACGAAGCCTTCGTGGTCATGAGCAACCACCAGTCGCTGTACGACATCCCGGTCATTTTCCAGTCTCTCGGGCGGCGGGTGCGCATGGTGGCGAAAACGGAGCTCTTTCGGGTGCCCGTGTGGTCGACGGCAATGCGGGCCGCGGGGTTCGTTGAAGTCGACCGCAGGGACCGCCGGCAGGCGATCGAAAGCCTGCGACACGCCAAGACAGCGCTTGCTCAGGGAACGAGTATTTGGATCGCCCCCGAGGGCACGCGTAGCCGGACCGGCAAACTTCTTCCCTTCAAGAAGGGCGGCTTCCACCTGGCGCTCGAGACGGGAGCGCGCATCCTGCCAGTGACCATCGTGGGCACCCGCGACGTGCTGCTTGCCGATGGCTGGACGGTGCATCCTGGCGGTACGGTCCAGCTCTACGTCGGCCAGCCCGTAGACCCGAAGGAGTTCGGCACGGAGCAAAAAGAGGCTCTGGTCGAAGAAGTTCGGGCGCGGATCACGCGGCGGCTGCCCCCGCAACACCAGGGCTGACCCGAGCGGCGACCGCACTAGTTGGCGGACAATGCGACGAACTCTCGGCCGGTGGGAATGCTCATCAAGTCGCGCAGCAGCGTGGGTACGTCGCCGCCCTCGTAGAGAAGCCGATGCACCGCTGCGACAATGGGCAGGTCGAGTCCCTTCTCGCGAGCGTACTCGTGAACCGCTCTGGTCGTCTTCACACCCTCCGCCACCATCTGCATTTCGCTTTGGATCTTGGCGAGGCTCTCGCCGGCGGCCAGGCGCGCACCGACCTGGTGGTTGCGGGAGAGCGGGGACGAACAGGTGGCGATCAGATCGCCCATGCCCGCCATTCCCCCAAAGGTCATCAGCTCACCCCCCATGGACACGCCGAACCGCGCCATTTCTGAAAGCCCGCGCGTCAACAGTAGCGCCTTGGTGTTTTCTCCCAGCTTCAGTCCCGCAGCGACCCCAGCGGCTAGTGCCACGATGTTCTTGAACGCGCCTGCGACTTCGGCTCCGACGACGTCCCGGCCGCCGTAGACGCGAAAATAGTCCGTGTGTAGAGCCGCGTGGGCTCGGGCAAAGACTTCATCGTAGGCCGAAGCCACCAGCGTGCCGGTTGGATGATGTTGCGCCAGTTCTCTGGCCAAGTTCGGTCCGGAAAGTACGCCGATTTTTCGCAGGCAGGTCTCTTCGCGCAGGACTTCGCTCATGCGCTTGTGAGTCCCTTGCTCGATGCCCTTCGTGGCATGCACGACGATGTGCTGCCCGGTCACGTAACCGCCGAGCACCCGTGCCGTCGCTCGGAAGCCGTGGCTGGGGACGACGAACAGAATGAATTGGCAGGTTTCGGCGACCCGCTGCAGGTCGGCCGTTGCTTCGAGATTCGACGGAAGCCGAATGTCGGGCAAGTAGGTCTGGTTGAGGCGCGTTTCGTTCAGCTCCTTTGCGACTTCTTCTTTGCGGCAATGCAATAGCGTCTTGGTGCCGTGCTCGCAGGCAACGACGGCCAGCGTCGTGCCCCAGCTGCCCGCTCCCACCACTCCAATCGTTTCGTCGCGTTTTGTCCCCATGGTCAGTTCGCTCCCAGGGCGCGTCCCAAGTCATAGCCGCGCAGGCGGTTCCCGTAGTACAGCAGCAAGTTGCGATCTTCATGAAAGATGCGATCGCCGCGACGCTGCAACGCTGGATGCAAATGATAGCAGCCGTACGCCTTGAGTGCGTCTTCAAGGATCCCGTCGGCGGGTTGGCCTGCGATCTCCGGGCCGAGGCGAGGGCCACTCGGAAGCTCGGCGAGGGTCTTGACCAGGTGGTCGATCTCGCCGCTGATTTCGCTGAGGGAGAAACAGGGACTGATCCCCCCTGTGCGCAGCAAGCGATAGCGGTCCACGTCGGGGTTCTTCCGAGTCAAAAGCCGCGAGGCTGCCAAGCCGACGACGTGGGTCGACATCGCGACGTTGTGGCGTAGAAAGGCCGCCGCGATCTCCCTGGAAAGCTCGTTGGTGTATTCGGCGTCGCGCTGGCGGTCGTGCTTCGGCTCGCCATCAACCATGACGTAGGATTTCGGGTCCACGACTCGGCCGCGGGGATCGAGACTCTGTCCGGCGTCGTCTACCGGGTTTCCAAAGAGGTCCAGGGGTTCGGCGAAGGTCACCACCACCCGCGCATCCAAAGAGACGAGTTCCTTCATGAACTCCAGTACTCGTCGCGGTCGCGAGAATTCGTCGTCCTCGATGATGTAGCGGGACTTGCCTACCTCCTTGAGATAATCCTCGATCAGCGTTTCTGCCTCGAGCACGAGCTTGTAGGAAATGGTGCACGGTGCGACATATAGGTTTGGCTTGTCGCGCCCAGCGCGCAGGTTGTTGACGAACGCTTGGACCCCGGTGCCCAGCAGGCCACGCTTGAGGTGCTGTTCAACCACTCCACTGCGACTGCGGGTTCCTCCCGGGAAAAATAGGTTGTCGTAGCCAAGTTCGAGCGCGACCGTGGCGTACTCTTTCAGCACGTCCTTATACAGGGCGTCCTTCTTCTTTCGATCGACCCGGTAGGCGCCCAGGTTGTTCATGAAGAACGACATGATTGGGTTTTCGAACAGATTGAGGCCTGCGCCGTAAAGCAGCGGCGGCATGCCCAGCAGGTGCACCGCATAGCCGAGCACCAAACTGTCCAGATGCGACGAGTGCGTGGGCACTACGATCATCGTGCCCAGTTTGCCTAGGCGTTTGACCCGGTCCACGGCGCCTTGCACCTCGACATGGTCTGACAGCCCGCGGCGCATCCCCGACAAGCTGCGTAGTCTGTCGGGCGTCGTTGCACGTAGCATCACGCTGAGAATTGCGGGCACGGCGGTCGTCGACATGCGGTAGACGCGGTCGTCGAAGCTACCGACGATCTCTCCGGCGAAGCGGCGGGCAACGCGGTCGAGGTAGTCCCGTAAATCCGGCTCCGAGGCGTGACGCAGTTTGCGCCCGAGTTCCTGATAGAAGGCGACGTCCTGCTTGATGCGCTTTTTGTCTTTGCGTTCGCGGTCGAGGCGCTGGCGCTCCCAATACAGCGTATCGCTGAGCACCTCCTCCAGTTCATCACTGGTCTTCGCTCGGGCCACGATGCGGTCGACAACTCGGGTTGCCGCTTCAATTTGTGCGCGCTCTCGATCCTCTCGACGCATGGTCAGCGAGCCTACACCGGCTTGAGGGGAAAATGATCGCCGGGCTGACTCGGCGAACTCAGTCCGCGGGTAGTCGGCACCAGACTCGAAGAACCACGGTGTTCTTCACGGTCCAGGGCGTGACGTCGATGCGGTCCACGTGGGCCATGTCTCGGACCGGCAGGCGTCGCAACAGGCGCTCCTCGACGAAGCGGCGCCGCATGGTCTCGGAAGAAAGCGCCGCAAGGTCGTCGCCACGGATGACGAAGGTCACCATTTCGAAGACCTCCAGCGCGGCGTGCACACCCGACGTCGGTGCAGACTCGGGGCCGACGGCCCGAGCCAGGGCTTCCAGGGTGTCTCGTCCGACGCGCACGGCTTGGACTTCGGGTTGGGCCGTCGGGTCGGCGTAGCCCCGGGTGCTGACGCGCTTTCGGCCTGGGGCCAGTGCGCCCGACGCGGGCTCGTTTTCGATGGCGGCAAGGGCTTCGCGACCGGGGCTCATTTCTTTGAGCACGATCTCCGGTCCGCTTTTGCGACGGTCGATGGGTTCGTCGTAGTCGATGGTCGTCATGGGAGCCCGCACGTCCGTGGGGGCGTGTTGCTTGGCTTCACCAACGATTGCCGAAAGCGTTTCACGGCCGGCGGGGGCGAGCTCGAAGGAGAGGTCCGGGCTTGAGGTCTGCGGGGGAATGATGGCCCGCGTCACCTTGCTCACCGGCTCTGGGGGGAACGCGGCGCGCGCGACGTCCTCTGCGATCGCCGCCATCGTCTCACGCCCAGCGGGACCATAGGCGACACGGATGTCTGGGGACGAATCTGAGCTGTCAGCGTCTTCCGGAGGCCGCTTTTCGGCTGCGGCAGCGGCACCCGGCGCCGGCGATGTGCGTTTCGGCGGTGGCCGTGGGGGCAGGGGCTTCTTGCGTTTGGACAAAGCAGACCTGTCCTAAGTATTCCACGGATCTGACCAGAACGGAAAACCAGCGCCGAATTCAGCTGTGCTTTTGCTGGAGCCAGCCGTGGATGGACTGCGCCGCCCGCCGCCCGTCCGCGATTGCCCAGACCACCAGGGACTGCCCGCGCTGGCAATCACCCGCGGCGAATACGCCGGGCACGCTGGTCGCCATGGAGGCGTCTGTCTGGGCATTGCCTCGGCGGTCGAGGGCGACTCCAAAGGCAGCGAGCGGGTCGGCTTCTGGATGCACGAAGCCCATCGCCAAAAGCACGAGCTCCGCCGGTAGGATCAGCGGCGCCTCGCCGGTGGGCTGGGGCCGGCCGTCTCGCATCTCGACGTGGATGCAATGCAGCGCTTGTAGGTTGCCAGCATCGTCGCCGGCGAACTTCTGCGTTGCGATACTCCAGATCCGCTCGCCGCCCTCTTCGTGGGAGCTCGACGTGCGGAGCATGAGGGGCCACATCGGCCACGGTGTGGAGTCCGCGCGTTCGTCGGGTGGGCGCGGCATGATCTCGAGACTGGTGACGCTTTTCGCTCCCTGTCGGGTGCTGGTACCAACGCAGTCGCTGCCGGTATCTCCGCCGCCAATCACGATCACGTTCTTGCCCGTCGCCAAGATGGCCGTCGCCTCTGGCACGTCGTCTCCGGCCACCCGTCGATTCTGCTGTTCGAGGAAGTCCATGGCAAAGTGGATGCCGGACAGTTCCCGCCCTGGGACCGCCAAGTCGCGCGGCGCGCGGGAACCGATCGCGAGGCACACCGCGTCAAAATCTTTTCGGAGGTCGTCCGCTTGCGGGTCGATGCCCACCCGCGCAGAGGTGACGAAACGCACGCCCTCTGCTTGCATCTGTTCAATGCGGCGATCGATCAGCTGTTTGTCGAGTTTGAAATCGGGAATGCCGTAGCGAAGCAATCCACCGATGCGGTCGCTGGCCTCGAATACCGTCACCGCGTGACCCAGGCGCGCCAGTTGCTGTGCGGCGGCGAGTCCGGCCGGACCGGATCCCACGACCGCCGCGGACCGGCCGGATTTGCCTCGCGGCAGCTTGGGCGTGAAGAGCGCGCCGTCGATCCCAGCGTCCGCAATACTCTTTTCGAGCAGTTTGATGGACACCGGCTCCCGATCGATGCCGAGCACACATGCGGTCTCGCAGGGCGCCGGGCAGACGCGTCCGGTCACTTCCGGGAAGTTGTTCGTGGACAGCAGCGAGACGAGGGCGCCGTCCATGCGTCCGCCATAAACTTCGTGGTTGAAGTCAGGGATCAGGTTGTTCAGCGGGCAGCCGGAGTTGCAGAACGGAACGCCGCAGTCCATGCAACGGGCCGCTTGCTTCGTCAGCTCTTCCTGGACGACCGGAAGCTCGAACTCGCGAAAGGACCGCACGCGCTCCTGCACGGGCTGTTTTTCCGGCTCAGCGCGCTCGAACTCAAGGAAGCCAGTGATCTTGCCCATAGCGTCTTATTCCGCGTCCGGTGCGCGGTGGTCGGATTCCGGTAGCGGGTCGACCGTGAGCCCCGGTGCAGGGATGCTGCCCGCTTGTACCTCCATGGCGCGCCGGTACTCGACGGGCACGACCTTTTTGAGGCGACCGAGGCTCTCTTCCCAGCGCGCCAAGAGTGCCGTGGCTTTGTTGCTACCGGTAAGGTTGACGTGGTCTTGCAGCAGCCCCGCGACGAATGCCGCATCTTCGCCCGACAGCGCTTCGACCTCGACCAGCGCCGGATTCACGCGCAGTTCGAATTTGCCGTCTTCGTCCAGCACGTAGGCCAACCCTCCGCTCATGCCCGCGGCGAAGTTCCGGCCTGTTTTCCCAATCACGACGATGCGTCCACCGGTCATGTACTCGCACCCGTGATCCCCCAAACCCTCGACGACTGCCGTGGCGCCGCTGTTGCGCACCGCAAACCGCTCCCCGGCAACCCCTCTAAAGAACGCACGCCCACCCGTGGCTCCGTACAGGGCCACGTTGCCCAGCAAGATGTTCTTGCCCGGGTCGAAGGCAGCGTTCCCCGGGGGCCGCACGATCACCTCGCCGCCGCTCATGCCTTTGCCGACGTAGTCGTTGGCTTCGCCTTCGAGGGATAGCGCCATTCCGGGCATACAGAACGCCGCGAAGCTTTGGCCCGCGCTGCCGCGAAAGGATAGCCGTAGCGTGCCATCGGGCAGCCCCGCTTCCCCGTGCGCACGGGCGATCTCGCCGGCGATCATGGCGCCCACGGTGCGGTGCACGTTCCGGATCTCACCCGAGTACGACGTCGCCGTTCCGCTCACGATGGCGGGGCGCAGCGTTTTGAGCAACTCGTGATCCAAAGATCCCTCCAGGCCGTGATCCTGGCTCTGGCTGTGCACGGGGGAGACGCCTTCTTTGGGGCTGCGTGGGGCCAGCACGCTACTGAAATCGAGGCGCGAGGCCTTTAGGGTTGCGGCGGTGTCGCGCTTGCGCAGGCGATCGACGCGTCCGACCATGTCCCGCAGGGAAGCAAACCCCATCGTGGCCATGACCTCTCGGGCTTCTTCGGCGACGAAGAACATGTAGCGGATCACATGCTCCGGGGCGCCCCGGAATAGCTTGCGGAGCTGCGGGTCTTGGGTGGCGATGCCCACGGGGCAGGTATTGAGGTGGCACTTTCGCATCAGGATGCAGCCCGAAGCGACCAATGGCGCAGTGGCAAAGCCGAATTCTTCGGCGCCAAGCAGCGCTGCGATGACCACATCACGCCCGGTCCTGAGCTGGCCGTCGACTTGAAGGATCACGCGGCTACGCAGGTCATTCTTCACCAGCACTTGCTGGGTTTCGCTCAGACCGAGTTCCCAGGGGACCCCCGCGTGCTTGATGCTCGTGATGGGGGACGCCCCGGTTCCGCCGTCGTATCCCGAAATGAGGATCACATCCGCGTGCGCTTTGGCCACCCCCGCCGCGATGGTGCCCACGCCTGCTTCGGATACCAGCTTCACGCTGATGCGCGCCCGTGGGTTGACCATCTTCAAGTCGAAAATCAGCTGCGCCAGATCTTCGATGGAATAGATGTCGTGATGGGGCGGCGGCGAGATCAGCGTCACTCCGGGCGTCGAATGCCGCGTCGTCGCGATCACGGCGTCGACCTTGTGGCCTGGCAGCTGTCCGCCTTCGCCAGGTTTTGCGCCTTGGGCGATCTTGATCTGTAGCTCGTCGGCGTTGACGAGATAGTACGGCGTCACTCCGAAGCGCCCCGACGCGACCTGTTTGATGGCGCTCCGCCTGCTGTCGCCGTTGGCGTCGGGCACGTAGCGTTCGCTGCGCTCACCACCTTCGCCCGTGTTGCTCTTGCCACCGATGCGATTCATGGCAATGGCGAGGTTCTCGTGTGCCTCCGCACTGATGGATCCAAAGCTCATGGCTCCGGTCGCGAAGCGCCGGACGATCTCCGTGGCGGGCTCAACGGCGCTGAGGGGGATAGGCGCTTCTGCGGGCAGCAGGTTCCACATGCCGCGCAGCGTGATCAGGCCTGCGGACTGGCGGTTAATATGATCGGAGTATTCGCGGTAGCTGTTGATGTCTTCGCTGCGCACGGCACGCTGCAAAGAGGTGATGGCCTCCGGCGACCACAGATGCCGTTCCCCCTGGGCGCGCCACTGGTGTTCGCCGGCGGCGCGCAGGGGCGTGCGTTTGGGGATCCGGCTGCCCGCGAGATGGCGCTGACAGACTTCTTCGGCAATGACTTCCAGATCGATGCCGCCCAGGCGCGTGCTGGTGCCGGTGAAGTAGCGCTCGACCACGTCTTCAGAGAGCCCGATGGCCTCGAATATCTGAGCGCCGTGGTAGCTCTGCAGGGTGCTGATGCCCATCTTGCTCATGACTTTGAGCACGCCCTTTTCGGCCGCCTTGATGTAGTTCTTCTGGGCGAAGGCCGGATCCGTCACGCCGCTGAGTTGCCCGTTTTCTGCCATGCGCGCGACGCTGTCGAGGGCCAGATGGGGGACGACTGCGCCCGCTCCGTAGCCGAGCAGGAGGCAGAAATGATGCACTTCGCGGGCGTCGGCGGTGTCGACCAGAATGCCGACCTTCATTCGTGTGCCGTTGCGCATCAGGTGGTGGTGCACGGCGCCCGTGGCGAGCAGGCTGGGGACGGGAGCCATGTGCTCTGTGGCCCCGCGGTCGCTCAAGACCACGAGGCTATGATTGTTCAGCACCGCCAGGGACGCGAGGCGGCACAGTTCGTCGAGCGCGGCCTTGAGCCCCTGCAATCCCTCTGCGACGGGGAACAGCATCGGGATCGTCGCCGGCTGCCGGAAGTGCATGCGGTGGCCCTGTCGCAGCTTCTCGAGCTCGAGGGTCGTCAGGACGGGCCCCGGGAGACGGAGCATTTGCGCGTGATCCGGGAGCTCGAAGAGTAGATTGCCTTCGCCACCAATGTAGTTGGCGAGGCTCATGACTAAGGTCTCTCGAATGGGATCGATGGGCGGGTTGGTGACCTGCGCGAAGTGCTGTTTGAAGTAGTTGAAGAGGGGCTGCGGTGTATCCGAAAGCACCGCCAGGGGCGTATCGGTACCCATGGAGCCTGTGGGCTCCTCTCCGCGCTCGGCCATGGGCCCGATCACGACCCGCAGGTCTTCGTCCGTGTAGCCAAATACATGCTGACGACGGCGCAGTCCCTCGGTGGTGTGGGGTTTGGGAGGATTCGCCGGCTCCGGCAGATCCGCCAAGTTGACGGCGTTGTCCTCCAACCACTTTTCGTAGGGCTGCTGCCGGGACAGTTCTTCTTTGAGTTCCTCGCCCTCGATGAAGCGCCCCGCTTCGGTATCCACCAAGAACATGCGCCCGGGTTCCAATCGCCCACGTCGGGCGATCTGATCGGCGGGGATGTCGAGCACGCCGGTTTCACTGGCCAGCACCAAAAGGCCGTCGTGAGTCAACGTCCAGCGCGCCGGGCGCAGTCCGTTGCGATCCAAAATCGCGCCGACTTTGCGCCCGTCTGTGAACGCCATGGCCGCGGGGCCGTCCCAGGGTTCGATCAAACACGAGTGGTATTCGTAAAATGCGCGCTGGTGCGGCGGCATTTCTGGATCGTTCTGCCAAGCCTCGGGCACCAGCATCATCATGACGTGGGGCAAGCTGCGCCCCGCATGCATCAGGAGTTCGGCGACGTTGTCGAACATTGCCGAGTCGCTTCCTCCGGGAGTGATGGTCGGCAGGATGTGGCGCACTTCTTCGCCGAAGATCCGCCCGTCGAAGAGTTGTTCGCGCGCCCGCATCCAAGCGGCGTTTCCGCGGATGGTGTTGATCTCTCCGTTGTGGGCGACGAGGCGAAAGGGCTGCGCTAGCTCCCAGGTGGGGAAAGTGTTGGTCGAGAAGCGCTGATGCACCAGCGCGATGGCGCTGGTGAAGCGGTTGTCGTCTAGATCGGTGTAGAACTTCGACAGTTGGTGAGAGAGCAGCAGGCCCTTGTAGATCAGCGTGCGGGAACTCAGGCTCGGGATGTAGAATTTGTGTCCGCCGGGGATGCCGCTTTCGCGTGCGGTGCGCTCTGCCCATTTGCGGATCACGAAGAGCTTGGACTCGAAAGTCGCCTCGTCCGCACAGGTGGATCCCACGAAGACCTGTTGGATCGTGGGCGCCGTGGCCCGAGCTTTTTCACCGATGGCGTCGGGATTGACGGGCACGTCGCGCCAACCGAGTAGGCGCTGCCCCGTGCCCACAATCTTGTCCTCCAAGACTTGTTTGAGGCGCGCGCAAGCGCTTCGATCTGGCGGCAAAAACACGGTCCCGACGCCGTACTGACCGCGGGGCGGGAGGCGCAGTTGCTCGCCCACTTCGGCACGGAAAAACTCGTCCGGGATTTGGATCAGGATCCCGGCGCCGTCGCCGGGGACTGGGTGGCGGCCCGACGCGCCCCGGTGCACCAGGTTCAGCGGGACAGGGCGCCCCTGCTGGACGAGCCGATGGCTGGATTCGCCGCGGACGTTGGCCACGAATCCAACGCCGCAAGCGTCGTGCTCGAAGCGGGGGTCGTATAAGGCGTCGCGTGGGGGCAGGGGCATCGGAGGGCGAAGTAGTTGGCCACGTTTTGACGCGCCGCGCAAGAACGGCCTCGGCGGCCCCGCCGCGTGCGGGCTGCCATCGCGTGGCGGGTTGTGGCGTGCGCCCGCGGCTGATAATCCGGGGCGATGCCCAGTCTACGTTCGGTGCCTGTTCCTGCCGCACTCGCGGTGTTCATCGCGCTTCTGGCCTGCAAGAAGTCCAGCGACGAACTGCCGCCGCCCCCGCCCCCGGCAACGGCCGCGCCCGTGTCCACCGGTCCGTGCCCAACGGGCAAGAGCACGGACCCGGGGCAGGGAGAGTTCCGACCGGCCGTGACCGCCTTCAAGGACAAGGACTACGCGACCGCACAGACCCTGCTGGACAATCTGATGACGAAGTACCCGAACAGCGCGACGGTACGAGTATGGCGCGGCGATGCCGCGCTTTTTGATCGCAAGGTCAAGTACGCGGCTGCAGCCGACAACGCGATCCCGTTCTATGAAGAAAGCGAGAAGCTGCACGACAAGGGCTGCGCCTTGCCGGAGTCTGAGCACTACTACCTGCGCATGGGCTACGCGTTTGCGTACCTGCGGAAGAAGGAGTCCGAGGGCGCGATCAAGCACCTCGAGATCGCCAAGAAGAACTGGGACAACAGCGCGGAGGTCTTCTACAACCTGGCGCGCGCACAATGTCTGGGCAAAGACGTGGATGGCTGCGCCGAAAACTTCGAAAAGGCCTTGGAAATCGCCAAATCTCTGCGGCGCCCGAAGTTCCTACGCAGTCACAACTCCCTGGACGATTGGATCCGCCGATCGCGCACCCAGTCCGAGTTTCCGTCCCTGCGGCGGGACAAGCGCTACAGCGCCGCCATCAAGAAGGCGCGCGACGACGATTGATCGTAGATTGCCGGGAAGCGTCGCCGCTCAATAGGTATTCGGTATCGGCGACAACGGGCAGTCGTCTTGGTTGTCGTCGATGGTCCAAAATAGCGTCTCCGACGCGGCGCCTTCGTCGTTTAGAAAGACGTCCATGCGGAACAGTCCCCTGGCGTAGTCCCGGGTGACCTCATCGCCCTCGGGCGTCTTTTCTCCAGTCTTTTCGCGCTCGATCTCAAGGGCGAGGGTGGTCTCGCCCTTGCCCGGAGCAAAGTTACCGAATTCCCGTAGTTCCTCGCTCTTGAACACAAAAGGCTGGACCGGGTCGACCTCTTTGACGACGGAGAGCACGGGCCAGACCAGGGTGTCGTCGCGGAAGCTCAGCACCTCGATGAAGAGATAATACTGCTCAGCTTGGGTATTGATGCAGGACGTTCTGCGCACGCCGTCGGCGTCTGGCGCAAGGTACACGTCCGTGATCTTGGCGGAGTTGCAGCCTCCCAGGAAGGTCGCTGCGAGTAGGAATGCTCCGACGGACAGGCGCTTCATGGTTGGAAGCTTACACCAGTCGCCTGGCAGTGGGGGCAAACTGTGCCGGGCGCCCGAGGAGCTTTTCCCGATCGAATCCTCAGGGTAGTACGGGGCCCGTGGCTTTTGAGACCCACTCGCCGAACCCCGGAAGCGGGCCCCGCTGGCGCGCGCTGGCGGCGCTGGCGGCTATTGTGCTGTGCGGGCTCTCGGAACTCATTTTCGGGCTCTGGCGATGAGGCTGCGAACACACCTCACCCCGGCGCTGCTTTTCCTGGTCGGGTTGATCTCCGTTCTGGCCGCCTCCGCAGTCACGGGGCCGGCCTTCGACGAGGTGCCTCGTCTGGCCGCGGTGGACGCGGCACAGCCGTTGATCCGCCGCATTGCTGACCAAGGACCGAGTGCGTTGTGGAGCGCGGAGGGGGCGCAGAGCCTCAGCCGGCTGGGCACGCCGTTCACGTTCTTCAGCTTGCTTGGCGCTTGGGCAAGCTTGAGCCTGGGCCGCCTCGGCATTTTCGATCTGATCACGGCCGCGCGCTTGCCGCTGCTGCTGGTGTCGGCCCTTGCGCCGGTGGCGCTGTTTGCGATGCTGCGGCCGCGCTGGGGCGACCGCGCCGGGATCCTCTGCGCGGTGGCGCTCTTATGCACTCCGCGTTTTCTCCATGAAGCGGCCGTGACGAGCACGTCGATCTTCTTGACGAGCATCGCGCTGCTCGTGGCGGCCTTTGGCCAAGCCGCGCGAAGCGGCCCGCGCCGGCTGCGTCATACCTTGGGCGCCTGTCTCACGCTCGCTTTGGGCGCGGCGCACAGTTTGGCGGTGCTGTGGATCGTGCTCGCGCTGCTGTTGGCACATGGGGCGCGCAGCTTTCGATTGCGACGCTCAGGCCCGGGCTTTTCCGGGGTGCCCGCCTGGCTCTTGCCCGGACTCGCGGCCATCCCGGCGGGCATGTTGTTGCTCAATCCGGCGCTGTGGAAATCCGGCAGCGTTGGCATCGCGCGCTTTGCGCTCTCTCCCCTCGCGGTCAGCGTATCCCCAACGTGGTACCTGGGAACCTTGGTGCAAGCGCCGCCGCTTCCCGGGGCGTACCCCGCGCTGTGGTTGCTCTGGACCACACCCCTGGCCATGTTGGTGGCCGCGGCGCTTGCTCTGCCCCTGCTGCTGCGCAAGCCCGGCCTTGGCGCAGGCTGGCGCGCTGGCCCCGTCGCGGATCTGTCGGCTTTGGCCCTGCTCGGTCTGTGTTCGGCGCTCATGCCGAGCCTGCTGCTGCGTTTCCCGTTTTTTCTCGGCCTCGCGTTGCCACTGGTCGCGGTCGCGTTTGTATGGACTGTGATCACGCTGGAGCCGAGCGTGCCGCGGGTTGCGCGCGCCGTTGCTCCCGCGGTGGT
>CALMUT010000358.1 GCA_937872925.1 uncultured Myxococcales bacterium | reverse complement strand
TCCTTCCCCTCTCTTGCCGTCGCACTGCTCCTTTCCCGTCCTGCTCGCCTGACCGCCATCATGCTCCCGTCGTGTTTGTCTTGTCCGCCATCCGAGTCACTTCCGCAGGCGACGAACAACGCGGCGGCCAACACGAAGCCAAGGGGGTAGGGACGTTTCATTGCTTCAGACTACACCAAAGCCGAGGTCGTCGGAGCTTCCTGTTCACGCGTTTCAGGGTGCTGGCGCAGCTGGCGGAGGTCTATCGCCGGGGGCTGCATCGCGAGCGAGCTTTAGTTTGTATACATACTGTATTTGCGAGCCGCGCACAGCCGAAGACGCGGCGCCGTGTCGCGCCAGCGCGGACGCAAGCCGAGTCCGGCACGCCACCCGCGCCCGAGCCACCCGCGCCCGAGCCACCCGCGGCTGAACCACCAGCGCCCGCGCCAGCCGTACCCGCACCAGTCAAGCCGCGCCGGTCCTCAGGGTGCCGCGGTCTTCTCAACCACCCGCCCATGCCTCGGCTACCCGAAACGCCCGACGCATTCGATCCTGAGCGGCACGGGGTAGCCCATGGCTGGTCGCCGTCGCGCGCCACTGGTTCACGGCGCCGGTGACGTCGGCGACAATCGCATCAGCGCGTTTCTTGTCGATCCGGAACACCGACGCGACCGACATGGCCAGATCGATGTCCTGGGCGTTGTCCGTCTCGGAGATGTTCAGCTTGAGGCCCGCGCCATCGGGGTCGGGGTTCATGTCGTAGGCCGGAGCAAGCGCCCAACCGGTGGCCTCCAGCATGAAGCCGTGGTTGCGCAGGTGGTCGTCCGTGTTCGACACGCAGATGGAGAACACGATACGACGCCAGAGCTGCTCGAGGTCCTGTGATGTTTTCGAGCCCAGGCGCATCAACAGGTCCGCAAGCTCCATGTAGCTGACGCCGTCGTCGGCGTTTTGGCCATCTACGCGATCGAGCAGTGTCATCGCCGACGCGAAGTGCAGTCGGCCGGCAGTGTCAGTGCGATCGAAGCGGCGGCTCAGGAACGTGTGGTGACCGTGCCCGGCCCTCCCGCTCGAGCCGAATCGACGTAGCTGCGCCTCGGGCACGACGACCCCGGCTCTTTCAGCCAGGTCATGCAGCGCGAGTTCCCACGCGCCGATGTCATCCTCGTCGCTGCGGCTCGGGAACTTCGCGATCCACAGTCGGTCGCGCTCGTCGCGAACGCTGGCCTTGGGGCGCGCGCCGCCCAGCGACCCGCCCGGTGCGATGAGCATCCGCAGCCAGCGGCCATAGTCGGGGTCGTCTTCGACGCCTTGTCGTTCGAGCTGCAGGCTCGCGTGCTCGAGTTCTCGCAACGAGGTCCAGGGTGGAGACGCGAGTTCCGCGTTGTCGTCGAGAAATCGACCAGACATTTTGAACCGGAGCGCGCCCATGCGGTGCCCGTCATGCACGCCGAGCAGATAGTCCGACTCGAGCAGGCGGCGCTCCGCTCGCCCCTCTTCACGCGCGAGCTGGGCTTCGCGCCGTCGCAAGAGCACGCGTCCCCAGCGGTCGGGGCAGGAGTCGAGGAACACGCCGAAGTTCTCACGGCTGTTCGCGGGGTATTGCGGCCCGGCATAGAGAGCCAGCGACGGATCGAGTTGCTGCCGGGAAGCAGTCGACAACCAGTCCTTGTCATACTCGAACGCAAAGACCTCTTTGCCACGAACTGGATCCGCGGTCAGCTGCCCCATGCGGGTGGGGCCCTCGAGTCCGACCCAGTCGGCGACGACCTCGATGACTCGCTGCTTGCTCATTCGTCGCGAGCCTTCTTTGGGGCCTGCCCCGAGGCGGTGCTCGTCGCGTCGCGCTTCGGTGCGCGACGGCGCGTCGGCAGACCGGCGTCTTGTAGCTTGCGGCCCAACACGTCGTCGCGCCCAACGAGTGCCAGATCCTCGTGCAGGCCCAGGCTGTGCAGCACGTTGGCGTACGAACCTAGGGTGACTCCCGGTTCACCACTTTCGACCGCCCGCAGGGTGGGGCGCGACATGCCCGCGCGCTCGGCGACGAGCTCCATCGAGAAGCCACGCCTGAGCCGAGCCAGACGGATGTTCTCGCCCAGCTCCTTCAGGAGCCGCCGCACGGCAGGATGTGGCGATGCGCTCTTGCGTGGCATAACGGAAGCTATTATTGTCGACAACGAAATACTTGGCAAGAATAGCATTGTTTACAGTGGGTGAATGCGGGTCCAGCTCGCTTTGAACGGGCCTACCTCCCCGAAAACAGCGCCCAGCGACGCCGCGGTGAGCACGCGCTCGGCGTACAGCTGGAGCTCTTTCATCGAAGTCCCGCGCACGCGCGTGTCTTCTCGTCAGCACTCAACTCGCCGAACTTCGAAGTCAGTGCCGGTGTCTCCGCGCGCCCGCGCGCTTCATGGCCAGAATCGGCGTCGCGTTGCGCGCGGGGCAGAAAGCGTTCCCAAGGCTGCGGCACCTGACCTGGTCGAAAAGCGCAACCAAGCGACTTGCCTCCGGCGAAAGCAAAGTCTGCCTCCGCCAGCGGAGGTGATTTCCGACCACCGGAACCAGCACCCGCGCCGGCGCGGACGATTTCCGATCCCAGTGAACTCCCGCCCCGCGCCGCGGCCCGACGCCGTCCAAGCTACTCCGCAAACACCGCGTCCAGAGAGTCCACTGTGAGCACGCGCTCGGCATACAGCTCAAGCTCTTCCACGGAGCTGGCTTGCACCTGCGCGATGTGCGCGTCGCTCAGCGGTCCAAACTTCAGCGCCAACTGCTTCAGCAAGATATCCGCGCGTCCCCGCGCTTCACCCCGCGCTTCGCCTTCCGCGCGTCCCCGCGCTTCCGCCTCAATGCGCACCTCTTCCGTCAACATCTCCGCACCCGTCATGAAAGCCAGCTCCTCCTTCGGGCCTAGTTGCCCAAAAAACTCGTGGGTGCGCTTGGGGTCGGTCTCCGTCATTTGTTGCCTCCCCTCGCGGCCCCGCCGCGAGAGATGCACGTAAGCATAACACCGCGGAGCCCCCAATCGCGGCGGCTCCGCGGTCCCCTCCAAGGTCATGCTCGCGCTGCCTGCGCCAGAGGGTGCCCGGTGTCCCCGCGCGGGGTCGTCGATGCAGGCAGCGCTGCGCGTGACCGGAGGGGACATGTGGCGGCGCAGCGCGGCGGAGATTCGGACCGCGATGCTGTGGGCGGCGTTTTGCGAACCCGCTGTGGAATCGGCGTCGCGTTGTGCGCGGGGCAGAAAGCGTTCCCAAGGCTGCGGCCTGACCTGGTCGAAAAGCGCAACCAGCGACTTGCCTCCGGCGAAAGCAAAGTCTGCCTCCGCTAGCGGAGGCTGCTCACCGGAACCCGCACCCGCGCCGGCGCGGACGATTTCCGATCGCAGTGAACTCCCGCCGCGCGCCACGGCTCGACGCCGTCCAAGCTACTCCGCAAGCACCGCGTCCAGCGAGTCCACTGTGAGCACGCGCTCGGCATACAGCTCAAGCTCTTCCACGGAGCTGGCTTGCACCTGCGCGATGTGCGCGTCGCTCAGCGGTCCAAACTTCAGCGCCAACTGCTTCAGCAAGATATCCGCGCGTCCCCGCGCTTCACCCCGCGCTTCGCCTTCCGCGCGTCCCCGCGCTTCCGCCTCAATGCGCACCTCTTCCGTCAACATCTCCGCACCCGTCATGAAAGCCAGCTCCTCCTTCGGGCCCAATTGCCCAAAGAACTCGTGCGTGCGCTTGGGGTCAGTCTCCGTCACCGCCAGAATATAGCGCACCAATGCCGCCATTGCCGCTACGCCGTTAGGCGCCTCCGTGGCCTCTGGTGTTGCCTCCCCTCGCGTCGCCGCCGCGAGCTCTGGGTCGCAGCATGACACCGCGTGCACAAGGATCGCTGCGGCTCCGCGGTCCCCTCCAAAGCCGTGCTCCCGCCGGCTGCGACCGCGTGCGCTCGCTGCAACCGCACAACCACGGAAATGCAGCCGGCGCTGCGCGCGGCAGGAGGGGACGTGCGCGTCAAACAGCGAGATGGTGACCGGAGTCGGCGTCGCGTTGCGCGCGGGGCAGAAAGCGTTCCCAAGGCTGCGGCACCTGACCTGGTCGAAAAGCGCAACCAAGCGACTTGCCTCCGGCGAAAGCAAAGTCTGCCTCCGCCAGCGGAGGTGATTTCCGACCACCGGAACCCGCGCCCGCGCCGGCGCGGACGATTTCCGATCGCAGTGAACTCCCGCCCCGCGCCGCGGCCCGACGCCGTCCAAGCTACTCCGCAAGCACTGCGTCCAGCGAGTCCACCGTGAGCACGCGCTCCGCGTACAGCTCGAGCTGTTCCACGGAGCTGTTCCGCACGCGAGCGCTCTGCTCTTCCGTGAGCGCCCCGAACTTCAGTGCGAGCAGTTTGAGCACCATCTCCGCACGTCCCCGCGCTTCACCCCGCGCTTCGCCCTCCGCGCGTCCCCGCGCTTCGCCTTCCGCGCGTCCCCGCGCTTCCGCCTCAATGCGCACCTCTTCCGTCAACATCTCCGCACCCGTCATGAAAGCCAGCTCCTCCTTCGGGCCCAATTGCCCAAAGAACTCGTGCGTGCGCTTGGGGTCAGTCTCCGTCACCGCCAGAATATAGCGCACCAATGCCGCCATTGCCGCTACGCCGTTAGGCGCCTCCGTGGCCTCGATGATCAGGTCTTGCCAGGCCTGGAGTTGCGGCAATAGGTCGATTTTTTGCCGCGATCGGCTCAGCCCCAAGAGCGTCAGGCGTCCGATTGCGGTCATCACTCGTTGCTTCAGCTCCTCCGAGCGCGCGTGGGACAGATCATCGAGCAAGTACCGGAAGTTGGGGATCCCGTGGTGCAGCAGCTGAAGGCCGTGCGCGTCCAGGTCGAGCAACTCGGCGAATTGCATCGGCGCCGTCCAGCCCGACGGGCTGTGGTGCACCACCATCGGCACGATGGCAGGCAGGCGGGTCGCGCCCTCATGCCTTTTCAGGTAGTCATGCCAAAGCTCGAGCATGTAGCGCAGCAAGCGCAGCGGCATCCATGGATCCGACGTGCTCTGGTGCTCCAGCAGGAGGTACAGCAGCACCTCGCGCCCATCCAGCTGCACGGAGAACGCCACATCCGCCTCCTGCGCTGGGTCCGCGTCCGTGAAGCGCACCTCGAGATTCGTCAGCGTGCTCCAGTCGATGCGCTCGTTCACTGCCGCTGGTAGCAAATGCCGCAGCTCGCCCTCTGCGTTTTCCGGCACCGAAAAGATGCGCTTGAACAGGTGATCGTGCGGGTTCTTCATCGGCGGGCTTCTCGCAGCCCGCCCCCATCGGACGAAGCAGGCGGCAGTTGCGGACTAGCTGCGCGACGATCATCCCGCTCCCTAGCTGCAGCGGCCCACCATGCGCGAGTGTCTACCCCCAACCTTCGCCAGCGCGCCAACGGAGCCGAGCTCCGACCTCGTCCCGCCATTGTCTCTTGGTGGGTGCATCGCTAGCGCAAACAGGGCCCTCTCGCGTGTGCCAAAAGTTGCCCATGTGTGGCCATCCGCCGCTCCGTCGCGCGCGTCGCTTCGGCGCGCGGCCGCTCGCAAGAATCCATCGGCAGCGCGCGCCCATTGCGACCCCAACCTTCCCATGAAGTATCGACTCCAAATCTCGTGTCCCGCCCGCATTTGACGCCGCCTTTCCATCCGGGCCACAATTGCCCTTGAGCGCCAAAGGCCCGTGATCGTCCCGAAACTACAATGCACACCCGCCTTTGGCGGACCCATCGCAAGCGCTGAACACGGCTCGCACCCGCGACTCGCGCTACGCTCGGCGGCGTGTACGCAACAGTTCCGAAACGGTGTCTCGTGCTAGCGCGTTGGCAGGTTCTTCCAGTCATGTTCGTCGTCGCGTTGCTTGGCCTGCAGCAATTGTCCTGCAGCTCCAAAGATCGCGTCGTGCAGGTGGCCAGCGGCGGCGCGGGTGGCGCAGCGGGGGCGGCCGGGGCGGCCGGCTCTGGCGCAACCGCGGGCGCGGCCGGCGCTGGCATAGCCCAACGGAGTTGCGTCGGGCTCGCCGCCAAATGTGGGACCACATCGAAGGAGAGCTGTTGCGCGACTGGAAAGCTGGTCACCGGAGGGTCCTTCAAGCGAAGTTACGACGCCGTCAGCTACACGGACCCAGGCTATCCCGCAAAAGTGAGTGACTTCTCGCTTGATCGGTTTGAAATCACCGTGGGTCGCTTCCGCAAGTTCGTGGCGCAGTATGCGCGGGACATGATTCCCTCTGGAGCCGGCAAGAACCCCAATGACCCAAGCGACAACGGGTGGAACATCGCCTGGAACGCAGAACTTCCGGCGGACGCGACCGAGTTGCGCACCGCTTTGAAGTGCGATCCAAAGTATCAAACCTGGACGGACGATCCGGCGGCGAATGAACAGCGACCGATCAACTGCCTGAACTGGTATGACGCCCTCGCGTTCTGCATTTGGGACGGTGGCCGCTTGCCGACGGAGGCGGAGTGGAACTACGCGGCTTCCGGGGGCAGCGAGCAACGTGTCTATCCGTGGTCAGAACCGCCCGGGAACCCATTCATTCAGAGCTATCACGCGCACCGCAGCGGGACGGCGTCCACGGCGAACGTCGGGTCGTACCCAGCTGGCGATGGCAGGTGGGGCCAGGCGGATCTTTCGGGAAACGTGGCCGAGTGGGTACGGGATAACTACATCGACTTCTACATCATGCCTTGCGAGAACTGCACCGTCGACAACGGGGGGCCGAGTCACGTCTTCCGAGGCGGCGCGTGGCAAAACAACATCTCTAGCCTCTTGGCGTCCGCTCGTCACTTTGGCGCTGATCGCACGCATGACCGCGGTGCCCGCTGCGCACGGGCACCCTAAGCATCCTCTCTGCGTCCGAGCAAGCCGACGAGTTGGCTTTGCAGCGCCGTAACCTGCTGCGCCCCCGGGCGCGGTGCGGCCGCCGTGCCAACGTGCCAACGGACCCGATTCCTGATCTCTGAGAACTTCCGCAGCTCCGCGGAAAGAACGCTCAATGCGACGCAGGGTCCAACACCGTGCAACCCGCCCGCTCCCCGCACTCAGCCGTCCCCCAAAACCCCCGCAAGCCGCGCGTCCCCCGCGATCGCCTCCCGCGTCGCCACCACCACGCAGCCCACCGTCGCCCGCGTGAGCGCGACATGCATGCGCACGTCGTACTTCTTGGTGCCGCGGGCAAGCTCCGTGACGATCACGTAGGGACGCTCCAGCCCCTTGAAGCGCAGGAAGGTATCGGCCACCAGGGCGTCGTGGGCGTCGGGATCGTCGGCGCGCACCACAGGCACGCCGCCGATGTCGCCCCGCGCGCACAGGGTCGTGCGGGTTTGCCCGCCCAGGGACAGCACCGCGATGTGCTCGGGCCGCGCGCCGTCCTTCCGGGCGCGATGGATCTCCGCAACCACTGCGGACTCCAGGGCCGCTTCGTCATCGACCGGCACAACGCGCAGCTCGTCGAAGGCGCCGTCCGGGGGCGGGGGAGCGCCCGCGGTTGCTGCGCGATACTGATCGGCAAAGCGCGCCAGCGCATCCGGACAGCGATAGCGCCCGGGCAGCTTGAAGCTCGCGGGGAAGAGCTCGCGCGGGCACTGGCGTTCATCCCAGAAGCGCTGCCCTTCGTCCATGAACGCCCACAGCGGTCGCCCATCCGAAAGCGCACGCACGAATGTCCAATCGCTGTCCGAGAGATCTTGCGCTTCGTCCACGATCACCGCATCGAACAGCTCCCGCACCGGCTCGATGCCACGCTCCGCGGCCAGCGTGGGCACCCGATCCCAGGTCTCCGCCGTCCACTGCTCCTGCGGCGCGCCGTCCTGCACCGTCTGCGTTGTCGCTTCCAGCAACTCCGCTGCAAACTGCCGCACCGTCCAGCTGTTCTTCAGCCCACCAGCCCGCAGCGCCGTGGCCAGCGCCCGCGTCGAACACAGCAGCACTGGCCGCTTACCCCGGGCTTCGAAGCGCCCGCACAGCTCCCGCGCCACCAGCGTTTTGCCCGTGCCCGGCCCGCCGCTGACCAGCAGCCGCTCGTTTTCGTCCACCAAGTCCAGCACCGCCACTTGGTCCGCATCCAGGGGCAAGAGCTCGTCCGCGCGCAGCCGCACGCGATCGCCCAGCGTCAGTCGCGGCGCCCAAGTGTGTCCCCACAGCGCATGCAGCGCAGCGATCCACGCGTCGTCCGCCGGCACGCGTTTGCCATCCAAGAGCCGCGACGCCAGCTCCGGCAGCGCGTCGCTCAGGTACGGCAAGTCTTGTTGACCCAAAAGCGCGCCCTGCACGTCCCCCTGCGTGGGCTCCACGCTGAAGGCCGTGTCCGGAAACGCCACCGCCACCGCAAAGAAGGGCAGCTCGCGCAAGCCACCTTCCTTCAGTTTGTTCAGCAGCGTGGCGCGAAAGCCCAGCGCTTGCTCTCGCGGCATGCGCTCCAGGCGCCGACCATTCTGCAGCCACTGCCCATCGCGCACCTCAAGCGCGCCGCCCTTGACCTCCAACAAGATCACGCCGCGCCCCGGCACCGCGATCACGAAGTCGCCCTCACCCTCGAAGCCCCGCCCCGTGCGCACGCGCAGCGAATGCCACGCCGTCCACCCCTCCGGCAGCCCCGTGCCCAGCGCTCGATACAGCGCCTGCTCCGCCCGACTCGTCGTCGGCCGCGGTCCAGCTTGGGGATACAGACCGGGAGGCATCGCGGTCCAGGATGGTACTTCGCTTTCGCGCCAAGCAGCGACACCTCCCCGAACCCGCCTGCCAGATGCTGCGCTCAGGGCAGCCGCGGTCTTCGAGGCGGGCTCAGCTCGAAATGAGCGACGACGTCATCGAGGTCGCGCGGCGTGTCGCTCGCGCCGTGGAAGACAGGAGGGCGCCAGCTTGCTTCTTGTTGGTTGTTTGTGTCGCGGACATGTGGCGGCACTGGGCCGCTCTTCTCGCCATGGGCCACGCAGCGCGTCAGCAGCGTGGCGCTCGGCAGTGTGATCCAGTGTGGGCGAAGCGCGCACCAAAACGCGTTCGCGCCGCAGCGCTCCGTGTTCGCGTGAACGTTCACGCGGTACATTGGTGCGCTGGGGGTACACCACATGCGCCGACTCATTGTTTCGCTCTTTGCCACCGGGCTCTTCGCCCTAGCGCTGCCCCTCGGCGCCAAGTCCCCAGAGCCCGACGTCGCCCGCCGCGGCTGTTGCTCGCACCACAAAGGCGTTTGCGGCTGCGAAGGCGGACGCGCCGCGTGTTGTGACGGGACGTTGAGTCCGACATGTGGGTGTGATTAGCCGCCCCACGTCACCATCTCCGCCCGCTCCACGAATGCGCACAGCGCGTTCACCAGCTTGATCTGCTCCGGAGTGCGGCAGCGCGCGGCGAGCAGGGACGGGCTCGCGACAATCACCGAGAGCGCCCGCGCTCGGGATGTGGCGACATTCAGGCGGCTGGGGTCGAGCAGAAAGCCCGCGCCGCGGGGCGCGTCTTCAATGCTCGATGCGGCGGACGAGAAGAACACCACGGGGGCTTCCTTGCCCTGGAATTTATCCACGGTGCCCACGCGCACTCCAGGCAATCGGCTGCGCAGCAAGGCGACCTGCATGTTGTACGGCGCCACCACGAGCATGTCGTCGCGAGTCAACGCACGTGCCCGGCCCTCTTCGTCTACGAACTGCGCCTTGGCAGCGAGCATCTCGTCGATCAGTTCGGCGATCGCCGCAGCCTCGGCTTCGGATTCGTCTGTGTTGCCGTCGTGGCGGACGGGCACGAAGCGCAGGCCCGCACCGGCCAGGCGGCAGGCGCCCTGCGCGGTGATCTGCTGTTTCGCCAACTCCGGCAATGCCGACAGCCGGCCTGCGTAGAAGATGTCGGAGGTGAACCCGCAGATCGCCGGATGCAGGCGTCGGGTATGCCGCAAGAAGAGACCCAGATGCTCCGGCATGGTGGCGGCATCCGAAAGCACGTGCTCCAGGGCGGAGCGCTCCGTGCCCGGTGGATGCACGCCCTTGCTCGGTTGGCTGAGTTGCGCCGGATCCCCCACCAGCACCAGATTGCGCGTGCCGCGGCAGGCCGCAACCACGTTCGCCAGGGACATCTGCCCCGCTTCGTCGACGATGAGCGTATCCACGCTGCCCTGCATCGCGTCGTTGGCCCAGGCCCAGGCGGTGCCGCCCACCAGCACCACCTTGCCGCTATCCAGCGTGGCGCGCAGCTTTTTGTAGTCTGTGCTGCGCGCGATAGTGTCGTCGTCGTCATCGACACTGGCGTCGTCGCTCGAACCGCCGTGGTGCGCCACGCGCTGCGCGGCCACCGCGCCGATCTCCACGGCCTTGTCGAGCAAGTTCCGGATCACGGAGTGACTGCCCGCCGTCACCCCCACGCGCTGTCCCTGTTCCACGAGGTGCCCGATCAACTGCGCGGCCAAGTAGGTCTTCCCCGAGCCCGGCGGACCCTGCATCGAAAGCACCGAGCCATCGAGCAGCGGCACCATGCGCAGCAGCGCCTGCGCTTCGCTCTCACCCGGAAGCTGCAGCGCAGCCGACGAAGCCGCGCCGCTGGTCAGTCGAGGCGGATGGCGCCGCAACAAGTCCCAAGCCGCCGTGCCGACGTCACCGTCCGCTGCAGCCACCACCTGGCGCCCAAGTTCGAGCAGGCTCTCTTTCAAGATTTCCGTGTTGATCGGGCCACCCGGGATCAGAGCAGAAGGGTGCTCTCGCTCCCGGCTGCGCTGGCGCTTGATGTCCACGTGTTGTTCGCCGATGGCGACCACGTTGACACTCTTGAACTTGTTGGGGTCTTCGTGCGAGTCGGGGTCCACGCTGCCGCGCGTGCGGATGGCATGGCGCTGCTGTGGAAATGCGTAGCGATAGATGGCGGAGCGGTTGACTTCCTCGACGACGCTTACGAACTGCAGTCCAGCCAGTGCCGCGCTGTCTTCCAAGCGCTCTGAGGGCGCAAGCTCCGCGGCCCGGTAGTACTCCCACCAGCCGGACTTCGCTTCCCGCCAGTGGAAGTCGAGCAGCACCGAAAGCAGTCGGCGTGCCCCAGCTTCGTCGCTGTCCTCTGCCGCGTCCTCGGGTAGTCCGCGCGTCAGATCTGCGACCACCTCCTGCAGCACCCGGTCCTTCTCCGCGCGTCGCTTCTGCGCCTCGTCATCGGCGCTGCTTGCTTCTTTCGGCCGCGCCAACGCTCGCCCCAACTCCGCTTCCAGCCGCGGCCGCGCCGCTTCCAAGAACTCCCGCAGCTTCCAGGTCGAGAGGCAGTCCTCTTCGTTGTACGAAGCGATCACGTCCCGCGTGGCCTCGCTTCCGTCTGGCCCGCCCAGCTCCAGGAAACGCCCAAACAGCTGCATCGCCCGCGCCGCATCGCGCACTTCGGTCTTGCGCGTGAACCCGTACAGCGGCTCGAGCAGCTTCAGGCTGTAGCTCTCCACGGAGGCGCGCAGGGACTGTCGCACGATGCGATGCAAGTCCACGAAGACGTGATTGCGCAGCATGTCGTCCACCGCGTCTTCCCGTGTCTTGTGAAAACACGAAAGCCGCCGCACCGCGTCCGCTTCACGATGGCCGAAGTGATACACGTGCATGTCCGCCAGCTCCGCGCGGCCCGCCTGGATGCGATCGATGACGGCTTCGAATGCCGCCTTCTCTTCGACGCGGCTCGTGGCCCAGTGGGATAGGTATTTCGGTGGGCCTGCTGCGGTGCGCTCGGTGAAGCTGCGCGAGATCTGCCCCAGCTCCACCAGCCCAAACAAATACTCCAGCCCCGTGGACTCGTAGAACGCATCGCCCTCCAGATCGAAGAACAAGTCCCCTGGGCTCGGCTTCGGCAGCGCTTCCAGCCCGCTGCCGGGATCAAAGTCCGCAAGCAGCTCGTGCTTCGTCCGCTTCTCCTCGCGGCCTTCGACTTGGATCCGCGCTTGCTCGCGGATGCGCGTCAGCGGCTCGGGCTCGATGCCGGGCACCCGGGCGCTGGGCGACAGCGCGGCAAGCTCCGTCACGCGGGTCGTGCACTGGTCCGCCAGTCGGTCGCGCTGTTTGCGCGTGATGCTGGCAACCAGGGACAGGTGGTCGTCCGCGCGTCGCCGATCCTCACAGCGCTTCCACCAATCGCACACGCCGCAGTGCGAAACGGGCTCGGGGTAGGGCAGACCATTGCGCGCGTCTTTGCCCTCGCTGCTGGTCGCGCGCTCCTGCAGCTGCCCGCCGGCTACTTCGATGCTCGCCGCCAGATCTTCCCGCTGCCCGATCTCCCGCACAAACTCGCCCAGCTGCGCCTTCGCCCGCCGGTAATACGCCATGAAGTCCGCCGCTCGCAGCCTCGGCAAGTCCAGTGGCTCCGTGCCAAGCGCCAAGTGAAAGTGCTCCGGCGCCCGCGCCTGCGTCGCCCCAAGCGCCTCCACATACGCGCACAGCTGCAGGATCGCCGCAGCCTTGGCACTCCGCGCAAGCTTCGCATCCGCGGGTTCGTAATGGCCGTCGTCCACCTTGAGCAGGAAGTCCGGCCGCCCCACCCAACCGTCCTGCAGCAGCGTGCCCTGGTAGATCACATCGAACCCGCGCCCCATCGCCTCCGCGGTTTCCCGAGCGCCGCGCTCCGGATCTGTCAGATGCAACGACGCCGTGTGCACCTCCAAGCCCTGCCCTTGAAAATGAGCCAGCACCCGCGCTTCATGCTCGCGCCCGCGCTTCTCGAGCAGCTCGAGTTCGATCTCGTTGCGCCCGGGGCGCTTCAGGAGCTTCCGAGCCGCAGCGAAGTCGAGCAGCGTGCGGTGGGAGCACTCGGCGAAAGCGCTGAGATCGGTTGGGGAGAGGGTGGTGGTGGAGGAGGTGAGGCGCATGGCGGACCTGGCGAAGGGTCAGGCGGGTGCGGCTCAGGGGCAAGGCGGAAGGCGCGGCTGCATGTCTGAGGCCTTGCGGTTATTGACATGCTGTTGGCGCGTTCGATTGGAAGATAATTCAAGGCGGCTTGCCGCGCTGCGCAGCAGTGGAGCCTCGTGTTGCCCGAGACCAGCGCGCTCGCCCATCCGAGCTCATCACGTCACTCTAGGTCACCGGATGCGGGTATTTCGTCGGGTAGCGCTTTGTAGCAAGACGAACGCCCTGGGAGTTGCCGATTGCAGAATTGTCCGCACTCTTCCTCAGTTGGCGCACACGCAGCCGTGAGGTGGCCCGCGTGCGCGTGACTTGGTCGATTGCAACAATAGGCGACCGCGCGCCTGAAACACTCCCCAACCGCGGCGCACCGGCTTTCGTTCGTTACGCACTCTCGAGGATAACCAGGTGCGACCGGACGCATCGAACAATAGAAGAGATTCGCCCGGGGCGGCTCGGCCGGGCTCGTTGCCGTGTCCTCCGTGTCCTCTTCAGGGCTCTCCGCGTAGCGCGTTGGGTCGGGATTCCGCGAGGCTTCTCCAGGCTGACGGCAGCGCACTCGGATCCCACCGTTGTCCAAACGGTCAACTGCCTCGTAGTCATTGCGACAGAGCGAATCCGCCCGCCGGCTGCATTCCGCCAGGCCGTTCGGGCAATCTATGTCGTACAAGTTCGTCCCGACCATCTTGTGCCTCGTTGCGCCGCAAGCACCGAGGAGCAAGCAAAGTGTCATCGCCCACCCGCGCCAGGACTTCCAGCCCGCCTGACCTCTCAGACGCCGCGACGCTGTATCGCCACCTGTCCAACTCGCCATCCTGGCAAGGGTAGGTCGTGGGCGTGCGTGTACGCAACCCCCGTTCCGCCTTGGGAGTGCGAACGAACCCAAGTGCACGCAGTGCGTTGCCGTGAAGGTCTTGCCGGCTGCGACGGGCAGAAGCCGAAGGCCTCCAGTGTTCGGAGGGTGTTCCTCGCACCAGTTCATCGACCCGCCTGTTTCTGCCCGCGGCGCAGCGCGGGCCAGCACTATGAGTGCCGATGACATGGAGCGACGGTTTCTGTCGCACTTGTCGCCCTGTCGGGAAAGCCGCAGCCAAACGCAACCACGAAGCTAGCAACACCCGCTACACTGCGACCGTCATGGCCAGCGAGGTGAAGACGTCCACAAGCCATCCCATCCGGGTGGACTTCTTGCCCGCCGAGGCCGTCGGGCTGCCGGGCAAGATCGGTCTGACCTTCGCGCCGGGCAAGAAGGCGCAGGGGATCGCGGGGGATTGGGACCGCGACCTGACTCAAGACCTGCAGCGCCTCCGGACGGTCTACAGCGTGAGCATGCTCGTATCCCTGGTTGAAGACCACGAGCTGGCGAGCTTGCAGATCTCGGAGCTTGTGAAAGCTGCCGGGGCCGTTGAGCTGAGCGTCCTTCGCTTCCCGTTTGCAGATGCTGGCATCCCAAGCGCCGTCGAACCCCTTGTCGCCCTGGTCGACCAAATCCTGGAAACCACCGCGGCCGGCCAGAATGTGGTCATCCACTGCCGGGGCGGCCTGGGCCGAACAGGGCTCGTGGCCGCGTGTTGTCTCATCGCTCGTGGCCACGAACCGACTGATGCCATGCGCATCACGCGCGCCGCGCGCAAAGCTGCCATCGAAACCCGCGGGCAAGAAGCGTTTGTGCGGGGATTCAAGCGGCGGTAGGGCGGTTCAGATCCCTGGGGCGACCGCCCCAGCTAGACGCCACTTTGTTCAGTCCGACCGTTACGTCTCGGTGGGTTGGTTGGCTCGCTAGTCCGCAGAGCATCCCACAACGCCGCCGTGGTGTGAGCAGCAGCCTCGCCGCGGCCTTCCGCAAGTGCATGTCGGCGACAACGTACCATCAGCGCAGCGCAACGCCGCGTTCGCGCGGTTTGCGGCGCGCTCTTGGGCCTCTTCGCGGCGTTTGCGTGCGTTTTCGACGGCCTCTTCGCGCTTTGCGATCGCCTTTGCTTTCGCTGCTGCAACGGCCTCTTCACGAAGCGCCACTCGCTCTACGACGCTGTAGCGGCTCTGAAGCTCCTTTTTGGACGGCGTGGACGCGCGTCCCGTCAAGTCTTCAACGACCGTGGCGATCTTGATTGACGCAAGCAGTCGACCCGCTCGCGTTCGAGCGTCGGTGGCGCGTTCCGCCTTGTCTACGCTCGCCGTGAGCTGCTCGCGAGCGGTGGTGACTATCGTGCCTTCGATGATCTTCCTCTCGGAACGCACGGAGGGATCGGAGACGCCGACAAGTTCTCGTGAGGCGCAGGTCAGGTCCTCCTTTTCCGCGCAGTCGCGCGCACGTAGTAGCTTGGCCAAGCCGCCTGCCCTTGCGGCGTGTGCGGGCAAGGGCGCGGCCAAGTGTTCCGCCAGGGCGTCCAGGGCCGGTAGATCCTCGGTCTTCCACGCGGTGGAAACCTCCGCTGCCGCACGTGGTTCGAGAACAGCTATGGCCGCGGTCCGCTTTGCCTCGGAATACCAGCTGCTTGCGATCGCTGCCGACGTGAGTTGCACAGTTGGCTGCGACTTGACGCTCCGAAGGTGTACCTCGTCCAGTACACCCTGAGCCCACATCACATCTTTGTTGTCAGAGATGAGGCCCCGCGCCTCGGCGGTCGCTCTGCCCACATCGCCGCTGGCGAGCGCTTGCTCGGCGCGTTTCAGGCTTGGCCCGGTAAACGCGAAGACCAAGGCAATCCCAAGCAAGAGCAGCGCAGAACCAGCGGACGGAACGACTGCGCGCAACGTTGTACGTGCGCTCCTTGCCAACGTGAGTCCCAGCGCGGCCCATGTCGTGAAACCGACAAATGTCACGCCCAACAGCGTGACGACACCACTGGATCCGTGCAGCAAGTACCACTGGCCGCGACCGGCGTACCCGCCCATCAACGCAAACGCGACAACTGCGCCAAGGCAAGCCGCCACCGCAACCGCAATGAGCCGAAACTTGAGCGGCGCCGTGTTGCTGGAGCTCAGGACCGTCGGAGGCTTGCCCGCGACATCGAGCACTCCGACGCCAAGCGCGGTCGCATATCCGAAGTGCACAATATCGGCTGAGAAGTTCTGCACTCGAGAGCGCTCCAAGCGATCCATCCACGAGTCCAGCTCCGGGCGAATGCTTGTCTCCAGGCGGCCCTCGTCGACAAACTCATCAGTGAGCAAATCGGTGGGTAGCTCTGCTGGGCTGCGATCGAAATCCGCGGCGTCCTCCACCAAAGGGTGCAAGCGGCTTGCGTTCTTCGAGGAAACGCGTACTTGGTGCCAGATGCTGGTGCGGAGGACTAGCCAAGCTTCGACACGACCAGCACGTTCGCAGCTTGGGCAGTCCACCTGCCCGCTGCGACACTCGTAACATTTCTGCGTTCCGCGACCTCGGCAGGTTGGACAATTCTTGGGACCGCGCTGGCCGGCCACGCTTCCTCCGCCGCCGCAGAACCCACAGCGCAGTTGACTTGTGCCGGAGCAGACCGCACAAACCACGCGCTTGTCCCCGAAACACGTCGGGCATGCACAGATCCGAAGCGAGTCTTCTTCAATCGTTTGGGGATCTGCCCCCCACGGATCAACGCTGCGTGGATCCGGCACAGGGTGGAGTTCCGGTTTGCGCAGGCCAGGCGCGGGAACCATCTGGAGCTCCACCCAGCGACGCTGGATTGAGTGCAAAGCACGCGCATATTCTTCTTGCTCCGTGACCACGCCGTTTACGCAGTCGCGAAACGCCCCCGTCGAAAGCGCAAAGCGCCAAACGCTTCGAGCGGCAACGCGAAAGTCCGGGCTCTGAGCAACCGAATTCGCCGCAGTTTCGGTTTGTTGCGAACTTAGTGAACGAACCGCCATGACATCCCCCAAGACACCGTTACCTGTACCTCATCTTTGCGTGCGTCCTATGCATGCGGAACCTTAACCACCACCCCCGCACTCACCGCTTGCCACCACTGCTCCAATAGTTGCTTCGCGAAAGCCGCATCGTCGATGAGTACGCCGACTTCGATGTTGCGGGTTTGGCCGCGGTCGGTGAAGTTGGCGCTCGTTACGAGGGCTTTGCGTTCGTCGACGACGATGCACTTGGCGTGCAGGCTGGCGTAGGGACCGTTTACGATCGTGGGCGGGTAGTAGTAGACGGTTGGGAACGGGGCGCCGAAGGGCCAGTTCTTGGTGAGCAGATTCTTTACGAAGTTGTCGACGTAGCGTTTGGGTTCTTCGCCGAATTCGTTTGTCGCGATATCGAGAAAGAGCGACGCACTCACTTCGCGGTCTCGCATCGCGGCGTGTAGGGGCTCGAAAATGTCGGTGCCGTGGTCGAAGCTGTAGCCGGCGACGAGTACGCTCTTCTTTGCGGAGGCGAAGAGTTCGCGCACGGCGTTGGCGGTGTAGCGGGCGGTGCTGACGCGGGGGTCGGGGCCGGTCCAGACTAGGTCGAGTTTGGCGGCGCGGGTGGCGCGGCGTTCAGCCAGGGCGGCGTCCACGGCGAAGCGGGCTGCGGCGCGGGGTAGGCCGATCATTTCGGCGGCGACGCGCACGCAGGTGTCGCCGGCTGCTGAGAGCGTGGCTTCAGTTACCGTGGCTTGTGCGGAGTCCTGAGAGAGAACGGCGTGCAGCCGTTCTAGATCGGAGCTGGAAAGTTCGGTGAGGCCCCCCGGCTTTTTCATGCGTCACCGAAGAATGCGAGCGCGGGGTCGCAGCCGATGACTGGCACTACGAGCGCGCGATCCAAGTAACGGTTGAAGCGCTCGCAGGAGCACTCTGCGATGAACAGACATCCGTGACATGCGGCGCCTTCGAGATAGCGCTCAGCGAGATCTTTTTCGGGGGAGTGCGAGGCGCACACAGGATCGTTGGAGCATAGGCTGCCAAGCTCCAGCGCGCGGGACAGGTGGTGACCGATGTAGCGGCCTTGATCGACCAGCCCGCCGAGGGTGCCTTCGGTGCCGGGTGTGCCGGTGGAGAGGAGGATGCCGGCCATGTGATAGTCGTCGTCGCCGGCAGAGCAATAGATGCGTTCGCGAATGGCGCTGGCCGCGTACCCGCATTCGAGCGAGAGCGCGTTCGACAGCAAGTGCGAGAGCGAGTGCAGCAAGTAGAAGCGTAGGCCGGGAAACATTGGGCGTCCGTCGCTAGCCACGTCGCTGTACTGGGCGTCGAAGCCTGCGAGCAGTTCGCGGCCGCGCTCCAAGACCGCTTTGCGCGACTCCCACTCTCTTACTCGGTCCGGATCAAGCTCAAGGAAGATGCCTTCGCCGCGGATCTCCGTGGCTGGCAGCCAATCCGTGTTCAGCCCGAGTGGCGCAGTGCGCAGTGCTAGGTCGTACTCGCCCTGCAAATCCGGCGAGGGAAAGTCGATGCGCGTGAACCCGATTTCGACGCGAACTTCGCGCAGTTTCTGAGCCAGCACGACACGCCCAAGTCCGAGTGGCAGTCCTCCTTGGGGCGAAACGGTGCGCGCGAAGAACTCGTCATCTTCGTCCGGCAGTTCACCGACGCGTTCCTGAGGCTGCGTCATGAACTGTTTGTGTTCGGCGGTGCGCAATGGGTCCCGTTCCAATGGGACACCGCTCTTCTCGGCCCGCACGGCGTCGAGCACTTCGGCGTCGGAGTAGGTGTGCAGGGCTTCTGCCACCAGCGGGATCTGGCGAAATGCGGGCAACGTTTCCTTGGTGGCCGCTTGAAGGACACTCCACGCCTGCTGCACCCGCGACATCAGTGCTTCGGTTTCGTCGCTGGGGATCGAGAGCGCGCTTTCCACTTGGGAGAAGTAGGAGTTGCTGGCGGTGCGCACCAGTAGCCGAAGGCGCTCGTTGTTTTGGCAGGGCTCCACGCCCTCTGTACCGAGCCAGGGACGGATCCCACCGCAGTGCGGATTGGCTTCCTTGCGCAAGGCTTCTCCGAGCTTGCGGAATGCGCCACAGGTGCAGTGCACAACGATCTCTGAGAAGTCACCGCTGGCACCTTCCAGCAGGCTGAGCTGCGGCGCTTCACACGTGCCGCCGGTGGCTTCGTCGTGTGCAAAGAATATCCAGGGCCAATCGTCCAAGTGGCCCTGCGGGCATGCGCCGACGAAACGGACCGGCACGCATTCCGTGGGGCTGCCGGTATCGCAACGGTGGATGCGGCGATCACGTTTGACGTCCAGGCCGTCGGCGCGCACTAGGCGGCGACAGTGTGGGTTCTGGCACACGAACCAGCGCGGGAACTCGAGCAGGCGAATGCCAACCGCTCGCGTCGGATCCGAATCGTCTCCGACGGGTGGCGCGAGGAACGGTTGGTCTTTGCGTAGGCTGCGTCCCGCTTTGGCTAACCGACGCGCGATGGCATCGCGGAGACGCGGTTCTTCGATGCTGATACGTTGACGCCCAAACCCCCAAAAATCCAAACCACCCACCAAGCCAGAACAGTCGACCATGTCGACCATGGCGCCTGGACCAAAGCTGGTCACCACTTGGCTCGCGCGGACGGAGCCCGTGGGCGGTTCGCCACCGCCGCGTTTGAACTTAGCCACTGGGACGGCCCTCCGTATCCAGGCCGCGACCCTTGTGCAACCAAAGGTGCACGCTGGGTTCCACGTCGCGCATGCTGGTGGGCGCAGCGAACTTGTATTCGCGTTGATCGCGGCGCGGCTTCTTTTCTACGGGGTCGACGACGCTCCACAGCAGAGGCTTGGCGTCTTTCACTTCTTCGTAACGCGAGTACGTGCGAGAGCTAGATTCGTGGCGCGACTCGATGATGATCGCGCGCCAGGCTTCGAACAAGTTTTTTGCCTTCTTGCGCAGTTCGTCGAACAAGCGCTGCTCGTCGTTGGCGCTGAGTCCGGCCGCTTGCAAGCGCCCACGCTCTGAGATGTAGCGCACAACGATTTGCTCCACTTCTGGATGTTCGGGCAGGAGCATGAATCCGCTGGGCGGCGAGAGCTCGGGATCGCTGTGGCGTGTCAAGCCGACCAACATACCGGCCAGGCCCCGCTCCAATGCGGGTCCGGAGAACGGCGTGAGGCTGGTGGCTTCGACTGATCGATAGAAGCTCTCGTGGTAGCTGACAAAACGTTCGTAGTGCGAGCGGTCTCGGGACTTGTGCAGGTTCATCACGGTGACGACCAGACCCGGGTGCTGTCGTCCAACGCGACTTGATGCTTGGATGTATTCGCTGGTGGATTTCGGTTGGCCGGCGACGACCATCAGACCCAGGCGCTCGATGTCGACACCGACAGAGATCATGTTGCTGGCCAGGGCAACATCCACGCTAGCGCGATCGGCATACGGTGCGGCTAAGCGCGCTTTGGCTTGGGCAATGTTGCCGGTGCTTTCGCGGGACGTGAGTTCTACGGGCTCCTTCTTCAGATCACGACTAGCGAGCCATGGGTGCGCCCCGGGGTAAGCGACGGGTTTCAAGCTGCCGACTTGAGAAGCGCGGATTCGGACTTCGTCCTCCACTAGCCGGCGCATGCCGCCGAGTTCGCGCAAGCTATTGAAGTAGCCTACGAGCGACATGTAAGCGTCGGCGGATTGGGCGGGATCTGCCTTCGGATTGTACTCGTGGGCGCCGGCTGCGAGCAGCGTGACGTAGGTGCGCAGCAAGACGGCTTTCATGTTGCGACCGCCGGCGGCAACGCCCAAGTAGAGGCGGCCGTGACTCTTGCGGTCGACCGTCGCGAAGAACGTTTCGGAATCATTGACGCCGGGTGGCGGGAACTGCGTCATGTCGCGATTGAAGAGCGCTTTGATCTGCCGATCGGCGCGACGCACCGTGGCCGTGGACGCGAGGATCTTCGGAACTGCACGCGGCAAACGCGACGGCGGCGGTTCCGAGCCGGAGGCAGACGCAGCGGCGGGAAGCTCAGCGGTGCACAACGCCTCGATGGCGGTTTCGTAGAGGCCAACCATCGTACCGAGCGGTCCGGAGATGAGATGCAACTCGTCCTGCACGATCAGTTCCGGTGGACGCAGACCAGCGGGCAGCGGCGTGGCGGTCTTCGGCAACTTCTTGTCGACTGCTCCGAAAAAGCGTGTGCCCTCGCGGCCGCTGACGCGTCCGAACAACATGCCCGTCTCGCCGCGCCAGGGCAGCATGGCGAATTTGTCGACCGTCGCGACGATGAAGCACGGCAGCTCGCGATAGATTTGTTCGTCCACGAACAAGACCGGCAGACCGTCGGGGCTCTTTTGCGGCGAGAACGGACACTCGCGCCAGTCTGAACAGGAGACCACGACCGCGGTGGGTTTGCTGCGCGGGCCGGTGAGCACGAAGCTGTCTTTGGTGAGCGGCTTGGTGCACCACGGGCACTGCGTGAGGGGAAACGGCGAGAGCGCGTTCTGGGACGTGCTGTTCTTGTAGTCGATGATGCGGCGTTGCACGTCGGCGAGCGTGTTCGCCGTTGCGGAGCGACCGACCCACAGACCGATTGCGAAACGCTCGGGGCTGAAGCGTTCCGGCTTCGCTTTGCGGATCTGTTCGAGCGCGCAGATCAGTGTCGCAGCTCGACCGAGCTGGTCCAAGGTCAGGAGGCGCAGCGTGTAGCGCAGCAGAACGGCCACGCCGAGTCCGCCGTCGGGTTCCTGTGCGCGGCGCAAGCGCCGCAGCAACAGCGCGTAGGCGATGACGCCCAGATATGCCTCTGTTTTCCCGCCGCCGGTCGGGAAGAAGATCAGTTCAACGTTCTTGCGATCGGGATGAATGTCGCTGCTGGTGCCGCACAAGTTCAAGAGCACGAACGCCAACTGGAACAGGCGCCAGCGCGGCTCGCCGCGCTCGGGGTTGCGCTGGCGCGCGGCGGCAGCCATGGCCTCGTTGGCGAGGGTGAACGCAAGCCGCGCCTGTTCGTCCGTGGCGAGCAGCTCGATGCCGTCGGCAATGCGCGCCCGCGCGCGGTCGGCCTCGTCCATCAACTGATCGCGCATCTCGCGGCGACCGTCGGTGTCGAGGGCGATCTGACGCTGCCCGGCAATCCAGTCGGCATATTCTTGTGGCAGCGGGCCGAGCGCTTTTCGCACCGCGTCTGCGCTATCGAGAGCAGCAAGTGCGGACATGCGCGTTTCGGCCTGCGACTGATCGAACGTCACAACGCGACGTACTTCTGATCGCGGCAAGAACGCAGTGCGCGCCACGTGACACGCGTCGTCGCGCACGTCGACTTCCACCGCCACGCCGTGTCCGACCGCGAACTCCACGTGGTCGCGGAACTGCAGATCTAAAACGCGCTGGTCGTGCTCGCTCGCGCGCTCGTCGCGACGATTGGGACGCGGGACCAGACCCATGGGCGCCTCCACTTCCAAGCACACCTGGAAGATGAAGCTCTGATCCAACATCGCCGGAGCCGCGTCCACCGGCAGACGATTCACCACGAACAGCGACAGCGCGCGCGTGCCCGCCGCAAGTCCGTGGCTTTCGCCCGCATCGCGCAACGTGCCTTCGATGTATACGCCGCCGGAATCCGGCACCGCGACGCCCTTGGACAAGACCGCAGCGTCCAACGGCACGCGCACTTCCGCAGCGGGCCGCGGAACGCGCTTCCACACTGCCTTGCGCGAATTCTCCGCGTCAGCGCTCTCGATCCCTGCCTTCTTCAATGAGAGCCGCGCGTACGTCGCGTAACGAACGCGCACGATAACGCTGTCGGTGCTGCTGCCCGGTGGCAAAAGTACGCTCATCCCGATCGACGCGGGCATGCGTAGCTTCTGCTTCGGCTGTGGATCTGTCGGCGCAAACTCGTCCGTGTCCGTATCGTCTCCGGCGCCCACCTCGTCGTCGTCCGTCGGATCGGGCTCCGGCCGCGCACCCACGGGGGCGAGAAATCCGGTGAGGTACCAGCGGGACGGCTTGAGGCGCAGAACTTCTTCACTCGTGGCGTGCGCATCGGCGCCCTCGAAGGGCCCGACCATGTCGGCTTCGAGCGCGTGAACGATGTGTGTGCGGACTTCGGCGCCGGTGGTGTTTTGTGCCATGCCCCTCCGAGGAAGCTAGTCCAGTGGCGACGGGGAGCGAAGAGCGATTTGAACCACCATCTGCCTTTTTGGGGAGGAAGGATGATGTGCGCGCCCGCGGCGAAGCCTTGTGGAAGTGAGTCGCCCGCCGGGCGCCGACTGGAAGTGCTGTGAGTGCCCGACTTGGTCGGCTAGGATTGGAGCATGCCCGATGCACGCGCGCCCCGGCTGTTCTGTCGTGCTGGCTTGAGGCTTTTCACCACGTTGCTCGCGGCAGGCGCCTTGGTGGTTGCGTGCGACAAGAGCACGACGTCGCCGGAAGCGAAGTTCTACTGCTTCAAGGTGCCGCAGCGCGGCAACGCTGAACGCGAATGCGGCGTCGAACCACTCACGTTGTGCAGGTCGCCGAACGACCCAGGTAGCTTTCCCGGAAGCACACCGGAGAATTGCTTCACCCAGGATCACGCGTTTTGTTTCTACACGGAGCACGTGCTGGGTGGGAAACAGTATGTGTGCCTTGTCACAGGTGAGGAATGCGCGTCTTGGCGCAAGGACGAGGTCGCGGCTGCTCAGCGAAATGGGACCCCGCTTGGTCCTTGTATGCGCATGCAGCCCACGGATCAGTCACTGCGCGCGGCACAGCAAGAATGACACGGTCGACGGTGCGCGGGCAGCCCGCTCCAGCTTGGTTCGCTGTTCGTCGGCCAACCGGCCAACCCTTGGTTTGCTCTATCAAACGCCTCTTCGGGAGCGCTGCGCATTCCTGCCCTACGACGCCGTCGACGAAGTAGCGAAGTCGCCGCATCTCACGCGCCTCAGCGACAGCATGTGTCCGAGCACGAGGAAGGCGCGCGTACGGGCTGGGGCGTGGACCCTGGCGGCCGAGGCGTAGACCCCAGTGAGCAACGCGCATGGCTTCAAGACGGCTCAGCGACGACCAGAGGCCACGTTCCAAAGGAATCGTTCCGGGCGACTCACCTGGTTGCGCAGCAGCACGAACGTGCCCCAGTTCATGCCTGCGCCGCTGTTGTACGTTTGCCAGGCAATGAGTTCCCGACTCGCTCCGTACTTCCCCGCAAGCGATGAAAGAACGTCGCCAGGCGACCTGGCGTTCAGAAAAGCACGACCAGCCATCTCGCGCGGCACTAAAAGCTGTGCCGCAAACGCACCCGCCCGTTGTTCTACAGAGCGAAACACGTGACCACCGAAGACCTCCGCGAGGGGCAGGGAGGCGCTGCGGTCGACCAGGAGGTGGCAAATCTCGTGGGCTAGCGTGGCTCGTCGCCCGGCCTCATCCTGAGAGTGCCTTCCACTCCTATTCACGAGAATGGCCGGACCGTGCTGCCTTCCCCAGCAAGCTACTGCTTCGATGCCATCGTCGTCGACGCAAAGCTCACCAACGTGGACATTCCACTTGCGGAGCATCGAAGCCGGGTCGACTTTCTCATCATCAGCGACGCCAAGCTCGTCACGAACCCAACGCGCGATCTTGTATCCGAGCTCGGCCGGCTTGACTTCGTTGGCCGCTTCGTTCGCCAGGCACGCCGAGGCACGCGTCGCCAGCTCATCCAACTCGGGAGTTCTGCAAACTTTGACAGCCCGCATTGCCGCGACGATCGTGCGGACGACAGAGCTGTCCGTGGACGGAACCGCCATGCGAGCTGCCGCGAGAAGCTCATTCGGCTCGAACTCGTCAGCACTCGGATCAATCTCAAAAGCGGAAGCGAAGTCGCCGTCGGTCAGCTCCGCAAGGTCGTCGGGCGCCACACCGATGGAAATGGCTACGGCCAACTTGCGATCGATGTCCACACGGCGCTTCCACGAGTCGACTGCCTGTGCGCTGCGCTCATCAGCCAGCCCTTTCAGGCGCCCGGCGATATCGTCTCCAAGATTCATGAGGCAACTGAAAACCTGTTCGTGGGGCAGTAGAGCGCTGTGTTCCGGGCCCGCCACCCAGACTTGTCGTCCTTGCCGAACCACCCACAGCGGCGGAAGGATCTTTCCACGGATAGCCATGGCTAGATCATGGCGAACCCTGAACTCGTAGAGGCGGTCCTCCTGCTCCGCTGCTTCATTCGGTGCGAGCTGTGCCAGCCACTGCTGAGAGTCAGCCAGGAACCTGCGCGGATCTGCGACGCGTGGACCTGCCGGCCATCCCTCCTCCCACTCGAGCCAGGGCCAACACTCAGCGAGGTGCTCCAAAAGGTCCACCCAAGTCCAGCGAATCCCGTTGGCTTGTTCATGGTTTGCTGCTCCCCAGAGGTCATCTTCGCCGACGCGCAGGCGGAGGTGTCCCCAGGTAGCGTCTTCAGCGCCACTGCCCGAATGCTTTTCCCAGCAGATTTCGTAGCTCAGGATTGGGGAGTCCATGACTAGTCGTATCTCTCAGTTTGTCGCATCCACGCGTCAAAAGCATCTTCTTCGCCCTCGTCCACTGCGCGTTCGCGCAGCTGGTCGCGTACCGTCCTTGGGATGCGGTTTTTCACGTCGGGAAACCCGTGGAAAAAGCGCGTCCTACCACGACGATGCGCCCGGTAGGGCACCCCCTTGTAGGTGTTAAACACAAAGGTCGGCAAGGGACTGCCTCTGCCTTGGCTCGACGCAGGGCTCCAACGTATGCCCCCGTCTAGCAGCTCCTGTGCCTTGTCCGCGTCGATCTCGTTTGAACACTTGCCCAGAGGCCTACCGTCGTTGTCCTCGACCAGCTGCGCGGCGCTTGATTCACCTCGATGTTTTTCACGGTGGCTCATGTCGGGCTCGTACACCACCTTCGCCTTCTTTGTGGATGCTGCGTTCATTGGCCCGACGCCCAGGAGCAGAGTATGCACGCGAAGTCGGGGGGGCAAGAGGCGGTTGGTTCGGTGCTCGGTGGCGGTCGAGTCCTCCCATGACGTGCAAACCGTTTCAGCGCGGCGTTGTGCCGGCCAACGGCCCGTGCGGAGGCCACCGCGATCACCTGGCCACCTTTGCGCGGTGCGCGCTCGCCGTGACCCCGAACAGTACATGCTCGAAGTATCCGCCTACCCACAACATCGACTCACGGATCAATGCCGGATTCGGGTGCGTCGCGATGTAGCGCTCGGCTCGTTGGCGATACTTGCCGAGGAACCAGCGTGCCTGATCGTCAGGGTCGATGCGACGAGTCCAGTACTCGCACGGAGTGAACACCGGTACGCCCGCCGCGGCAGCACGCTTTCGCATCTTCGTTTCCTGGACACCGCTCGCCGTGTAGCCCTCGTTCGTGATCATGGGAACACCCAGTTCTTTCGCCCGGTTCACTGCGAATACGTCTGCTTCCGTGCCATGCACCGTCTCCGGTTGCGTATCCTGGAGCGCCGTCCAGCATGGAATCACCTGATCGCGCACATAGTTCACCATGACGGTCGTGTAGTGGAGTTCGAACGTGTCGGATTCGTTCGGCGGCACCGCTTCGAGCAGTTTCCGTACCGACTCGTCCGCAAGATTCCACGTCACCGCTCGCGCGCGATGCAGATACACGGCGAGCAGAAGCGACTCGCGCGCGCGCGCGCGACGGTAGGTGAGAGCGGGCGTGTCCGGGAAGTCGGTCCCGTGCTTGTCGTAAGCGCGCCCGAGGTCGTGACAAGAGTAGATGTCGAGCAACACGCAAGTGTCGATGACGACGCGGACGTTGCTCAAGTCGAGCATGTCGCTCTGATCTCGAGCGGTGGTGCTGCCGTGCACGACGGTCACTTCTGCCCCCGTCTCCGCGCGATATCCGCCCGAATCCCCAATGCTCTACCCCTCGTGCGCCATCTGCCCCTCACGGTGCCTCCAGTTGCTCCGCAACCCGCGTGAGCGCGCCGCGATACCCGACGTCAGCGACCAGCTCGGTTGAAGTGCTCGGATCCGCCAGCGCGCTCCGAGCCGCTTGGAGCAGCCCAAGCTGCTGACCGAGCGCAGCAAGGTCGTTCAGGTCGAGACGCACACGTCCCGTGCGCAGCAGGTCCGCTGCTAGCTCAATGCCGCGGTTCTTCAGGAACACAGACGCGGTCGGCGGCCCGTTTGGGCGCGTCATAACCGAGACGCTCGCATCCTGTGCTCCTAGGGCCTGGCGCACGTCTGCCAAGATGGCAGCAGCTTGCTCGTCACTCAGGCCGAGTCGACTCACGCCAGCAAGGAGAATCTGTGACAGTCGGGGATCCTGCGACGCGTGGCGCAGGACGAGGCGGCCGAAGTCGTCCCAGGTGATGTCCGTGATCTGCTGTCCGGTGAGTAGCTGCTTTAGGGTGGACCATGCCGTGTCTCGGGCGGCCTTCTTGACCGAGCCAAGGAGCATGTCACTGAGGCCTTCCGTCGCTGCTGGCGAATTGAGTAACGGCCATGCAAACGAGATTGCGCCCGCGATCGCGAGTGCGCGCCAGAGTTTCGCTTCGCGCTCGAGTCTTTGGTGGTCGTCCCGCACAGCTTTCATGCACTCGCGAGAGATCAGGTCGAACTGAAACGTGTCTCCCCAAAGGTGCTGACGGCCCTCCATGGCAGTACGGATCACCTGAACAGAATTCTGGATACCGAGGTTGCGGGTGGGCACCAACGCTGCGACGCCGGGATCGCTGAGCGGCAGCTGCAGGACAGCAAGATCGATCCCGGAGCTGTTTGACCAATACCCTACCGGAAGGCGGGCGGTTGCCCTGGGCACCCGCCGTTTCTTCAGTATGTCGAAGTAGCGATCTCCCAGCGGCCCGTTCAGGTACTCGCGGCTCGTGAAGATCCACGCATCCCGCTTCGGGTCGTAGTCACCGGTGGTTCCCGGCAGGTTTGGGTTCAGCAGGGCGAAGACCTGTGTGGCCACGTCGCGGCGCTCCAGCGACGCCACGCTGAACAGCGCCAGGTTCGACCATTTTGGCATTTTCCGGTCGAGCGGGTACCGGAAGTCGACGACGCATCGGGTGGTCAGCACTGACAGAGCCCGTCCGGTCGGTGTGCTCTCGATGCCCAGCGGCACCGCGTTGGCCTCGCGTGTTAGCACCTCGTCATCGCCAAGACGCTTCCGCATGATCTTGGAGCGGAATCGAAACCGCAGCGCGCTGGCCTCCGCTTCGAGGCTGTCCAGATTGATCTGGTCGCGAACTCGCTGCGGATAGAGCGCCTGGGACACGGCATGTGTCCGGTACGCGATGGGCGGCGCAGGAGCCTTGTGGCGAAGGCAGGAGGTTGCGAATGTGAATACGCCTGCTGATGCCAGCAGGGTTCTCAGCGATGGGCGGACTCGAATTCTGTTCATTGGCTCCCCGGTGGATTGTTGTGGATCAAGTCACCCAAGCTACTCGCCCGGATTCGTAAACTCCCAATCGTTAAAGAACGGCGGCTTGTCCGATGCGAGACCGCGGGCATCGTGCCGCTCGTGCGCCGCCGCCCAGAAGTCGTCGCGCATCTGGTTCTTCACCGTCATTCGGTAGCGACTCAGCCCACCGAGCAGGATGAGGTCGACCATGTCTTTTGCGGCATCCCCCGGCGGCATGCTCGACAACGCATGCCAGCCCGACGTATGGCCCAGCGCCACGTGTTGAAGGTCGTCCAGCAAACCTTGGCAGTAGTTCTGGTCCTGCTGGACCTGGGCTGGAGACAGCATTCTTACGTTACCGGACGTGCGCCTGTTTTCGAACATATGCACACGATTCTTGTTCCGATCGTGGCGGAGTGACGCGAGTCGGGTCTGAAACGCACCCCGCAGCGCATCAACATCGGCGTTCGTGGGCTCGTGACCGACACAGTTCGGAAACAGGCGGTCAAAAGCCTCGCGATGCGCGCGGTCAAGCTCTGTGGTCAGGCCAACGTCGTCGCCTTCGTGCGGGTCGATCCAGGACCGGCGCCTAGAAAACCGGGGCACGGCCCGCTTCACCGCGGCGAACAGGCCGGTCGGCGCGAGTTCTGCGTCAGCCCAATCGGAGAGGCGGATGAGGCACATGTCACGCGCGTCGAAGGCGGCCTGCCAGACGAGGTCGTTGTAGATAGTGAACGTCTTGCCTTTGGAAACGGCCGCGAGTTGGTCGTGTATTTCGCACACAAACTCAAGGCGAGGCACCAGCTGGTGCAGGTCAGCCCTGGAACGCTCCAAGCATGTAAGGAGGGTATCTCCGCCGCCCGTTTTGCTCTGTGTCATCGATTCTTCACCGTGGTGGAAGCCCATGCGCGGCGCTACGAGAATTGCTTGCGTGCTTCGAGACGTTCGTCGGGCACCTTGCGGTTGTGCAGGACGTACGTGCCGCAGTAATCACATCGCTTGGAAACGTAACCTTCGTGCGCGGATAGCGCCCCGAAAGCCCCGGTGGCGTTCCTAAGCTCCCCGACGCCGCATCGATCACACCATCGATGGATGTGCTGCACGGGCGAGATGCCGCGACGGAGTACATTCCTCAGTTGAGTCCCAAACTCGTGTGCTTCTCGCGCCGATTGCCACCGGTTCGCTGGGTCGGCCCGGATCGTTTTTTCAAAGATATGCGCCAAGTGCCATGTCTGCGGGTGATCCGGGAGTACTTCTTCGAGGGCGAGGTTTTGGAACACAGGTTCTTCTCTTGCGAATGCCTGCCTGCCGGTGACTGCGGTCCAGACCAATTTGCCGACCGAATACAGGTCAGACCGGACGTCTGGAGCCGTGTGCGCCCCGGAATCGCACTCTGGTGCCATGTAGTTCTGCGTACCCGCGCCCTCATCGATGGATGTCAGCTGGCCCGTGTCGTCAGTCCAACACAACCCGAAATCGATGAGCTGAATCCGATGGTCAGGGGTGACGAGCACGTTTCCCGGGCTGATGTCGCGATGAACGATTTGTTGCTCTTGGCAATGGACAAGCGCGCTCGTCAGCTGGCAGAAAAGCTCGACGCAACGTTCGGACTGTTTTTCAAACGGATTGTTTGGTTGGCGTATGAGCTTCCCTAGTGGCCTTGCGCCCTCCACCAAATTCATGACGTAGAAAGGAGGGGCAGCCACGCCCTGGTAAGAGTCGACAACCCGGACGATGTTGGGGTGGTCTAGAGTTTGGACGGCTTGCATCTCACGACGAAAGCGCTCACAGGCCTTGGGGCTGGGATTCTTGCTTTTCAGGACTTTCAGCGCGAACTCTGCTCGCTCCGCGTCGTCAAGCTTGGTCGCCCGATATACCTGTGCCTGGCCGCCTTCGCCGAGTCGTTCGCCCCGTTGCCATTGAAAGTTGCCGGTAAATGTCTTTGGTTCTGGCATTCTGTTGTTTTCCGGATTGGGCCGAACGCTGAACTGCGCTGTTGCCCCTACCCAGTTATTGGGTCCAGTCATGCCGAAGAGCATCCGCCGATCGAAGTTCACGAAGATTTCTTTTTGCGCGCACGCTTTTTCTTCTTCCCCTTCCCCAAAATCCGCTCCTGTTCCGCTCTCTCCGCGTTCAAGACAAACAAATGATCGATGACTTCGTCCTCGAACCGTTCGAGTTCGGCGCGGCGCGTGGGGGTGTCGGGGGTGCAGAAGGGGGGGACTTCGATGTTGGGCCAGCCGTAGGCGGTGAGGACGGCGCGGTCGAGGGATTCGGAGAGGGTGCGGAGGTGTTGGACGGCGGGGTCGGTGCAGGTGGGGTCTTTCATGGCGTTGTAGGTTTGGGTGAGGCCTTGGTTTGTTTCGACCATGAATTTGGCGCGGGCGGTGTAGAGCGCTTCGCCGGCTTGTTCCAAGGGCTCGATGACGGTGCGGGGGTCGGGCTGGGGGAAGGGGAAGGTCTCGAAGCAGTCGGACGGCCGGTAGCCGCCTCGCGATTCAAGTCCGGAGGACAGCAGGTCCGACCAACAAATGTGTACACGGGACTGCATCGTGGTGAACGCGGAATAATGCGGCAGGGGAAATACGTACACATTGTGTGTGAACACCCATGACGTAGGCGCGTAGGCAAAGACACGATGCTTGCTGATTCCAGACGTCACCAAGCACCGCGGGAGGGGGCGGATGGCGGCGTAGAGTTCGTTGCGTTTCTCGCCAAAGTGCCACCACCACTTTCGGTACCCTTCGCGGTTGTTCTTGTCCCGCTCCGGCTTCACTTTCTCGCGCACAATCTCGACCAAATCCGGCCACGCCTGCGCTTCATCGAGATTGAGCTGCTCGAAGTTGATCACGTAGCGGTGGAAGCTCTGGGTCGCACTGGTGTTGACCTCTTCTCCGCCCAGGTAGGGGAAGATGCGTTCGGCGTTCTTCTTGTCCTTCTGTAGGAGCGCATCGCGTTCTTCGGGTGTGAGTGTGAAGCCCATGCCGAGCACGTAGCTACCGACGTACGCGGCGCTCGCGTTTGCTCGAAGCACAACCGGATCGGGCCGTTCGGGCTTCGAGCGCAGTCGCGAACTGATCGCTTCCACCGACTTGTCGTCGAGCCTGAGTTCCAGACCTGCGGCAGCCTGCACCTCGCCTTTGGCAATATGCACCACGGCCACGGCGACCGCGGCGTCTCCGGGCCAAATCATACTGCGCGTTGCATCGTAAATGGCATGGCCATGACCAACCAGCCACTGCAGGCCGGTGTTGCGCGTATCTCCTTGCGCGATTGTGTTGGTTGCGATCAGCCCAATGGTGCCATGAGTACCCAACAGAGCATCCGAGCGACGGAAGAAGTGCGCCGAGTAGTCCGCATTGCCGTGTGCACCTTCGTGAACTGTCTTCAACCAATCGATTAACTCAGGTCCGCCGAATTCACTGATGTTGTTTTTGCCGCCAAACGGCGGATTCCCCACAAACGCATCCACCTCCGCCGCGCGATTCACCTTGCCGCCCTCAAGCGGATCCGGACGCTCCTCATAGAACACTTCGGGAAACTCGATGGGCCAATGCAGCACGGGCAAGCGCTCGCGGATCCGCCGCTGCAGCTCGCGCAGTTCGTCGGTGGCCGGCTCGCCGGTGCGGAGCCAGGCGGTCACCAAGTCCAAGCGACGATTGCGCTCCTTCTCCCGCGCCTTGTCCTTCGCCTCCGCAAAGAACGCGCCGACGCACAGGTCGCCAATCAGGCGCACTCGGTCCAGTGCGTCTTCGGCGTCGAAGAGCAGGCGCTCCTTCTCTCGAGCCGCGGTGGCGCTTTCGTCGCCGGAGAGTTCGAGGATTTCGTGGCGCAGGGCGACGGCTTCGTCGAGAGCGGCGTCGATTTCTTTGGTGAAGAGTTCAAACTGGCCGCTGGGTTTCCAGTGGAAGGCGCGGATCTGTTCGAGGGAGAGACCCACCAGGGAATCGCCGTGGCGCAGGGCGTGGTCGACGAATGTGAACGGTTCGTCTTTCGCGAGCGTGACGAGCCAGAGGGACAACTTGGCCAGGCCCACGGCGAACGCATTCTTGTCCACGCCGTAGAGACAGCGCTGCGCGACCAAACGCCGCGCGTGGTTCACGATGTCGCCGTGGGCCGCTGCCATTTTTTCCAGCTGGCCTTCGCGCGTCCAGGCGGCGACGAGCTGATCGGCGAGATAGCGACAGGCGGCGACCAAGAACGCGCCCGAGCCCATGGCGGGATCGCAGACTTTCAATTGCAGGATGAGCTCGCTCGGTGGCCCTTCTGTGCCGGCGGCTTTCGTCATGGTTGCGAGCAACGGTTCCAGGGTGCGCGCGACAATGGGCTCGGTGAGGCTGCGCGGCGTGTAGTGACTGCTGGTGCGGCGGCGTTCGCTGCCGGGCTGGAGCACGAGGCGTCCGAGTTGCGCAGGTTCGCTGTGTTTGGCTTTGAATTCGGTGAGCGCCGAGAGCACGTCGGATTCGCTGGTCTTGCCTTTGACGGCCGCGGCGACCTTCTTGGCTTGCGCGGTGCTGATCCCGGTCTGCTCTTTGAGCCACTTCTCGCGGCGTGCGGGAGTTTCCGCCAAGACTTCCGCGGCGCTGAGCCAGACGCGGTTTTGACCGATGCGCACGGCGGGCGAATCGATGCGGCGCACGTGGTAACCCATCAGCGCTTCGTACACGCTGCCAATTTGTTCAACGTCCAATGAGCGGTATGAAAGTCGCTGGCCAGCCAAGATGAGCAACTTGTCCAGCACCGCAAACACGGTGGCATCGTCGACGCTGGGCAAGCGCGCCGCTGCGCGTTGTGAGGCCTGCGTGATGGGCACCGAGCCGGCGAGGCCGAAGCCTTCGAGAAACGGAAAGCGATTGGGGTCGAACAAGTCGCCACGACGCGGCGGCATTTGGAAGTCGCCGTGGTTGGCGCCGAGATAGATGGCGCGGAACAGCGTGACCAGACGCGACCAAGCGCCAAAGCGGCGGCTCATGGTGTCGGGATGCGTGCCGTGATCGCGCGAGAGCTCTTCGTACAGCGACAGCAGCGAGAGATGCTGCGCGTAGTGCGGATGGTCCACGGGCAGGAGGCCGCGATCTTCGGCGTACAGCACGAACACCAAGCGCAAGAGCACCGTGAGCAGACCGCCGTAGAACGAATCGTGATCTTGCTCCAAGAGTTCACGCAACCAAGCGTCGCCGTCGCGTTCGGCCGCGCCCTCGAAACCCGCGAGCAGGATTTCCAACGCGGCAAAGACCTGACGCGAGAGCTCGCTGGTCACATCGGCCTGGCGCGCGCGGCTTTGGAGCAGGAGTTGATCCAAGCGATGCTCGGGCGCGACGCCATAGAGCCGCTGCGCCGAGTGCAGCATCACAAACGCGTCCAGGATGGGACGACCGCCGACGGACGCCATGTCGGTGATGTTGAAGGTGATGGCGCCGGTGCTCTCGCCGTGGGGCGCATACACCAGGCGCCACACTTCGCGGTTGGTCAGAATGCCGATGGGTACGCGGCAGTGGCGCAACAAGCGATCGAACTTGGCGCTCGGCGGGTAGTGCCAAGGGCCGGTGACGGTTTCGCTCTTGTCGAGGGGCAAGCCAGGCGGCAGGTCCCAAATCAGCGCGAGACACTTCGACCCCGCGCGTGCCGCGGCCGAGAGACCGCTTTTGATTTTTTGGGCTTCCTCGCCACTGTCGTCATCGACGCCGTCGAGGCGCGCCAGCGCGTGCGTCGGACGCAGGGTTTGACCGCCTTCCGGGACGTAGAGCGAGAGGTCGTCCTCGAGATCGCTGCCCCGACGAAGTAGATCCGGACCGACATCCAACAAACCCTGAAACCAGTTTTCGAGATCCGCGATCTGCCGTGGACCGCGCTCGGCCTCAGTCGGCTTGGTTGGATCACCAGTGTGCGGCGCAAGCTCACGCACCTGCTCGCCAAGCGCGGGCGGCTGACGCAACATCGTCTGCGCGTCGACGAGCACGGGAACGCTGACTACCAAGCCCTCGATGGGCTGCACCATGCCGAGCCAGGTCTGGTGGAAGCGCGTTTCGATGTCGCTCACGCCACGCCCTCCGGGTTTGCCGCGGCTAGCGATTGCTGGGCCATAGGTACACCAGGCCCACGGGCTCGAGGCGGCGGGCTTCTACGCGGTACAGAGTCTCAATGGCTTCGGGCTCGGCGGTGATCTCGCTGTCGATACTCTCCAGGCGTTGCTTTAAGTGCTTCTGATCTTGTTCGAACTGCTCGCGCTCGGCCTTTTCTTTCTCGGTGAACTCCAGGCCACGCTGCTTGCCCTGCTCCAATGCTTGCACGATGTCGCGGCGTTGTACTTCCAAGATCTTGCGCAGCGCTTCGGCTTCGCTGCTGCCGCGCACGCCGAGTTGGGCGCGCGCATCGGCTTCGGTCGCGTCGGCTTCCGCTTCTACGAAACGCCACAACGCGGAAAAATCTTTGGGCGCCCGTGCAAGCAAACGCGTCCGAATGGTTTCGGAAATGTCGGACAGCGGCGGCGCGTCACTGAACATGGCGTCCAGCTGCTCCAACGCGCGCCGCTCGGCCTTGTCGGAAAAGGGCTTGAGCGCATCGGGCGATTCGCTCTCTTTCCACTCCGCCGCAACGCAGACCAAACGATCGTGCAGCCGTGCAGCTCCCGGCCCGAACAGGCTCAAGCGACCGAAGACGAGGACGCGGGCCAGTGCGTCTCGGGTGCTCTTCACAACGGTGACACGACTGAGATCGTGCACGGAGTAACCTTGCGCCAAGAAACGCGAGAGCACGCGTTTCACGAAGGGATGCTCCAGGTGCAAATGGCACACGGCGTCGGTCATGCGGTCCGGCGCTTCAAACACCACAGGCAGAGGCGGCCGCTTGCGCCAATCCCAGAACGTCTCGTCCCGCTCACGCGGCGGGCGCAGCGTGTCGAGAGTCTCTTGCCAAGACACGCCCAGATCTGGAACGCGATACACAGACGTGGGCTTGCCTTCGTGGGCGACCGCAGGCGCGTCTGATGCGGGCACGAGCTGCAGGGCTGGCGCGCCCGCGAGGCGACAGCCCATGTCCAAGGCGTTCTTCAAGAGTACGGGCGAAAGCTCCAGCTCCGTGCGCGAGCGTTGCAAGAGCTTGGCGCTGTCTTCGATGTCGCGGGAGAGCAGCTTCAAGTCGCCGCGCAGCCCTTCGAGTTCACGCTTGGTGGTGACTTCACGAACGGAGTCGCGGCTCTCGCGATCGATGGCCGCGTTGCTTTCGTCGGTGATGCCATCGGAGAGCGCGTCCTCCAGGCGATCCATGACGACCGCGGCCAGGGAGCCCAGCTCACGCTGGATGGTGTGCACTTTGTCGACCAAGACTTCGAGCACGCGGTCTTCGGTGCGCTGCTCGTAGGCGAAGTAGTGACAGCGCACCACGGGCTCGGGTTGCAGGGTGCGATCGATGCGCCCGTTGCGCTGCTCCATGCGCGCGGGATTCCAGGGAATGTCGTAGTGAAAGAGATCGGCGCAGTGCGCCTGCAAGTTGATGCCCTCACGCGCAGCGTCCGTCGCGATCAGAATGCGCGCCGGATGCTCCCCGGGCGGCGCATTGAACACGCGCTGCACGGCTTCGCGCGCTTCGTCACTCATGCCGCCGTGGAATTGCACGATGCGCTCATCGCCCCGCGCGGTGTTAATGCACGCGGCGCTCAGCAGGTTCAGCAAGAAGCGCTTGGTATCGCCATATTCCGTGAAGATGATCACGCGGCGGTCACTCCAGGCAGCATTCTTGTCCCGAGCGCCGCCAAGTTGAACGCTGGCGCATTGGTTCTCGCGCATCCAATCGAGCAAGGCGAGGCACTTGGCGTCCGGCGCGCTGCGGTTTTGTTCCGCGATGACCAGCATGCGTTCCAGCAGCGTCAGCGCTTCTGCACTGGGCTTCGGCAGCGTGCGGGTGGCTGCTGCGATGGCTTCTTCTTCGGTAGCGTCGATGACGTCATCGTCAACGCCGTATTCGTCGTCGTCGCCAAGGGCGTCGCGGTCGGCGGCGCTGGGTCGTGATGGTCCGGAAGTGGCGGAGGCGGCGGAGTTTGCCGCGTTTGCGTGCGACGCGGTGGAGTTCGCGGTGTTTGCGTGGGACGCGGGGGTGCCCGACGCCCCGGAGGGCCTCGTCGCGAACAGCTCGGTTTGCGCGCCTTGCGCGGCTTCCAGCTGCGCTTGTTCTTTCAGATCCTCGCGTGCCGTCTCCGCGTGGCGACGCAGGGTGCGATAGAACGCCTCCACGCTGGAGAGCAGTCGCTTCTGCAGGTTGATGAAGACGAGCTTGCCGCGCCCGCGCTTGGGCTTGCACAGCGCGGTGTACTTGGCGAGCAGTTCGCTGAGCAAGACTTCCGCGTCGCTGCTGCTTCCGAGGGCGCGGCGTTCTGGTTTGCCTTTGGTCGCGACGCCCGCAGTCCACTCGCCGAGTTCGCTGGTTTGGTGTCCGCCAGGATCGCGCTTGCCGTCGAAGTTCAGACCAATGCGCACGATGCGTCGTTCGGGGTAACTCCCACTTCCCAGCTCACGCAGATCTTCTTTGAGCCGGCGCACCATGACCGCGTCGAGCTGCTGCGGTCCGGAGATGGGCACACCGCGGGTGAATCGCTGGGGATCGAGCAGCTCAAGCAGCGCGCTGAAGCTGTTCGAATGCCCGTTGTGCGGCGTGGCACTGAGGAACAAGCGGTTTTCGAAGCGAGGCGCGACGTCGCGAATGACTTTGGTAACGCGGGAGTCCACGGCGTAGCGCGTGGCCGTTGCAGGCGCGGCGGTGTGCGCTTCGTCCAGGATGAGCAAGCTCTTCTTCACGCGATCCCCGAGGTGATTGAGCAGCGGATCGCGATACTCCGGTCGACGCAGCAGCGGGTAGCCAATGATGAAGCGCGTGTGCGTGCTCCACGGGTTGACCGCGAAGCCACGCTCCTGCCTGCGACGATTGACGAAGGCGCGACTCATGACTTCGAAGCGAAGCCCGAAGCGCTTCTGCATTTCGTCGCGCCATTGCAGCACCACGGACGAAGGACACACGATGAGGCACCACTGCACCTGCTGTCGCAAGAGCAGCTCTTGCAGCACGAGTCCCGCTTCGATGGTCTTGCCCAGACCGACGTCGTCCGCAATGAACAAGTTCGCGCGCGGCAGCGCCAGCGCTTTCTTCAACGGCGTGAGCTGGTGCGCCATGAGCTGAATGCCCGCGCGGAAGGGTGCCTGAAACAGCTTCGCGTCGGTTGCGGTGACGCCATGCCACTTCAGCGCGTGCAAGTACGCAGCGAAACGGTCCGGTGGATCGAAGCTCTCGAGCTTGCCAAGCCCGTAGGTCGGATGCAGCACCCGCGCGCCGAGTTCCAGCTCCCACAGCACGTCCAGGCGATGCCCCTGATGGTCGTCGTCGAGACAAATCAGCCGCACCAGCGTCTGGTCGAACTCCTCCGGCGGCGGCACGACCTCTTCGACCAAGTACTGCCGCTGGCGACAGAGGACGAGATCGCCTGCGACGGGGGGCGCGCCGAGTTCTCTTGAGCGCTCCGACTCCGGCGGCGGCGGCGCACTGTGCCCCGGCTTGTACATCTGCGCGATGCGCGTCGCTAGGGTGCGCCGCGCGCGACCACTATCGTCAAGGCCATGCGCACGACACACAGAGCGAAGCTCATCGCGAGTGAGCCAATTCAGCAGCTGCGGCAAATCCGGCAGCGCCGCGCGTTGCAGCGCGCTGACCTGTTCTTCCTTCGTGGAGTCCGGCGGAACACGCACCGACATGGCGCGCCCGAGATCGATCAACCGCGCCTTCTGTAGGCACGAGAGAACAGAAACGTGCGTCGGTTGCGAGACCCCCACGATGGGGCGGAAGGTAGCATGGGGGTGGGGGGATTGGGGCGCTCGGGAGCCCTGAACGGCGGGCAAGGTTGTGCGAGATTTGCGCAATGGCGAAGGTGTAGAAATTGTAGTTTTGTGGGTGAAACCGGTTCGGGGGCGTGGCGCCGCTGTGTGTGCGGGTGCGACGGGGTTTGTCGCATGCAGTCGGCTTGGCGGGACTGCGGCATCTGCTCGAGGCAGGGCGCGTGTGCGGGAGGGCCGACCCGGCCGTTGTGGGCTGCTGGTGTGCGAGTCCCAACACAACATATTCGCGCGCCGAGCATGATGCCCGTGGTTGCGACTCGCGGGCTGCGCATCTAGCCTGGTGGTCCCGTATGACGGCTTACCTGGTCTTGTGGAATCCGAAGCGCTGGGGCTGGCAAAGCCGCGAGGCGGACCTTCGGGCCGTGGAGGGCGGCAAGTCCGTGACACTCAATTGGAGTGTGGGCGTGCGTCGTGAGCTTCCGCTGGGCTCACGGATCCTGGTCATGCGAACGGGCGCTGAGCCGCGTGGTCTCGTCGCAGGCGGCCGGTCCGTCGGTGAAATCTTCGAAGCCAAGCATTGGGAAGACGCCGACAAGCTGGCCTGGTGCGTGCCGTTTCGGATCGAGTGGATGTTGCCACCCGACAGTCCGATCCCCGTTTCCGAACTAGAACGCCTAGCACCTCATGCCACATGGCGGCCGCAGGCAGGCGGCACGCGCATCGACGAAGAAGCGACAGCAGTAGCCGAGCGCTTGATGCGCACGTATTCGCAAGATTTGCCCGCGTGGAGTCTGGACCACATTCAGTTGCTGGAAGGCGAAGCGCGGCTGTCCTTACGTCGGCACTTTTCGCGGGAGCGAGAGCTGCGGGATCGGAAGATCCAAGTTCACAGGCAGCGTCATTCCGGCGCGCTTCCATGCGAAGTCTGCCGATTAGACTTTGAAACAACCTACGGCGAACTCGGCGAGGGCTACGCCGAGGTGCACCACACCAAGCCACTTGCCGAGCGCGGAGCTGCGACGAAGACGCACCTGAAGGATCTGGTAGTCCTGTGCGCAAACTGCCACGCGATGGTGCACCGTCGGCGAACGGCGCTGCTTTCGATCGGGCAAGTGAAGGCGGCCCTGCTTCGCGTCCGGAGAAATGAGCATAAACCATGACGAGCGTGGGCTTGTACTCGATCGCCGACCTGGCGGCGTCGAGCGTGTACACAATCAGTCACCCCGCACGCCTTGCGCATGCGTCGCAAACCGGCGAGCAAGTACGCGAAGGCAAACGTTGGGTCGAAGCCGAAAAGCTATTCAAACAGGCCAAAGCCGACGGTGTGGAGATGCCGATCCTGTTCGCGGACGCCTCCGACTGCTCCCGCCTCATCGCGTGGAGCGTGTTGAAGACGCTCGCGGTATCAGGCAACGGAACGCAGTACGGAGTGGGTCAGCTGTTTGCGGTGCGCGGAAAGACACCTCAAGATCTTGTTCTGAAGTCCACGGGAAGCACCATCGCCCCAGGATTCATTCGACCGTACGCGGTGTGCGAGACGCCAGACTTTTTGGGCAATCCTTCTGCTCAACGCGCTTGGAAGGGCGCGGCGGCACTGACCGGTATCGTGCAGGAGGGCAAACGACGATTGCGCACCCACCTGTCCATTGAGCGCAACCAGCGCGTGGTCATGGAAGCCAAGCGCTTGCATGCACAACGGAATGACGGCGGACTTCCGTGCGAGGTCTGCGGTTTTGATTTCGCCAGTGCGTACGGCGTGAACGGCGAGGGCTATATCGAAGCGCATCATCGAGTTCCGCTGAGCGAGGCGGGGGAAGGGGGTGTTCGAACGAACCCCGCCGATTTCGCCATGGTGTGCGCGAATTGCCACGTCTTGCTGCACCGTGGTGCTCAGCCCCCAAGCGTGAAGCAGCTGGGGCGAGAGATCGCGAAGCGTCGGACAGCCAAGAAATGAGGCCAGACGCCAACAAGATCGCTCTGCGCGCAGTTCGGAACGTGCTCCAGGGCGCGCGCGCCGTCGAACTCGATGTGGCCGGGACCAAAGTCAGCTGTCAGGTGGCACCTGGGGATGCACGCGCCTGGCCCGATGCAGGCGTGCAAGGCGTGGACGAAACGGTCGACGGGCCGTGGCCGGCGCCGGTCGTGGTCAATTGTTCCTGGCCCGGCGGAGCCTGCGCCCTGGCAGTCAGCGCTGAGTTTTGGCAGGCACGCGACCGCGATCGACAGCGGGTCGCCATTCGCGTGGGCCTCAAGGCACGGCGACAAGAACTGCTCTGGATAAGTTTGACCAACCTCATCGGCGACGGCGCAGATGGTGACAAGGTCGGTGCTCCCGGCAACATCTCGCTCGTGAAGCGCAAGGGGCGCGACAGCACCCAGGCCGCTCGGGTCAATCAAGAGCTAAAACGCTTGGTCGCTGAGTCTGGACTGCCGTTGCTCTCTCGCGCTTTCGTGCAGGTGTTCGAAATTGAAATGCCGGAAGGCAATGTGTGGCCGAGCGCAGAGATCGCGTTTCGCCGCGCGATCCATCTGTCGCTCCTAAAACTGGAGTTCATCGACAGAAGCGCGTCTGCCAACGAACGCGGCCGACCGCTAGTAGATACGGCGGGCCTGATCGCGGTCGGCGAACCCGACGAGGAAGACGAGGGTGACGAAGCAAACGACGATGAAGATCGCGAACCGGCGGAGGACGAGGCAACCTCGGACTTTCCGGAACCGCTGAATTTGATTCTGTATGGGCCACCGGGAACCGGAAAGACGTACAAGCTCCGCGAACACCTGGTGCCAAAGTTTACACGCGCGCCCGCGGAAGACCCGCGCCCAGCGCCAGCCGAGCGCTTTGCGGAGCTGACGTGGTTTCAGACAATCGCCGCTGCGCTTCACGATCTCGGGGGAGAAGCGAAAGCGACAGACATTTACGCGCACCCCTATGTGAAGGCGAAGCACGCTGCAGCCGGCATTCCAACCGCCGCGCGCCAGATGGTCTGGGGCAGTTTGCAGTCACATACCGTTGAAGAAAGCGAGACCGTCAACTACAAGTCCCGGGTCAATCCCCTCATCTTCGACAAAAAAGCGGGAAGCGTTTGGAGCTTTGTTCGTCCCCTGCCTGAGGAGGTAGAAGAGGTGATCGGGGAGTTGAAAGGCGACGGCGAGAAACGCGAGCCGCTCCAAGACTACGAGTTCATCACGTTCCACCAGGCGTACGCCTATGAAGACTTCATCGAGGGGATCCGGCCGCGGCTGAGCGCGGATGCGGAAAGCGAGCTTGGGGAATCAGGTCTGCGCTACGTGCTGGAACAGGGGGTGTTCACGCGGTCGGTACTGGCGGCAATCCGGCTAACGGGATTCGACGGCGGAATTGATGAATTCTGCCGGATTCCCTCCACCGAAAGAACGGCGCTGCTCGCCTCGGCGCCACACTTTGCGGTGTTCATTGACGAGATCAATCGCGGCAATGTGGCGCGAGTGTTCGGCGAACTGATCACGTTGTTGGAGCCGGACAAGAGACTTGGAGCGGAGCGCGAGCTCATCGTGAAGCTTCCGTACTCCCGGACGCTCTTCGGTGTTCCGTCGAACCTCCACGTGATTGGCACGATGAACACGGCAGATCGAAGCGTGGAAGCGCTCGACACGGCCCTTCGGCGGCGCTTTGACTTCGAGGAATTGCCACCACGACCTGAGTTGCTCGACTTCGAAGTTGAAGGCAAGATCGATCCCGCCTCGATGCTCAGGACGATCAATCGACGGCTCGAGAAGTTGTACGATCGGGACCACGCAATCGGCCACGCGTTCTTGTTGCCGCTGCGCGACGACCCGAGTTTGGACGCCTTGAAGCGAGTGTTCGCTCGCAACATCTTGCCCCTGCTGCAGGAGTACTTCTTCGGCGACTGGGGCAAAATTGGGCTGGTGCTTGGCGCTGAGTTCGTCCGGCGACGCGAGCACGGAGCCGTGCCGCTTTCTGAGTTCCCTCACGAAGACCGTGAGGCACTTGGCGAGCGAACGACCTATGAGCTGACGCCGGTGTCAGAACTAACCACCCTGTCTTTTCGCCGCATCTACGAACATGTCGAAGACAATTAGGATCTTCGAGCATGAAACGCTTCGTGTCGGACAAAAGCTGCGGAGCGTCGACGGCGCTGAGTCGTTCCTCACTCAGCGCCATGTCGACGCGCTCGCCCGGTTCAACGACACGCACTCGCAACGATACTTTGGTGTTGGATACCAGCGAATCGGAGCGCAGCATTTTGTTGGCTACGTCCAGGTCGGTGAACTCGGAATCGAGATCTTACCGAAGGCGGACCGCCTAGTGGCCCGGGAGGACCAGCGGCTGCGCTGGCGGAATGCCCTGCTCGAGATGCTGCGGGTGGCCACTGGGCTGCGACTCCACAGCCCTACGTCAGCTATGCAAAGTGTTGCTCGCGCAAGCCTGATGGAACTCGTTGCGATGCGATTCATCGAGGAGGTCGAGCGTTTGCTGCACGACGGTCTCGTCAAGGGATACCGCAGCGAAGAGTCTAGCTCCTCGGCTTTTCGCGGGCGCTTGCTGGTCCGTGAGAACCTGCGTGAGAACTTAGTGCGCGCAGATCGATTCTTCGTTCGCTACACAACCTTCGATCGGGACGTTCTGGTCAATCAAGTCCTTGGTGCCGCGGTCGCGGTGCTTGGTAGCCTTCCGCTCTCGTCGGCGCTGCGCGCCAGGATTGCCGTGTGCGCCGAGCGCTTCCAAGACGTGTCGACGATCCGTGTCGCGGCTGCCACTTTCGAACGCATCACCACTACCAGACGAACCGAGCGCTATCGGAGCGCGCTGGTGTTCGCGCGGATGATCCTGCAACAACATGTGCCTGAGTTGCGCTCAGGCGCGGCTCCAGTGTTCGCGTTGCTCTTCGACATGAACGTCCTTTGGGAGCGATACGTTGCTGCGCTTTTCAAGCGTGCGCGTGTGCCAGGCGTGGAAGTGAGCACCCAGGAGGCCCGGCCCTTCTGGAAAGCAAGCGGGAATACCGCGAAGACCGTACGTCCGGACATTGTCCTGCGCGATGCAAATACCGGCGCGGCGGTATTGGTCGCAGACACGAAGTGGAAGGTGCTTGAAACGCCAACGCCGGCCGACGCGGACCTGAAGCAGATGTTCGTCTACAACGAGCTCTTTGGCGCTTCCCGCTCAGTGCTGATCTACCCGGGAACGGGAAGCGAGGCTCACGGCGCGCGCGGCAGCTTCGTGAACCGTGGCCACGACTGCGAGCTGGTGCAGCTCGGCTTGTTTGCGCCCAGCGGGATCTCGACCGCGCTGGTGCAGGAGGAAGTACGAACCCTTGTTGCCCGCTTCGCCCCGGTGTCGGGTGTGGGGTCGTCCGCCAAGCAATCAGAGGCGTACGGCAAACAGGCCGTGCGCTAGACTGAAGTCTAATGCGCTACTGGTGGGTGAATCAGAAGCAGACGCACCGGCACGAGATTTCGGGCGGCTACCTCTGGTCCCCCAAACGGCGCGCTGACAACGCGCGGAATCAGTTCTACGACAACATGAAAGCCGTTGCTCCGGGCGACATCGTGTTCTCGTACTGGGACACGGCGATCCGCGCGTTTGGTGTGCTTCAATCATTTGGCTACGACGCGCCAAAGCCAGCGGAGTTCGGCGACGTCGGGAGAAACTGGAGCCAAATTGGGTACCGTGCTGATGTCGAGTACCGACTCGCCGCCCGTCCGGTATCTCCAAGGGATGCGGGGCTTTGGCTGAAGGTCCAGCCGCTGCTACCGGAGAAGTATTCGCCGCTGCACAGGGGGACAGGGAAGGGACTGCAGACCGTGTACCTCGCCGCGCTGCCGAAGAAGCTCGGAGAACTCTTCTTGCGCGCGCTTGGTCCGGCTTCGGGCCAGGTGTTTGTCCATGATGCACGGGCGGCCCAAGTTGCCTCTCTTGAGGAGCGCGAGCGGCTGACGTGGGAGCGACATATCATTGCGGAACTCGGCGAGATGCAGATCCAGAGCACCGAGCGCGAAGCACTCATTCGGGCACGTCGAGGCCAAGGCATCTTTCGGAGCAAGGTTGCTCAGGTGGAGCGCCAATGTCGCGTGACGCGTGTAGACAACGGCGCCTATCTCATTGCGAGCCACATCAAACCATGGCGCCACGCCGCAAACGATGAGCGATTGAGCGCAAACAACGGACTGATGCTGGCTCCGCAGGCGGACTTCTTGTTCGATCGTGGATTCATTTCTTTTGGGGACGGAAAGCTGCTCGTTTCGGATGTGGCCGACGAGGCGAGCCTCGTGAAGCTCGGCGTAGATCCGGACCGACCACCTGAGGTCGGGCGCTTCAACGACGAACAGGAGCGCTTCCTGGAGTTCCATCGCACGGAGATCTTTCGGAGCGCGAGCGCGCGTTGACAGGAACGTACCCGCCGCGGAGAACAGAGGCGCCGTGGGGAAGAGACGCCCACCCGCGAAGTTGAGCAGAGTTGGCACAACTGGAAACTTTGTCCGGCGAAGTCAAGTGGTTAGCGGGCGCGAACTGGGCGAATGGCTGTGGCCGACGGGTGGGATCGGGACTGCGTTCAGCGCGCGCGGCGGGGCGGACATGAACGCCGCCGACTCCGATGGTACCCTGGCGGCATGCGGCGGTTAGTCGGAGTCCTTGCGCTGCTCGCGGCAGTGCCCAGCGCTTGCATTGTGCAGGTGGGAGACCCCGACGACGGGGCTAGTGGCGGAGCCGGCAGCACCACGCCAGCCTGTGGTGCGGAGGATCTGACAGCGGCTGAGCGCCAAATGATCTATCAGCAGGCGCGATCAAACTTGGAGGCGAAGGGAGCAGTTTTTGACGCCGGTGTCTGGACAGACCCGGCGCGGTTTTCGGAATTCGTTGAGGAAGTGTACGTGCTCGCGGGATGTGCACCGCCTGGAGAGTCCGCTCCGCAGGCACTCCACTCGGACGATGGCCCCGACTTCTACTGCGGTCCCGGACACGGACTTGCCAAGCTCAAAACGCCGGCGGTTAGCCAATGCATGAATGAGCTGTGCAAACTGCACGACGCCTGCTACTCGATGTGCTCAGGCCCTACAAAGGGTTGCAGCTGGCTTACCAACACCACGCCGTGTGACGAACCATTTCTTGAGCAGATCAGGCAATGCCCGGCCGAACCCGGAACGCTACTTGCGTCGGGGGCCGTCGAATTCCTCGCGAACGTTGTGGACCTGGCTGGGTCGCTTTTCTCGTGCGGTGAGATGACTTGCCCGAAGCTTGGTGAACTTGGGAACGGCGTGTGCTCAGCGGAACCAACGGGCGAGGACTGCTCCAACTGTCTTTCGGCAACGGACCCCGGCAGTCTTTGCCTGGATGCCGCGTGCCCCGGGCCGACCCACGACGCCTTGTGCTCCGCTGCGAACTGCCCCGAGGTGTCTGAGTGCTATGGCGGCTACGACCGCGGCGTACCCGGCGGCGTTCAGCCGACACAACCGATCACGGACCCTGACACCGTGCTCTGGGACCTGGTTGTGCATCGGGGCGAGATGCCGAGCAAGAAGTCAAACGGCGACGACTGGGATGTTGGATTGTTCGGATGGAGCCCACCCGATCCGTTCGTCATCGCTACGGTCGGAACAGAAACCGGAATAAGCTCAAGCCCGCAGGACGTCTTCAAACCGCTGTGGAAGGACACTGTTCTGAGCGGGCTCACTGCGCAAAGCCTTCGAAACGGGATCTCGTTCGAAGTTTGGGACGAGGACATCTCAGATCACGACCGGATAGGGAGTTGCCACCGCGGACTGGTGAACGAGGATTTCAGCAAGACGGTGCTCATGGCGCCCTGCGATACTCCTGGCCTCGTGGTCTACTTCTACGTTGTTCCCAGGCCTTGAACTGAGTTGCGTCGGAGACATCGAAGGTGTGGTGGCCAGAGCAATTCGTCAGCGAGCGGCACGTCGAAGTGTGTCCGGCGCGTCCCCCGCGCGCCTGTCTGGAAACACCGTGAGTCTCTCCCGCTAGTGCGCGCTGCTCACTTCACCTCGACGACATTTTGCGCGACGCCGTCGATGCCGTCGTTGGTGCCCGCTTTGCCACCGACGCCCTTGTCGCCCTTGGCGCCGAGGGTCACTGTGGTGCTCGCGTTGATGGTCGGCGTCACGGTCGCTGCGCCCTTCCACACCACCGCCGCACTGACGCCGCCTGCGGCGCCGCCGCCGGCGACACCCGCGCCGCCGGGAGCGCCGTTGCCACCCGAGCAAGCACCGACTGCCTGGAGGCCGCCGAACCCGAACTCCGTTTGCCCCGGCTGTCCCGCGGCGCCGTTGCCGCCCTTGCCGGCTGCGCTGGTGGTGAGCGTGATGGTTGCGTCGAGGGTGATGGGCGTGTCGAGAAGCAGTAACGCGATGCTCGCGCCGCCGCCCTTCCCACCCGGGCCTCCAGCGCCGCCGCAGCCGCCGCAGCCGCCACCGCCTCCGCCTGCTGTCGCGGTGCTCGCACCGCCTCCGCCACCCTGACCCGGCGAGCCTGAGCCTCCGTTGGTGCCGTTTGATGGCGTCCAACCGGTTGCGGAGAGAGTGCCGAGCGTGGACGCGCCGGCGGATGGTGTGGGCGCGGGCGGGGACGCGCCGGACTTGCCAAGCCCGTTGCCAACAGCGCAATCGGGCAGCGCCGACACACCACCCTTGCCGCCACCAAGGTTCGGGCCGCCATCGGTTCCCGACTGCCCGTTCGGCGGAAGTCCATTTCCGCCTTGCCCACCAATGCTGGGCGCGCCACCTGTGCAAGTGCAGGTCTTGAGTGCCCCGCCCGTCGTCCCACTGGCGCTGTTTCCGTTCAGGGCAGCTTGCGTCGGATACGTCACGGGCGTCACCACGGCGTTCGCACCCGCCGCGCCCTTGCCGGCTTTGATCTCGACGCGGCTCAGCGTGATGGCGCTCGAAGCGTTGGCGAAGACTGCAATACTCGACGCGCCCGCCGTTGTGGCGTCCTTGGCTTCTACGATGACGTCTTCGGCGTGAAAGCCAACCAAACCATCCATGGAAAGCGCGATGGATTCGGTGCTGGGGGCGAGCTTCGTCTTCTTTGCAGAATCGTAGCTCCAATCGGTGCACTTGAAACCGCCGTACAGCTTCGTGCCGCTGTGCGCGTTGGTCAGCGCGACGGGTGACGTGAAGTCGTCGTTGCACGCGACGACGAACTTGCCGGCTGCTTTGCCGAGCTCGAGGGCCTTTTCCCATGAAGCGACGGGCGTGGCTTTTGAGCCATCCGCGCTGTCGCTGCCGCTTGCGGAAACGAAAATCGCGTAGTCGTCTGCGACGAGACACGACTCTTCGCTCGGGCTCTTCGTCGTGTCACAGGTGGCGGCGTCCCCCGCGTCGGAACCGCTCGCGCCGCCGGTGCCACCTTGGCCACCCGTGCCGGATGTGCCGCCGGTGCCACCCGTGCCGCCGCCGTCTGTGCCGCCGAGCCCCGAATCGCCGGAGGTGCCGCCGGTGGAGGTGCAGCCGATGCCATCGTCACAGCTAGTTTCGGTTGGGCCACAGGCAACCAGACCGACAAGGCCTGCGGCAGGCAGCAACGTCCAGATCCCAACGGTTTTCCACGCAAGTGTTCGAAGCATCTTAGTTCCCTCACATTTCGCTGAAGTCAGCGCTCATCAAAAGAACGACCCCTGTAGCCCCAGTGCGACGCCTGATGCGGACACTACGGGCACCACGCGTGTTGGCGCTCGCCCGTTCTTCTTGTCGCTCGTGGGCCAAAGCAAGTACGTCGTGATCGTAGCAGCCCCGAGCACACCGCCCGCGACGAAAGCGATGGTCGCGTTTTGATTGGCTGTGTTGCGCTGGTCGGCGGCGTCTGCCAGGTCCAAACACACCGGCGCGCTGGAACCCCGCGGGCAATTCCCGCCAAGCTGCCGGACGGCAGTGGCCTTGAACGTGTCCACGTCGTCCTGGGCAGAGGAGGCACGCACGGCAAAGAACACCCCCGCGCCAACGGCGACGGCTGTGAGCGCGCCGCCAACGATCGCCACTGTGTTGCGGGTTGAGAGTCCGCTTGGCGTGCCCGCTTCGCCGTTCGCGCCGCCGTTCGCGACACCGCCTCCAACCCCTGGGGATCCGGCGGCACCCGCTGCTGCAGCCGTCGCTGGATCCTTGTCCAGCGCGATCGTCTCCACGCGCCGCTGTCCTTTTTGTACCTCGACCTCGAGCGTCTTTGCGAGGTGGTCCGGCGCACTCACGGTGATCGTGTGCTTGCCCGGCTTTAGGAACACAACGCCGTCGCGCACGAGGGTCGCTTTGCCGTTCAGGCTGACCGCCGAGTCCGACGGGCTTAGCTCGAGCACAAGCTCTGCGACTTGTTTCTTCACGATGTCGAAGGCGGTCTGGAGCTTCTCGCGCTGTGCCGGCTCTGCGCTCGGCATCATCCGTTCGTTTGCAAATCGCAGGTGCTCCGCCGCGTCCGCGTACTTGCCCAGGGAAGCCTCGCAACTTCCAAGGTTTGCTGCGATATCCGGCGATTCGTGCAGCGCGAAGGCCTCGGTCAGCAGCCGGACGGCCTGCACGCAGTTTCCCGCGTCCTGCAAGGGTTTGCTCTGCTCGAATAGCTGCCGCGCACGCTCCCGTTCCGCAGTCGTGGGGCTGCTGGGTGAAGCAATCGCCGACGTCGCAATGGCGAAAGACAGAACGAAAACGTGAGTTGCAATTCTCATGGGAAAACTGGCTGACGTGACTGAGTACTTCAGAAAACGCGACCGAATGGATCGCTCGGCTTGGGCGCGGGCGCCGTCGGTTTTGGGTTGGGCGCTGCCGTGGCTGCTTCCGATGGAGGTTTGACTTCCGGATCCGCAACGGATCCGCCGGGCTTCACGACCTGCTTCACCTTCGCCGCGGGTCGTGCCTGCGTGTTCGGTGCTTTCTCCGGCGTCGCGGGCGGCGCGCTCTGCGTTGCTGCGGGTGTCGCGGCGACTTCGGGGGTGGCGGGTTTTGCTTCTGTCGGCGTTGCCGTGCTCGTCGCCGTCGCCGTCACCGCCGTCGCGGTCACGGTCGCAGTCGCAGTCGCAGTCG
>CALMUT010000357.1 GCA_937872925.1 uncultured Myxococcales bacterium | reverse complement strand
GCGTGGTGGTGCGCTGGAAGGGCTCGGCAGCGCTCTGCGGCGGGGGGGCTCGGGAAGATCCACAGGACGATGGGAAGGGATCATGGGACCCTGGGATCCTGCGCCCGGCGCTTTGCTACCAGGCAGTGTTCCGGGTGAAAGGGATCGGATCATGTCACTGCGACACGAAGTCCGTGATCAGCACGCGTTGAACTCGTTTGGCCCCGATGCCATCCGTCGCGCGCTTCGCGAGCTCTTCGCTCACCTTTTTGAAATTCTTCGGATCCGTCACAGACTCGAAGCTCTGCTCCCGGAGGTAGCTGATTGCAGCTTCGCGGCCCCGTGGGGAGAACTTCTTGAAATCCTCTTCAGTCACTCCATCCGCAAGCTCGAAGCTGAGAACGACTTTCATATGGTGGATGCTGCCCTCCTGGTCGCGCAAATCCACCACGATGGCATGCATCGACGCGGTCAGCGCGATGGTAGAGTCTTGGGCAGACGCGGCCGGTTCGGCCTGCACGTCCCCTTCGGCCTTGGGCATGAGCTTCGGACCGAGGAAGACTCCGCCGGCGCCCACTGCCGCCACCACGACAACGCCGAGGACAATGAACAGTAGCTTGCCCTTGGGTTTCTTCGCCTCGGGTGCCTTTTCTTCTTCCTCTTCCATTTGGGTGCTCCCGGTCGCCGCGAGTCGCCGACCGGGGGTTCGTCACCCCCGGTCGGCTTCAAAACGAAGTGCCTCTTGGTTTGCGGGTCGTGTGGTTCCTACCGCTTGATGTTGATCAGTTCCTGCAACATCTCATCTGCGGTAGTGATGGTCTTGGAGTTCGCGGAGAACGACCGCTGATGCTGGATCAGTCCCACGAATTCTTCGGCCAAGTCGACGTTCGAGCTTTCAAGCGTGCCTGCCGAGACAGCGCCTCGACCCCCGCTTGCAGCCGTGCCCATTGCGGCGTTGCCACTGTCTCGAGTCTCAATCCAGAGCCCTTGACCCGCCCGGCCAAGACCTTCGTTGGCTCGGAACTTGGCGACGCCTAGCTGTCCGACGGCGACCTTCTCGCCGTTGGTATACAGCCCCATGACGATGCCCTGACCGTCGACAGCCACGCCAGCGAAGTCGCCGGACGAGTAGCCATCTTGTGACTGCGCCGAGATGTTCGATGGGGAGGCGAATTGCGTCGTCCCATCGAGCCCCGTGCCGCCGGCGGCGATAGAAGTGCCGAAGTCCAGCGTGATTGCCTGCGCCGCTGTGGCACCTGCATAAGAAACGCTGATCGGCGTGGTCGTCGTGACGGTGTTGAGCGCGCCGTTCGTGGTGAACGCAAGGCTTCCTGTACCGATTTCCACGTTGAGACCCGGCACCGGTGGCTGGAGCTCATCGCCATTGGCGATCGCGTGGTAGTCGTAGGTGTTGGCACCTGTTTTTCGGAAGTACACGTCGACGCTGTGTGAATTCCCGAGGGAATCGTAGACGGTAATCGAACTTGAGAAGTTCGAAGTGTTGGATGGGTCCTGCGCATCCCAGGGCAACGTCGGCGTGGTGGCTGACGAATCCAAGTTCGCCGTCATTTCGATGGCTGTAGTGGCCATGGGCGGCAGCGCCGCCGTTGGAACCTTCAGTGACGAAACGCTAGCGGCGAAGGTCCCGTTGGGCCCTGCCGCGTAACCTTGCACCTCAAGATTGCTGGAATTGACGAGATACCCGTCGTTGTTGATCACGAACTGTCCGGCGCGTGTGTAGAAGTTACCTGACACACCCGCGACCGTGCCCTTGACCGCAAAGAACCCGTCGCCATTCAAGGCCAGGTCGGTCGAGACACCGGTGTTCGCCAGCGAGCCCTGTGTAAAGAGCTGCTGAATGCCACCGACGCGAACACCCGAACCCGGAAGCGCAGATGCGCTACCTGCCAGAATCGAGTGCCCAAGCACATCGTGAAAAATCACGCGCTGGCCCTTGAAACCCACGGTGTTGACGTTAGCGATGTTATCGCCAACCACACCGAGCGCTTCGCCTTCCGCGCGCAAACCCGAAACTCCTGAATACATTGCCCGCAATACCATTTAGGCCTCCTGCTCTCGCTTTCCTCGCACTCGTTACTTGTTTGCTGTGTCGACCCGCAACAGGTCGGATACCGGCACACTGATCCCGTTTTCGAGATGCAGGACCGGATAACCCTTGTCGAAGGACACCGCCGTAACGATGCCCTTGGTTTCCTGAGTGACGCCGACGGGATTGTCTCCCGCATCCTTGGCTGTCACGTTTACACTGTAGGTGCCGGCAGGTTGCACGATGCCGGCGTCATTGCGACCGTCCCACATCAGCTGCACGTTGCCGCCATTCTTTGCGCCGACGTCGATCGTCCGCACGACTTGTCCCGCCTGGTCGCGGATCGTCACGCTCACCTTGTCGGCGGCGCTCGCTAGATTGAACGCCATGGGCGTGCCGATGCCCGTACCGTCAGAGGTCACCATGTTCCCGCGCACGGTGGCCTGTTTGCCCACCAGCGCGACGACCTCGGTATTGGCCAGGCCGCGGTTCTGCAGCGCCAGCATGTCCAGGCGGTCGTTGATGCCCATGGTTTGCTCCAGGTTGGAGAACTGGGCCAGCTCCGCCACGAAGGCAGACCCATCCTGGGGCTTGAGGGGATCCTGGTACTTCAGCTGGGCGACCAGCAGCTTCAAGAAGGCGTCCTGCCCCATGGCTTGGCCGCCGGTCACATTGCCACCAAGTGACGTTGTCGACCCTGGACCTGTTACTGACTCCACCATCGTCTTACCCAATCAAGTTCAGGCGACGCGAATTGCGTCGCTTGCGATCCTCGTCTGCCGGTTTCTGTGAAGGTTCCGTTGCATCAGAAAATCTCTGCCTCTCCCGACCTACTGCAAGGACGGTGCCGAGCGCGCTGGAGCGAACGACTTCGACTGAACGCACGCTGAGTCCCGAGGCACGCAACGCCTGCTCCAGGACCGCGCGTTCCGGTTCGATCAGCGAGCGAGAAGCGTCGCGATCTATGCCGATAAACACGCGAACTCCGCCTTGCGAACGGTCAACCACCAGGGCAACTTCCCCCAGGTCACCCGCCTGCACATCCAACCGAATGCGGCTCAGGGGAGCGTCGTCGGCGGTCTCCGTGCGCTGTGACACCTCCGCCGTCGGCTCCGATTGCGTCATGGAACCGTCGCTCCCCTGCCAACCCGTCGGCGTTGGCTCGCTTTGCGCCCGGATTGCCAGGGATTTTTCCACGGGCTGCGCCAAAGACGCGCCGAGCACCTGCGCCCAACGCTCCGCCTCTCGCTGGCGGCGCAGCAGATCGACGTGCTCATGACTGCCGGCGTTTGCGTGGGAGGAAGGCGGCAGCGGCCGCTGAAAGCTCATCGCGCACCTCTGGAGGCGTTCTTCTGCGACAGTTCATCGTGCAGACGCTGGTCCTTGCGGTCCTCCGCGCGTTGCTCCTCGCGCCGCAGGCGGTCCTGGAGCACTTCCATCTTCTTGAGCTGACTGCGGGCATGCAGGACCTCGCCGTGCGCCCGTTGGCGGGAGAGTTGCGCTTTGCACAGAGCGGCAGTGGCCGCCTCGTGGTAGCTGCCACGCAACTCGATCCAATCGTTTTCACTGGACCAGCGGTCGCTTAGGGCGGGTGTCTCGGCCAAATTGGACCGCCGTTCTAAAGCGGATTCCAGTTCCCGCGCTTCGTTCTCCGCGCGCAAAGCCGCCTGCTGCTCTCGTTCCCGGGCCCGAGTCAGCTCGACAACGCATTCGTCGAGCTGTTTCTGGCGCAGGTCGAGCAATTTGCGAAGTCGGGCACTGCGCGAACTCATCCGCCTCTCCGTTGTACGCTTTGGGCGAGTGCCACGAGGCGTGCGCGGACTTCCTCGACCGGAGTCGCCTCGGTCACGTCTTGGCGCAGAAAGGTGTCGATATGCGGCATGGCGGCGAGCGCCATTTCGACCCGGGGGTCACTGCCGGCGACGTAAGCCCCCACTTGAATCAAATCAGCGACCTCGCGGTGGGCGCCCAGGAGCTCGCGTACCCAACCCGCGAGGCGGAGATCGCCAGCATCGGCTATCTCCGGCGCGAGACGAGACACGCTGGACAGCACGTCGATAGCGGGGAAATGCCCGCGTTCCGCTAGCTCCCGAGAGAGCACGATGTGCCCGTCCAAGATCGACCGGACTGCATCGGCAACCGGATCCGAGAGATCGTCGCCCTCCACTAAGACCGTGTACAGCGCCGTGATCACGCCGGGGCCAGAGCCGGTACCGGCACGCTCCAACAAACGAGGAAGTGCCGCGAACACACTTGGCGGGTAACCCTTGGTGGCGGGAGGTTCGCCCGCCGCAAGCGCGGCTTCACGAAGCGCCATGGCGTAGCGCGTCACAGAGTCCATGACGAGCAGGACGCTCTTGCCTTGGTTGCGGAAGTACTCGGCCAAAGCGGTCGCGGCTTCTGCGCCCCGAGCGCGCACCAGAGGCGGCTGGTCGCTGGTAGCCGCCACAACAACGGTCCGTGCCAGTCCTTCGGCCCCCAGCGCGTTGCGGATGAAATCGTTGAGCTCGCGCCCGCGTTCGCCCACCAACGCAACGACGTTGACGTCGGCTTGGGACGAGCGACAGATCATGCCCAAAAGTGTGCTCTTGCCCACGCCAGCGCCGGCAAAGATCCCCATGCGCTGTCCGACCCCGAGAGGCAAAATGCCATCGATAGCGCGGATGCCCGTCGCAAAGCGGTCGACAATGGGCCGGCGTGCGAAGGGCGGCGGAGGGGCTGAGTGCACCGGATACACGCGATCCGTCGCCACGCTAGGGCTCCCATCCAAGGGGCGGCCGAAGGCGTCGATCACCCGGCCAAGCAGCGCCATCGCCACCGGGACCGTCGCGCCGCGATTGGTGCGCCGCACCCGGGCTCCGGGTCGAATGCCGGAGAGGGAGCCCAGAGGCGTTGTCAGCAGCCGGCCGGCCTTGAATCCCACCACTTCCAGTTCCAGCGGGCCGGCTTCCGCTTCCACCGAGAGGGTGTCTCCGACCGCAGCGCGCAAGCCGCCAACTTCGACGATCAAACCCACAACCTCAAGCACGACTCCCAAGGGTCGGTGCACAGGGGCTGTGGTGGCGCGCTCGATCAGTCGCTCTAACATGGCTCCGTCGAACCCGTCATTCGGGTGGGCTCGAGTCGGGCTTCAATGCCTGCAACAACGTTGCCAATCTGGATTGCACGGACTCATCGACGCTGCCGAGTTCCGTCTCGACCACACAGCCCCAGGCCCCCAAATTGCCATCCAGGCGCACTTCGCAAGCGGCGCCGTTTCGAAGCAGACGGGCCTGAACTTCGTCGCGGAGTTCGGCAAAACCCTCACCCAGGCGAACCGTGATCCGGTCGTGGGCGCCCAAAGCGTCGAGGCCTTCTGCGATCAGGTCGTGAACGACGGCGGCGCTTATTGACAGCTCCCGGGCGATGACCCGACGCGCGATCATTACGGCCAATTCCGCCAATTGATTGGCAGTACGCGCCAACACGTCGGCGCGCGCTTGCATGACCTGCTCCACCGCGCCCAACAAGGCCTCTACAACCTCCGGGTCAGCCTCGAGGGCAGACATGGGCTCGCTTGCCGGCACCGGCGGCGGCGGCAAGATACTGGCCAGCTCGTGAGCACGGGTCAGCTCGGCGGCCACGGCGTCCTGCGCAGCTACGTCCTTGTGCGGCGGCATGGGTGGCGCCAACGCAGCCGGCGGCAGCTCCGAGGCACTCTCGATTTCTCGCTGAAACGCCGCCAAGAACTCCCGAGGCAACGCTCCCGGTCTCGGAGGATGCACGTCGGGCCCGTGATCCGACTTGGCGAGCCAGGACGGACACTTGCGATTCCCGGGGGTCACATCGGCGAATCGCGCGACGGGCGGGCTTTCAGACGACACCGCCCTCGTTTCCTTCCAGAGAAATCACTCCGTCCGCTTCCAAGCGTAGAGCTGCTTCGACGATTTCCATCTGGGCGGCCTCGACGTCCGAAAGGCGCACGCTGCCGAGGATTTCCATGTCCTCGCGAATGCGATCGGCGGCACGCTTGCTCATGCCACGGAAGATGTGCTCGCGCAGACCGTCGCTGGCAGTCTTTAGGGCCACGGTGAGACGTTCCGACGGCACTGCCTCGAGAACCGACCGGATCCCGCGCGCATCGAGCACCCGCAAATCCTCGAAGGAGTACATGGCGCGCCGGATTTCGGTCGCTAGCTCAGCGTTGTCTTCCTGCAGCACCGAAAGCAGGAGCTCGCCGGTTTCGCGCCCCATCTTTCTCACCAGCGCCGCGGAACGTGACACGCCATTGACCGAAACGCTCGCTTCGGCTGTGCTGGGCGGCAGCTCCGCGCCGAGGGCAGCGGCGACCTCTTCGAGCAAGCCTGCGGGCACATCGCGCATATTGCCCAAACGCTCAAGGACCACGGGCCGAATCGGCTCGGGCATCTGCTCCAGCACCTGGGCGGCCTTCTCCGTGTCCAGCTGGGAGAGAATGGCGGCGGCGATTTGAGGGTGCTCGGCCTCGAGGATCGAGGCCAGGGCTTGCGGGCTGGACCCCGAAAGGCGTTCCATGGCGCTTTGAGGCGCGTCCACGAAGATTTCCTGGGTTTTGGCCTCTCCCAGGGCCTTGGTCGCGATCCGACGCAGGTAGCGCACACCACCCCGTGGCACCGCTACGGCTTCCTTCGCCGTGTCGATGAATTCCTTGTACACGTGGTCCAGCGCAAGCGCGGGCACCGAGCGCATCAATGAAGCAACTTCCCGCAGTCGCCGTACATCTGCCGGATCTAGTTCAGCCAATATGGGCGTGGCGGATGTCTCGTCTAATGACAAGAGCATCAGCACCGCCTTCTCTGGACCCGTGAGCTCCATTCCCGGAGTCATTGGGATGCTAGGAACGTGCCGGAGTGCCGGCGGCACTCGGCGCATTCAGCCAACGCCTGAGCACGACCGCAGCCGTTGCGGGATCGTGTGCCGCAAGTTCGAGGGCCTGCGACTTGAGCGCAACGCCGTCGAGCAGAGCTTCTACCGGGGAAAGCTCGCCCTCACCCACAGCTCCCGCGCCGAGGGACGCCACCGGGACCTCACCCTGCGAGAGCGCCTGGGCCTTGCGCTTGGAGAGAGCAGCCGCCTTCTTTTTCGCCCGCTTGCGCCTCCAAACCAAGATCACGGTTGCCAAAAGCATGACGGCAGCCCCAACGGCGGCAGCAAGCAGCTTCCAGTGCGCCATCCACCAAGGTCCGACCGGAGCCGTTGGCGGCTGTTCGCCGTCCAAACGGGTAAACTCAAGGGTCTGCAGCTCGACGCTGTCACCTCGAGCTGCAGAAAAGCCCACGGCGCTCTTCACCACTTGCTCGAGCTTCGCTAGCTCCGCCTTGCTGCGACCCACATAGACCTGGGCTCCGTCCCGGTCCTCGTAGCGACCGTTGAGCAGAACCGCGACGCTCAAGCGCTCGATCCCGCCGGGTGGAGTCAGGGTTTTCTCGGTGACTTTGTCGACTTCCCAGTTCCGTGTGTGTGTGCGACGGGTACCGCCTCCGGCGCCTGCGGGCTGGCCGGCCAGCGCCTCTTCTGGGGGCGCTGTGTCGGGGACAACTGCATCCGGCAGGTTGCTTCGAGCTCCGGGCACGCCCGCAACGCCGGCCTCCTCTGCGCCCGCCCCTTCCTCGACTTTGTGCTCGCTGCGAAGCGCCGTCTTGCTGGGCTCGTAATGCTCTTCGGTGCGTTCCTTCGAACGTCCGTCCAGCGCGACGCTCATGCGTACGTCGGCATTTCCCGGCCCAACGACGCGTTCCAGCTGCTCGCGAACATGTGCCTCGAGCTGCGACGCCACCGCCCGGGAATGCTCGGTATGCGCATCGGCGAGGTCTCCCACCCCCGTCGCGTCAGAATTCGGACGGTGCAGCGTCAAGCCTTCCGTACTGACCACTGAAACCCGATCCCGTCCCAAACCCGGCACGGCCGCGGAAACGAGGTGTACGACAGCCGCCACTTCACGTTTGCCGAAGGCGCCCGCATTACGCAGTTTCAGCACAACTGAGGCACTGGCAGATTCGCCCCGGGCCGCGAACAGCCGGCGCTCCGGCATGACCAAATGCACGCGCGCGTTGTGCACTCCCTCCACCGTAGCGATGGAGCGGGCGAGCTCGCCTTCCATCGCGCGGCGCAGATTTACGTTCTGTTCGAACTCTGTCGCGCCGATCTGGGATTTGTCGAATAGCTCGAAACCCACACCCGCCCCGCGTGGGAGCCCAGCGGCAGCTAGCTCAAGGCGAAGGGCGTGCACGCGTTCTTCCGGCACTTTGATGGCCGTTCCGCCATTGTCCAGCTGATGCGGGACCTTCAGCCCGTCGAGCTTCTGCACGATCGCGCCTGCGTCTTCGGTCGAGAGATCCGTGTACAGGTACGCCATGCTCGGGCGGCTGCCGATGGTGGTCACCACCAACACAGCCACCAACGCACCCACAGTCAACGTGACGAACGCGAGGCGTTTCGGCGTCGAAAGGCCGCCCCAGAACGTCTTAATCTGTTCAAATACGGTCTGTAGCTTGGATGGCATGACCCCTCAATCAGACCTGCATGCGCCAGAGTTCATAAAACGCGTCGACAATCTTGTTACGCATAGTGCCCACGACGCGCAGTTCGATATCTGCTTTGCTCAGCGCAAGCATCGTGCCGTGGATGTCATCCCGCTGCCCGGCGGCAAACGCTTCTCCGGCGGCCTCTGCGGCCCGGATTTGTGTGTTGGCGCTGACCACCATGCCCTCGAAAATGTCGCCAAACCCGCCAACCTTCGGCTCTGCCTCGAGCGGTGGACTGAGCGTGCGCTCCGGGATCGCCAGGGGGATGGTCGGCCCGTCCACGGGAATCATGCTCAGCCCTTCCCGATCTCGATGGCCGATCGCGCCATTTGCTTGATGGTATCGACGGAGGTGATGCCCGCTTCGTAGGCGCGAGAAGCCGTGATCATGTTCACCATTTCTTCCACAGCGTTCACGTTGGGGTATTCGACGTAGCCTTGGGCGTTGGCGTCGGGGTGACCCGGCTCGAACACCATCTGTCCGGGCCGCTCGTCGGCCACCAGGCGGGCAACATGCACCCGAGAAACACCCCGACTCTGGGCGAAATCCCCCCGGGACTGATCCAGGCCCACGGCCTCGAAGAGGGGGTCGATGCGGCGGTACGGTCCACCTTCGGCCGTGCGGGTTGTTCGCGCATTTGCGAGATTTCCCGCGATCGTATTCATGCGGATGCGCTGGGCGGATAGCCCAGACGCTGCGACCTCCATGGCACTAAAAACACCAAGCATTTATGCGGGTCCTCTCACTGTGGCAGTCATCCGCGGCCGTCTCCTGCGGCAAATCGCAGCTGGCGGAGCTCCGCCTGCACGATGGTGCTGATCACATCGTAACGCAGGTGGTTCGCCGCCACTTTCGAGGCCTCGCGATCGATGGAAACGTAGTTGCCGTCGTTGCCAGCGCCTGCAGTCGAATCGTCAAACACACGGCCGACTGTCGGTCCTGCCGCGTCTCCGCCAACCATGTGACGCTCACTGGTGCGTCGCAACGCGACTCCCAGCACGGAGTCGAAACCTTCCACTCGAGACAGATCTTTGGGCCGATACCCGGGCGTGTCGACGTGTGCCAAGTTGGAGGACAGGACGTTGTGGCGCTCAAGGTGGTACCCCATCGCACTATTGAGGGGGCCAATCGACGCGAACATGTCACTCACGCCGGGAACCAGGAGCACACGTCATGCCAACCGCGCTCTCGCCGATGCCACCCCGGCGAGAGGTCAGCCCCAAGAAAGACGCCAGCGCAAGCGGGCTGCCGCCACCTGCTGCCGGAAATCAGCCCGCAGCGACATGCCCCTCAAGGCGGGCGGACGCGAACCGTTCATGACATTGCGCAGACATGCCGGTGGCGGTTGACCCACCCCGGGTCAGTACTGACCCAGCGGGCGCTGACGCGCAAATCGGCGCCAACTCTGCCAAAAACCGCGGTGATTCGTGGGCTCCGGACTGGGTCAGCTCTGACCCGGCCTCGGCTGTCAGCGAGCTGACGCGCCAAGGTTTTTTCCGCTGATCGTCATGCTTTCGACGCGATGGACCACAGCTTGCTTAGGTCTCGTCCCGCAACACGAAATTCAGGACTTACGGGAGAAAAACACCATGCTCGACGCGGCCAAGATGCAAGACCCAGTTGTGGGACCACACAGCTTCGAAGAAATCGATTCGGGCATCTACCCAGCGTCGTCGATGCAGGCCACGTCGCCGAAACCGCCAGTCGTCGCGGACGATCTGGATATCCCGGTGCAACCCCGAAGCATGGCCGGGGTCATCGGATGCGCCGAATCGCTAGTCGACGTTTACCGCGTCGTCGACCGCGTCGCTGACACCACGTGCACCATCTTGATCACCGGCGAAAGCGGCACCGGCAAAGAGCTCGTCGCCCGGGCAGTGCATGACGCGAGCCCCCGCGCAAGCAAACCCTTCGTCGCCGTCAACTGCGGCGCAATCCCCGAAGCACTGCTTGAGAGCGAGCTCTTCGGCCATGCCCGGGGAGCGTTCACCGGCGCGCACGCTAACAAGATCGGACGCATCGCGCAGGCCCAGGGCGGCACGCTGTTTCTGGACGAGATTGGCGAGTTGCCCCTCGCGCTGCAAGTCAAGCTATTGCGCGTCTTGCAGAGCAAGGAATTCTCCCCGGTGGGCGATACGCGTACCTTGGACGCCGAAGTGCGCATCGTGGCAGCCACCAACATCAATCTCGATGAAGCCGTCCGCGACGGTCGCTTCCGTGAGGATCTCTACTACCGTCTGAATGTCATTCACGTGCACGTGCCGCCGATGCGCGAGCGTCAAGAAGACGTTCCGCTTTTGGTGCACCACTTCCTGAAGCGCGCCAACGAGAAGACCGGCCGCCAGATCTCGCAGATCGGGCGCTCCGCAGCCCAGCTGCTGGCGGACTACAGCTGGCCCGGCAACGTGCGCGAGTTGGAGAATACCATCGAGCGGGCGGTGCTGTTGTGCAACACGGACACTATCGAGCCCAAAGACCTGCCGTCACGGGTGTGCGGATTGGGGCAAGAACGGCGCGTCTCGCCACGTCTGCCGGAGGTGGGACTCGACCTGCGCACGACGGTGGAATCCTTCGAAAACCACCTGATCCGACAAGCGCTGGAACGCACGAGCTGGAACAAGAAGCAGGCCGCTGAGTTGCTTGGCCTCAATCGAACCACCCTGGTGGAAATGCTCAAGCGCAAGCGCATCGCTCCCAAGGCGGCGTGAGCCTTCAGCCCTTCGCGAGTTCGCCGCCTCGACGGTCTCGTGGCACGGCTCGGTTGGCGCGAAGCTTGCTCTCTTGTATTGCGAACATGCGCTGCCGTTCAACTTGGGTTCCGAAAGCCGCCGCCGTCGCCGCCACGCTACTCGGTGTGTCATCGGCGTCTGCGGGAGAGGGTTGGCTGATTGACGGCGAAGCTGGGCTTGGAACTGGGTTGGAGGGAGCGGACCCAGGCAGCGGCAGTATCGAGTGGCAACGGGCGCGAACGCGTATCGTGGCGGGCGTCCAACTGCGTACAGACGAAGACGAGAGCGAAGGCACCGCCTTTCGCGCCTTCGCTGAAATCGAAAAGCGCGGCAGTGTTGGCGGAGAAGCTCGCTACGCGCGCTGGATCCACCCCACCGTCGGAGCGTACGCCGGAGTGATCGGCACGATCGCGCCGGAGACACTGTTCGGGGGCACGGTTGGAGCACATTTCATCATTCCCTTCGGGGACCGGGTTGGCATCTTCGTGGAACCCTCGTTCTCTGCCCTGCCCGTCGGCAGTGATCTGCCCGGCGACGGGATCTTGCTCTGGGGCATGCTCACCGCGGGGGTGCGGCTTGGCCTCTGACCCACCCAACGGGGCCTTAGCGCTGCTGCTTTTGTGCGTTCTTGCCCTCGCTCCGGGCTGCGCCGAGGACGGCTCCTGCCTGCGCCATACGGACTGCGCCAGCGACGAAGTCTGCCAGGCGGGTAGCTGCGTCGGTTCCAAGGCAAGCACGGATGCTGGCGTGAACGCGGACGCTGAGAGCGACGCAAGCCAAGACGCGAGCGTCGACGCTTTGACGGACGCGACCGCCAAGGATGCGTCGATCGATGGCGACGCAAGCCAAGACGCCGACGCCGACGCCGACGCCGAGGACGCTCCGCACGACGCAGATGCCGCGGATAGCGATGCCGCGGACGCGCCCGAAGCGGGCTGACCGACAGCGCCGGCGGCGCTGGCACTCAAGTTGCAACTTACGACAGTATGTTCCGATCCTTGAACATCGCAGCGACTGGCATGGCCGCGCAGGAGATGCACCTGGAAGGCGTCTCCCACAACATCGCCAACGCCAACACCGTCGGCTTCAAGAAGCAACGCGCAGATTTCCAGGACCTCCTGTACCAGACGGTTCGCGCACCCGGCGCGCCCACCGGCCCAACGACGATGTCGCCGACAGGACTGCAGATCGGCAACGGCGTCCGAGTCATCGGCATGGTGAAGCTATTCGAGCAAGGCACCATCTACACGACGAAGAACCCCCTGGATGTTGCCATCGAAGGTCAAGGCTTCTTCGTGGTGCAACAACCCGATGGCACGCCAGCATATACACGCAACGGCGGGCTGCGCCTCGACGCCGACGGCCGCATCGTCAATGCCGAGGGGTTTCCCCTCGATCCACCCATCAGCATTCCCCCCGAAGCGGTCGGCGTTTCGATTGCCGCCAACGGTACGGTTTCGGCGTCCGTCAACGGCCAGCCCGCCCCCGTCGAGTTGGGACAGCTGTCCATCGCAACCTTCGTGAATCCCGCCGGACTGAACGCCGCGGGTCACAACCTGTATCTGCCGACGGCGGCCAGCGGCGAAGCGCAACTCGGCGAGCCTGGCAGCGACGGGCGTGGAACGCTGCTGCAGGGCGCGCTCGAGAAGGCCAACGTCGACATCGTTGAAGAAATGATCGGCCTCATCAGCGCGCAACGCGCCTACGAGATCAACTCCAAGGTCATCACCACCGCCGACGAGATGCTCCGCGCGGCATCCCAGATGAGGTAATGGTGAAGCGTTCAGGCATATGCATGCTGCTCGCCGCCCTTGCGGTCGGCCCTTTGGCGAGCGCAGAGACCGAGCGTTCAGTCAGCGGCGCGCGCGTGACGCTACGGGACGTCGTGCCCTCCGCTCCCGAGGACCTGGGGGGAATTGATCTGGGAGCCGCTCCGCCGGCAGGGGGCAGTCGACTGATCACTCGCGCGGAGCTTTCCCGCGCCATCGTTGCGGCGGGTGCGCAACCCAAAGAGCTCCAGCTGCCAAAGGTCGTGCGCGTCGTGACCGCCACGAAGCGTTGGGCGCCGGAAGAGATAGCCGCTGCCGCGACCCCGCTGATTACGTCCCAACTGGGCAAGGGCGTGGTGCTAAAGCGCGTGACGGCGCGCCGCTCGGTCAACGCTCCGAGTTCCGCAAAGGTCTCCGTGGGGCGCCTACCCAAATTGCCAAAGCGGGTCGGCACCACCACAACCACCGTCGTGCTCGAATGGCATGCAGACGGTCGCGTCGCAGCGCGCGCGCCTGTGGCAGCGGTGCTCGAAATCGACGAAGAAGGCGCGCGACCCACGGTGCCTCGGGGCGCCCGCATCTACCTGGTGATCGAGCGCGGCCCCACCCGCGTCACCGCCACCGCGGTGGCCCTGGCGGACACGGACGCCGATGAAGTGGGTCGCTTTCGGGTTGAATCCACCCAGAAGATCCTGAGCGCCCGAGTCACCTCTGCCCGCACGGCCAAGGTCGTGGGAGGAGGCGCTTGAACCGACGCGCGGCACTGCTTGGTCTGCTCGCAGTGACCCTTGGCGCCTGCGGGCCGCCCCACATCCGCCCCTTCAAGCCGCGGGAACGCAAATACGACGAAGGCGAATATGCAGCGACGCAGAAAGACTACGAACCCTCGACAGGCTCCATCTACTCCGAAGCCCAGCCGGGGTACTTGGAAGACACCCGCGCGCTGCGTGTGGGGGACGTGGTCCTAGTCCGCATCCAGGAAGAGGCTGACGCAAAAGGCGGCGCCACCACCAAGCTCAGCAAGGACTCGAGTCGCGAGGCCAATGTCACTGCCCTGCTGGGATTGGTTCCAGCGATCCAGAAGGCCTATCCCAACATCGATCCGGAGAACCTGCTCGCCATGGCGAGCGAATTCGACTTCGCGGGGGAGGGCAATACTCAGCGAGCCGGACGCCTGAAAGGCATGATCGGCGTTCGGGTGAAGAAGGAACTGCCCAACGGCGACTTGTTCGTGGAAGGCACCAAGGTGGTCATGCTGAACCATGAGGAATACCACCTGTATATCTCCGGTGTGATCCGGCCTTCGGATATCGAGCAAGACAACTCCATCATCTCCACTCGTATCGCGGACGCTCGCGTGGAGTTTACGGGCCGTGGAGACATCGCAGACCAGGTCGAGCGCGGTTGGCTCACGAAGATCCTGGACACCATCAATCCGTTCTGAGAAATACGTGAAACGCACTGCCCAGATCCCGTCTTCCGCCCGCTACCTGCGGCACACGCTTGTGGCGTTCGGGGTGTTCATGGGAACGCTACTGTCAGCAGCGCCAGCGAGTGCGGACAAGATCCGCGACCTCTGTGACGTGGTTGGAGCACGCGACAACCAGCTCGTCGGCTATGGCGTGGTGATCGGTCTCAACGGGACCGGCGACGACGTTTCGGCACCGTTTGCGGCCCAATCCCTGGTTTCGCTGCTGCGCCGGCTGGGCGTTCAAGTCGATGCACGGCAGCTGCGGCTACGCAACGTCGCTGCGGTCTTGGTCATTTCGACCATTCCGCCGTTCTCAAGAACCGGCTCCAAGCTCGATGTGACTGTGTCGTCGATCGGCAACGCCAAGAGCCTGCGCGGCGGCGTGCTGGTGCAGACGCCTCTGCGTGGCGCCGACCGCCGCACCTACGCCGTAGCGCAGGGGCCACTGTTGGTGGGCGGCTTCTCCGCAGGCGGGGCGTCGGGCAGCTCGGTACAGGAAAACACCACCACCACGGGCCGCGTTCCGTCGGGTGCGCTGATTGAGCGGGAGATCAAGACAACGTTCTCGACCGAAGGCAAAGTGCAGCTGGCACTCCGGGCACCAGACTTTGCCAACGCTCAGCGGATCGTCGAAGCCGTAGACAAAGCCTTCGGCAAGGGATCCGCCAAGGCCCTGGACGGCGGCACCGTTGTGGTCAAGGCGCCCGCTAGCTTGAAGAACAAGCCCGTGGAGCTGCTCGCGAAAGTCGGCGACGTCGACGTTGACCCATCCGTCAACGCACGGGTGGTGATCAACGAGCGGACCGGGACGATCGTCGCCGGTGGCGACGTGCGCCTCTCGCCGGTGGCGATCGCTCAAGGTGGTATCACCATCACGATCAAGGAGACGCCCGTCGTCAGCCAGCCAGAAGCATTGGCAGGTGGGGAAACCACCGTCGTCAATCGCACTGACGTGGAAGCAACCGAAAAGGTCCCGCCGGCACTTTCCTATATCGGCGGTGCCGCGTCCTTGGCGGACGTCGCCCAAGCGCTGAGCGCGTTCGGCGTGCCGCCACGGGAGCTGGCTAGCCTAATGCAAGCGCTACGCTCCGCTGGCGCGCTTCGTGCAGAGATCATCGTTCAGTAGAGAACTTCGAATGAGCATCGTTGCCCCAACTCCAAGCCTGCCGCTACATCCCGCGGAGGATCCCCAAAGAGCCGCGAAGCTGACGGAGGCCACGCAGCAATTCGAATCCATGTTGCTGCGTCGCGTGCTCTCAGCCCTTGAGAAGACCGCGCGGGTTTCCCAAGGCGGCAGCAGCCCTGCGGGCGCTAGCGCCTATGGGTCGATGGTGGTCGAGGCGCTTTCGGACGCCATTGCCCAGGCCGGCGGCCTCGGATTGAGCCAAGACATGGCCCGGCAAGTGGGCGCCGCCGTAGCAATTTCTCCTAGTGCTTCCCATAGCTTAGGGTCAAAATCCGGGACACCACTCAAGTCCGACGCGGCGCTGCCGTTCTCCAGTGTGAGGGCGACTCCCACCGAGTCGAACCCGGTTTTGGTCAATCGGAGGAAATAATGAAAGGCATCACTGGCAACCCGGCACTCGACGCGTACCACCGCATGGCGGTGTCACCAGTCGGCGAGGCACGCCCGGCGGCAAAGGTGGATGCGGAGCAATCCCAGGCACCTGCGGAAGCCGCCAAGGTCAGCATCTCCGCCGAAGCGCGGGAGCTGGCCGCAGGCGGAGTCGGCGGCGGCGTGGACGCACAAAAGGTCGAAGCGCTCAAAGCACGCATCGACGAAGGTTCGTTCCAGATCGATCCGCAAAAGATCGCGGGACGCATCTTGGACGAGCTCGGATAACGGGCAGTGGGGGGCGGAGCATCATGGAACGAGGACCCACACAAGACGCGATAGGGGCACGGCAGCTACTCGAAGAACTCGAAGTGGTCTTAGGCGAGGAAACCCTCGCGCTGCGCAGGTTGGACGGGCCAGAGCTGGACCGCCTAGCCGATCGCAAACGCGCGATCGAGGACGGCCTCAGGGCCGCTGGACCGCTTGCGCAAGGCGACCGTGCCGTCGCAGAACGTGTGCGCCACGCAGCACTTTCCAACCAGATACTCCTTGTGCACGCCCGCGACACCGTGCGCGGCTTGATTGCAACCATGACCGGTACTCCCAGCATGGAGCACCCGCTGTCGCGGCAAAGCACCGCGCCCGTGCGCCTGGACGTGAAGGTATAGCGTCATGGCCTCTTTGTCGCAGCTTCTATACACGGCACGCGACGCGCTTTCCGCACAGTCCTACGGTCTTGGCGTCGCAGGGCAAAACGTAGCGAACGCCAACACCCCGGGGTATGTGCGCCGCGAGGCGATCCTCCAGAACGTCGTCCTGGGCACACAAACCTACGGCGGCGTCGAAGCCGTAGGGATTCGACGCGCAACGGATCAATACCTGGACCGACGCGTTTTTGCAGCCTCAAGCCTCGCGTCCGCGGCAAACGAGCGCGACGGCCAGTTGGGCAAGATCGAACCGCTGTTCAACGACTTTGCGGGCACGGGTCTGTCAGACGCCTTGGACAAGCTGTTCGGCGCGTTCAGCTCCGTTGCCGCCAACCCCTCGGATCCGACCACGCGCATCAACGTTTTGCAGCGTGCGGAACAGGTGTCCGCCCATATCCGTCAGGTCGCGGACACCATTGCCTCAGCGCGAGAGGAACAACTGAGCCGCGGACGCGCGGTGGTCGACGACATCAACCAGAAAGCGTCGCAGATCGCCGAGCTGAATCGCCAGATCGCCGTTGCGGAAGCCTCCGGGGGTGACGCGGCGGATTTGCGAGATCGGCTGAACCAAATGCTACTGGGGCTCTCAACTCAGGTCGACGTGCGCACCTTCACCAACAGCGACGGCGGGCTGGTGGTGCAAGCAGCTGGCACTACGCTGGTGGAAGGCGACAACGCTCGATCACTGTCCATCGACTTGGCCGCCAACGGCAACATGCGACTCTTCGCCAGCAGCGGCAGCGGTCCGCCGACGGAGATCACGAAATACCTCACGGGCGGCACGCTTGCTGGGATCCGGGAAGCGCGGGATGTCGACCTAGCCGCTACCACGCAGAAGCTCGATCAGCTCGCCTTCGACCTGGCCACGGCGGTCAACAGCCAGCACGCCGCGGGCGTGGGACTCGACGGCGTTTCGGGCCGGCCCTTGTTTGCCATCACGGCAACGGTGCAGGGCGCTGCGCGCGCCATCCAGCTCGACTCACAAATGGTCGGGCAGCCGGACCGATTTGCCGCCGCGGCCAACGTGGCAGAACTGCCCGGTGGCAGCGACAATGCCGCGCTGCTGTCGGCACTCTCTATTTCCAAGACCGCCAGCGGCGGCACGCGTACCATCAGCGAAGCCTATTCCGACATCGTCGGCGACTTCGGCATGCGCAAGGCCAGCGCCGCAAGCGAAGGGCAGCTGCGACAAGGCGTGCTTTCTCAAGTCGAAGCACTACGCGAAAGCGAAAGTGGCGTCTCTTTGGACGAAGAAATGATCTCCCTGACGCGCTACCAACGTGCCTACGAGGCCTCCGCAAAAGTGATCAGCACGGTGGACGAGCTACTACGTGAGCTCATCGCGAGAGTCGGCTCATGAGAGTCACTGAGGGTCTGAAGTACCAGAACATCTCGCGCACGTTGTCGAACCTGAGTTCGCAGCAGAACGAGGCAGCCCGGCAAGCGCTTTCAGGCTCACGGGTATCGGCACCGTCGGACGATCCCATCGCCGCCGCAGAGTTGATTCGCAATCGTTCGGCGCAAGCTCGGCTCGAGGCGCAACGGCAAACCGTACGTCACACCCTGGGCGACACGGAACAGGCGGAGAGTGCTCTCGCGGAGGCATCCGATGTGTTTTCGCGAGCACGCGAGCTGGCGATGCAGGGCGCCAACGGCAGCCTGTCGGCAGGCGAGCGTGACTCCCTGGCCGAGAGCGTGCGCCACTTGCGAGAACAACTGGTGAACCTCGGCAACACAAAGGGCACCCGCGGCTATCTGTTTGCGGGAAGCCAAACCAGCACGTTGCCTTTCGACGACCGTGGCGACTTCTTCGGCGATGGCACGGACATCACGGTGGACTTAGGCTCAACTGGCCCAACGGTCATTGACCTGGGCGGGTCTGAAGCGTTCACCGCCGCGGGAGGACGCAACGTCTTCGCGGATTTGGACGCGCTTGAAACCGCCCTCTCCGCCAACGACCCAGCAGGCGTCGCAGCGTCCCTCGATGGCCTAGAGGCCTCCCAAAAGCAATTGACCCAGGTACGCGCCCGCGTCGGCCTGCTCAGCGAGAAGCTACGCACGAGCGACGCACTGCTCGAGCAGACGAATGTGAACCTTGCGGCTCAGGACGAACGCGTGAGCCAGGCGGACCCCTTCGCCGCCTATTCAAAAATGAGCGCTCTCAGCCAGTCCCTAGAGCAAGCCGTGACGGTCTCCCGCCAGATCTTGGATCTGGGCACCCTGAACCGATTCCGCTAGTTCATCGGAACGCTGCCAAGCGGGCGTGGCATGGTCGCTGCTTTAGTAGCAATCACATGCTAGTAATCGCACGGCGCAGGGGACAGCGCATCGTCATCGGCGGCGACATCGAGATCATCATCGCGGACGCCACACGGCGGCAAGTGAAGATAGGAATCGTCGCACCTAAGTCGACGACGATTCTTAGAGGCGAGATTTTCGACGAGATCGAGCGCGCCAATCGCGAAGCCCTCACTCTGAGCGCCGACGACGCCCTCGAACATCTAGACGCGGCGACGTCGGTTCCCGCCCCTGTCGGTGAGTGAGCATGGCGCCCCAAGCGTCACCGTAGTGGCACTGACAAGCGTCAGGGGCACGACGGCGGGGCACGACGGCGGGGCACGCTGGCCCGGGCCGCACGCTGGATTTCAAGACGGCGGGTACTTTCGTGCGAAAAGGCCCCTGGCACGAGACGTGAATTACAGCCCCGGAAGTGAACGTGTCGATTGCGTCAGTCCACAGCGCAGAGCAGCCGGTGCCGAGTTTTCTGGCGGATGTCCTGAGCGACAACCTGCGCAGTCTGGGGTTGGCCGTTCACACGCTGCAAGCCATCACAGACGCGGAGCCCGATGCGCAGCTGGTGCTGCTGCCGAGCGGCGATCTGGCCGTTCGTACCGCAGACGGCTTTCTGGACACTCCCTCCGAGGTCGCGGTGCCGAGCGAAGCAGACGCAGTGATCGTCGTCTTCGGGCTTGGGGCAGGCAACACGGTGCGCGCCGCGCGTGCACAGACTCAGGGTCGAATCGTCATTTTCGAGCCCGACCCGAACATCGCACGCGCCGTGTTGGAACACGGTCCCCTGGACCTCGGTGACGTCGAGCTGGTGACCGATCTCTTCGACCTGGGGCAGATTTGGCCAAGCATCGCCCAGTCCCAGGTCACGGCGACGGTGCTGCGCACCCCCGGCTATACGGATCGTTTCCCCGACGAAGAACGCGCACTCGTGCAAAAGCTCGAGGAGTTGGTCGCTCGCGTCGGTGTGAACGTGAACACCTTTCGAACCCGGGCGCGGGTCTGGGTCGAAGACTTGCTCGACAACCTCGAACTACTCGTCGACAAGCCCACGTTTCTGGCACTTGCCGGCGCGCTGCCGGGTGTGCCTGCATTTATCGTCGGCGCAGGCCCTTCCTTGGGCAAGAACGGCCCGCTCCTTTCTGAAGCCAGCCGCAAGGGACTCGTCATTTCGGTAAACACCAGCGCCCAGGCCCTAGCCAGCTACGGGGTGGAACCACAGGTGCTCGCCTGCCTCGAGTCCGTCGATGTCTCCCATCTGATTCGCGACTTGCCCTTCATGAATCGCGTCGTCCGCGCATTCAGCCTGACGGCGCACCCCAAGACCCTGCGCACTGGAGAGGGACCGCTCCTTCCCGTGTACGAGGCCATGCCAGAGATCTCGGGTCCGATGTCGGAACTGACCGGGCACGTGGGCCTACCCGTCTGCGGAAGCGTGACCACGGCCGCATTTTCGCTAGCGCAGCGACTGGGCTGCAATCCCATCGTGCTCGTCGGTCAAGACCTCGCCTATACCGATGGTCAGACCTACGCTCCGGGCACCGCCTACTCCGAGTCCAAGGCGCGCGTCTCTGAGGACGGGACCACCCTGGAACTGGACTGGTGCGAGACGCTCTTGGAAACGCACAACGCAGGCACCACGCCCATGCACGAGCGCGAAGCCGTCGAGTGGGTGCCCGCCTGGGGCGGAGAAGGCATCGTGCCAACCGGCATGTCGTTCTCACCGGTTCGCGCTTGGTTCGGCGACGCCGCGCGGGTGCTCCAGCGGGAGCAGCCGGCACTTGCGTTGATCAACGCCACCGAAGGCGGGGCACGCATCGACGGCTTTGGGGAGCGCGGCCTGCGGCAAGTGCTCGACGAGTTACCCGAACACCGAGTGACTCCCGCTGATTTGAAGCGCATGGCGGAGCAGCGGATGCGTCGCGTGGGAGCCAAGGAGCTTGCGAGCTTTCTGCGAGGCAAGGCGGAGAGCGCGGGCGCCGTCGGCCGCGCGGCCCGCTCGGCCCGCAAGCTGGCAGACGCAGCCCTGGAAGCAATGCGACAGGGCAAGCGCGAAAAGATCGCCGGCCTGTTCGCGGAGCTTGAGCGCGCGGAACATGCGCTACGTGGAGCGGTGCGCGCCGCGCCGCTCGTCGATACCTTTAGCTTCGCCGCCGTAGACGAGGTGCTGACGGCACGTGGCGAGGTGCAAGCAGGAGACGCGGCCGACGAAGCCCGCGAATCCCTCGCCCGAGAGGCCGCGGTTGCCCGAGTGATTTCCCGAGCCGCCAAGCAGCTACGCAACAAGTTTCTCTCCGTAGCGACTCAACTGGAGTCGACTGCGGAGAGCCGTCCAACCCCACAACGAGAGGAACCCTAGACATGGCCCTGGTGACCCAGACCAACGTTTCATCCCTTGAAACGCAGAAACACATAAGCAAGAACCAGATGACATTGGCCAAGAGCTTCGCGCGATTGGCCAGCGGATTCCGCATCAACAGCGCCGCAGACGACGCAGCTGGGCTCGCCATCAGCGAGAGCATGAAGACCCAAATCCGATCCTACGTCGTGGCGGAGCGCAACGCCAACGACGCCATCAGCATGACCCAAACCGGTGAAGCGGCGCTCGGCGAAATGCACAACATCATCGGTCGGATGCGTGAAATGGCCATGCAGGGTGCCAACGGCGCGATGAGTTCGACAGACCGGGGCTATCTCGACACCGAGTTCAAGCTGCTCCAGAACGAGCTCACGCGTATTCAGGACTCCACGAAGTTCAACGGCGTGAAGCTGCTTTCGAACACCGCCACGAACGTCACCTTCCAGATCGGCCTCAACAACACGGTGAGCGATCAAATCCAGGTCACTTTCGGGGGACCGGGGCTCACGACTATTCTGGCAGCAACTACGACCCTCGCCGGCGCCACGACGACAGCGTCGCTCGCGGCACTCGGTCGCATCGACTCAGCGCTCTCTAGCATCTCCACATCGCGCGCCAAGTACGGTGCCGCCATGAACCGCCTAGAGGTCGTGACCAGTAACATTCAAACCATGCGGCTGAACATCTCTGCCGCGAACAGCCGGATCCGGGACGTGGACGTGGCCGAAGAGACCGCCCAGCTCGCCCGCAGTCAGGTGCTCAGTCAGGCGGGCGTGGCGGTATTGGCTCAGGCCAATCAATTGCCACAACTCGCGCTGAACCTGGTCCGCGGCGGCTAGCTCAACAGGCGTCGATCGTGCGCGCGTCGAGCAATCGTCCCTGGGTTCGGGCGCCCTCTACGCGCGAAGCGCGGCACTGCCGCGCGGTTAGGACGGTGCAGGCCCAGATCTCCGGAGTGGGGCAAAATCGCCGGAGATCTGGGCCTGTATTTTTCATTTCGGTCCGGAGCGTCAGCATCGTGACGCGTTTTTCCTCAAGTCATCGCCAGAGAGGCCGTTCGCATGGAGTGACGGGCAAAGAAGCCCTCCGGTGGCATTCGCCCCCGGTTCTCTCCAAGAAGGAGTCCTCCCATGGCACTAACGATCCAAACCAACGTCGCTTCACTCGAAGCTCAGAAATCTGTTTACGGCAACCAGAAGTCCCTGATGAGCAGCTTCGCGAAGCTCTCCAGCGGCTTCCGCATCAACTCCGCAGCCGACGACGCTGCCGGCCTCGCCATCAGCGAGAGCATGAAGTCACAAATCCGCTCGTACACTGTGGCCGAGCGCAACGCAGGGGACGGCGTCTCCATGGCGCAGACAGCAGAAGGCGCGCTGGGCGAAGTCCACAACGCCTTGGGCCGCATGCGCGAACTGGCCATGCAGTCCTCAAACGGCTCGCTCAGCTCCGCCGATCGCGGTTACCTCAACACCGAGTTCGGCTTGCTGAAGAGCGAAATCACGCGCATTCAAGGCTCCGCCAAGTTCAACGGCCAGAAGGTCGTCAGCTCGACCACATCGAGCGTGACGTTCCAGGTCGGCTTGAACAACACTGCGTCCGACAAGATCACCGTCACCTTCGGCGGCGTGGGCTACACCGCACTTCTGGCGGCCACGACCGTGGTCTCTGGCACGGGATCCACAGCGGCGCTTGCTGCCTTGGGTCGCATCGACACGGCGATCGCCACCACGTCGAGCGCGCGCTCCAAGTTCGGCGCTGCCATGAACCGCCTGGAGGTTGCGACCAGCAACATCCAGACTATGCGCCTCAACCTGTCGGCAGCCAACTCCCGCATCCGGGACGTGGACGTTGCCGAGGAAACCGCGGCCATGAGCCGCAACCAGGTCTTGAGCCAAGCCGGTATCTCCGTGCTGGCTCAGGCAAACCAACTGCCGCAGATGGCCTTCGGCCTGATCGGACGATAAAGAGCAAGGCAAGTCCGGATCGGGCCCAACGGCTCGATCCGGGCTTTGCGTTTTTCATGAACGAAAGTGGAAGGCAATAAGCGATGACCGGCACCATCTCATTTGGCGGCATCGGATCTGGAATCGATACCGAAGGCATCGTCAACGGCCTGGTCGGCGCTTCCCGCGGTCCGGTATCGGCTCTCAAGAGTCGGGCCGCTTCCACCCACGCTGCCGTCAGCACGCTCTCAGATCTGGGCAGTTTGCTCGCAAAACTCAAGACCTCTTTGGAGGCATTGGACGAGCCGGCGGATGCCGCAAGCTACGCCGCGTCGTCATCGTCCTCATCCATCTCGGTATCCGCCCTCGGCACGGCGAAGGCCGGCAGCTACGCGGTCAATGTCACTAGCCTGGCCAAAGAGCAGCGTACCTATACGGACGCTTTTGCCTCGAGCGGTGCCGCGCTAGGCCAAACCGGCAGCTTCGACATCACCGTGGGCGCGGAAAGCCCGGTAAGTATCAACATCGAAGCCACGGATTCCCTGGACGCCATCGTCGCCAAGGTCAATGCCAGCGGCGCCAAGGTCAACGCTTCCGTATTCTACGACGGCACGAACTACTACATGCAGGTCGCCGGCCAAGACACCGGGCTGGTGAACGCGGTGAGCTTCGCCGAAACTGGCACCAGCCTCGGTTTGACTACGCCCGCGAATACGAAGCAGGCGGCGGGGGATGCCGTGCTCACGATTGATGGCTTCACGGTCACACGGTCGAACAACCAAATCTCTGGCGCGATCCAAGGGCTCACGCTGAACTTGACCGAGACCACTGCTAGCCCGGTCACCGTGCGGGTGGCATCGGATCCCGATGGCCTGCAGACCAAACTCCAGTCTGTCGTCACCGCGTACAACGCTGTCGTGGACAAGATCCAGAGCTCCGCCGGCTACGGCAGTATCAAGGCCACCAATCCGGTCCTGGCTGGCGATTCGATGCTGCGCGGTCTCGGCAATCGGCTGTCCGCGGCGCTCAGCACCGCCGTGACCGCAGGCGGCAACTATCAGACCCTGGGCAGCATTGGCCTCAACTCCGACAAGTCCGGCAAGCTCAGCCTCGACAGCGCCAAGCTGTCCACCGCCCTGCAAGCAGCGCCGGATTCGGTGAAGAACTTGTTGGCAGGTGTATCCGGTGACGATGGCGCCATGGACATCTTCCGAAACGCCGTCTCGGTCTTTACGGACACGGGCACGGGTCTGCTCGACCTCCGCAAGGAAACCCTCGGGGACCGCGCGGAGACTCTCGACGAGCGCGTTGCCGCTGAGGAGTTGCGCCTGGAGCGATACGCGGAGCTCCTACGCAAGCAATTCGCTTCCATGGACGGACGAGTTGCCGCATCCAATGCGCAGATGGAAACTCTCGTTCGCCTGTATTCAGGCGGTTGACGTAGCCAAGCGTCAAAAAAATGACTCCAAGAGGTAAAGGATCCATGTCCGGCAGCCGCTCAACATACTGAGATCATGATGCAAACTGCCGCGGCCCTCCGCTACCAACAAGTCCAAGCCCACACCTCCAGTCCCGGAGAGCTACTCATTGCGCTCTACGACGGACTGTTTCGCTTTCTCAACGGCGCCCGCGCGTTTCTTGAACGAGGCGAAAAGGCTCGAGCGGGCGAGCTGCTGAGCCGCGCCTACTCCGTGGTGTCGGAACTCTACATCGCCCTCGACCATGACGTGAATCCCGAACTCTGCGCCAACTTGGAGTCTGTGTACGGGTTTTGCATGGACAAGATCACCTTCGCCAACCTGAAGGGATCCCCGGAAGTCGTGGATGAAGTGATTCGAGTTCTGACACCTCTGCGCGAGGCCTGGGCGGTTGCCGTGGTCGAAGCGCAGAAGGAGAAGGCCCGTGGCAGATGAAAGCGCACGTCAGCATCCAGCCCGACCCCGATCGAGGTCGTGAGCCAACCTACGTAGGCAGCGCCCAGCGCAAAGAGGTCTACGCCCACTTCAAATCCGGTGTCATCGTGCGCTCGCCGCGCACGCGTTCCCGCGCCTACCCGGGCCTCCGAGGCGGCGCGCCCCCAACCCGCGCTTTCTACGCTGAGCTGGCGCGGGGAGTCCGCGGCGGAACCTGTTTGGACGTCGGTGCCGGCGCGGGTGAAGGCTCCGCGCTATTGGCGACGCGCGCAGATCGCGTCGTGGCATTGGAGCGAGACGCCGAGACCCTGGTATTCGCCAAAGAGTTCACCCATGACGTGGAGCTGATCCGCCACGACGTGCAAACCACCTTTCCGGAGCTTCAAGCGCAGCACGCCATCGTGGCGGACGTGCTCGGTCACGTGCAGCGCCCCCTGGATGTGCTGATGCACCTACGTCAGGCGACCTCCGCGGACGCACGCATTGTGATCGCGGAGCCCTGCGCCGTTGTTGGACAGCGCCTGTCGGCGCCGCTGCGGCGCGCTTTCTCTGCCCAAGAGATGCAACGACTGCTGCGGCGGGCGGGGCTGGTGCACGAACGCTGGATCCTGGAGCGCGGCACCTTCGTCGCGTGCTGGGCGAGGCCAGAGCGTTCCTTATGGGCAGACGCACTGGTGGAAGCAGCACGCGCGGAAGCCAGCGGCCAGCACGCGGTCGCTCTGGACGCTTTTACACGCGCCGCCGAAAGCGACGATGAGCAGCAGAAGCATGAAGCCTTCCTAGGCCAGGCGCGCAACGCCATCGCACTCCGTCGTGGCGACGCGGCCGTGCGATCCCTACACGCCGCGCAGGCTACGGATCCGGAATGCGCCGCCACCTATGCTGCGCTCGCGGAACTCGCCTTGCTCACTGACGACACCGAAGGGGCGTTCGGGCTCGGCATCCGTGCCTTGGAGATAGATCCCACCGAGCGAACTGCCGCCCGGGTCGTCGCCCACGCGGTCGAACGCTTGGGTCACCCTGACGCTCCCGCAGCCTGGCGCACCGCGCTGTCCCTCGCGCCAGATCGCGGCGACGTCGCCAGCGAAGTGGCGCGCGTTTTCGCCGAGCGCGGCGATTACGCCAACGCGGTACACGTGCTTGAGCGACTGCGCGCCTACGGGGACGCCCTCGGCGCGGAATTCCACACCACGTTGGGCTGGCTTCTGCTGACGGACGGACGCATCGCCGACGCGCGCCTTGAAGCCGAAATCGCCGTGCAGCTCGCTCCCGAAGACGACGCGGTGGCCGAACTCTGGGGTGCGATCCGCACCGGCTCCAAGCCTCCGCAATAAGACCCTTGCGGGCATAGTTTGATAATACTATTATTATCAAACTATGGATAAATCGAGCGCCTTAGCCGCCCTGAGCGCGTTGGCTCAAGAGTCACGCCTCGACGTATTCCGACTGCTGGTCGCCGCGGGGCCCGAGGGCGTGGCCGCTGGAGCCATCGCCGCGGAGCTGGGTGTGGTGCCGGGCACCCTGTCGTTCCACTTGAAGTTGCTCAGCCACGCCGGATTGCTCGAATCGCGACGTGAAGGCCGCAGCATTCACTACATCGCGCGCTTCGACACGATGAATGCCCTCGTCGGGTATCTCACGGACCAATGCTGCGGCGGAAACCCCCAGGCCTGCATGCCAGCGCAAAGCAAGACAGCGGGCTGCTCATGAGCGCAAGAATCGGCATCAACGGTTTCGGACGCATGGGGCGACTCGCACTGCGTGCGTCGTGGGACTGGCCCGACTTCGACTATGTCTTGATCAACGAGCCCAACGCGGGCGCCGAGACGTCTGCACACCTGCTTGAGTTCGACTCGGTGCATGGGCGCTTTTCCCAGAGCCCTGGGCACGACGAAAGCAGTATCCAACTTGCCGGGTCGCGAATGGAATATTGCAGCGCCTTCAGCCCCGCGCAGGTGCCATGGGCGAAGCACGGCGTGGACATCGTGCTCGAGTGCAGCGGAAAGTTCCGCACTCCCGAGAGCTTGCAGCCGTATTTCGACGCCGGAGTGCGGAAAGTCATCGTGGCAGCCCCCGTCAAGGCGGGCGCACTCAATATCGTCATGGGCGTCAATCACGAGCTCTACGATCCCACGCAGCACCACCTCGTGACGGCTGCTTCCTGCACCACGAATTGCTTGGCACCGGTGGTCAAAGTGCTGCAAGAAAGCTTAGGCATTCGTCATGGCATGATCACAACCATCCATGACGTAACCAACACCCAAACCGTAGTCGACGCGCCCCACAAGGACCTGAGGCGGGCCCGCTCTTCGCTGATGTCGCTGATCCCCACCAGCACGGGCTCGGCCAGCGCTATCGGCATGATCTACCCCGAACTGGCCGGCCGCCTGAACGGCATCGCCGTGCGTGTCCCGCTGCTCAACGCCTCCCTTACCGACTGCGTCTTCGAAGTCGCTCGCGACACCAGCGTCGCTGAAGTGAACGCGCTCCTGCAGGACGCGGCAAATGCCGGTCCGCTGCAGGGGATCCTCGGTTTCGAAACCCGCCCCCTGGTGTCCGTGGACTACGTGAACGACCCGCGCTCCGCCATCATCGACGCAGCATCGACACGGGTCGTCGGCGGCACCCAGGTCAAAGTGCTCGCCTGGTACGACAACGAGATGGGCTACGTGCATCGCATGAGCGAGCTGGCCGCACTCGTCGCCCACAGCCTGAGCTGAAAGCGGATCACGCGTGCCTGCCTCGGGTGTCCGTAACTACGCCGTCGTCACTGGCGCCTACTGGGCATTCACCCTCACCGACGGTGCTCTGCGTATGTTGGTGCTGCTGCACTTCCATGCGCTGGGCTATTCGCCGGTGTCCCTGGCGCTGTTGTTCGTGCTGTATGAAGTCCTGGGCGTCGTCACCAATCTATTTGGCGGGTACATTGCTGCGCGCAGCGGTCTCAAGATGACGCTTCTGGGTGGCCTGGTGCTGCAGGGGGTCGCGCTGCTCAGCCTCAGTTTCTTGCGCGAGCATTGGCCGCAGGCGCAACAGGTCGCTTACGTGCTCGTCGCTCAAGGGCTCAGCGGCGTGGCCAAAGACCTGACCAAGCTCAGCGCCAAGAGCGCGATCAAAGCCGTCGTGCCGGAAAACGAAAGCGGGACGCTCTTCCGCTGGGTCGCCCTGCTCACGGGTTCGAAGAACGCTCTAAAAGGCTTGGGGTTCTTTCTAGGCGGCGGACTCTTGTCGTGGCTCGCGTTCCGGGGCGCACTCCTGGCGTTGGCGCTGGGCGTGCTGCTGTCGGCGGCCTGTGCGGGGGCCGTGCTCCCGGCAGAGCTGGGTCGGGCGAAGAAGAAGCCACTCCTTTCCGAGCTACTCTCCAAGTCCCGAGCCATCAACCTGCTTTCCCTGGCGCGCATGTTCTTGTTCTGCGCGCGCGACGTGTGGTTCGTCGTCGCACTACCGGTGTTCCTCTACGAAGTCCTGCACTTCAGTTTTGTGCAGGTCGGTAGCTACATGGCGCTGTGGGTGGTCGGATATGGCGGCGTGCAATCCGTGACGCCGAAACTGCTGCGCCACGGCCCCAACGCGAACGAAGCACGCGCTGCGCAAGTCTGGGCGTTTGCGCTATTGCTGGTCCCACTACTGATCACGGCAGCCTTAGCCGCCAACCTCAGTCCACGCTCGGTCGTGCTTGGAGGCCTAGCGGCGTTCGGCGTGGTCTTCGCAGTAAATTCTTCGCTGCATTCGTACCTGGTGTTGGCATACGCTGACGGCGACAAGGTCGCCGAAAGCGTCGGCTTCTATTACATGGCGAACGCGGCTGGGCGTCTCTTGGGCACACTGCTCTCCGGGCTGCTGTACCAGCTTGGCGGTCTACGTCTGTGCCTCTTGTCGGCGGCGGCGTGTGTGCTCTTGTCCGCGCTTGCGGCTCTGGGTCTGCCGGACACCCGACGCGCCCAGGGCGCGGCGCCTTCTTGAGTCTGGAGCGCCACAGCTTCGTTGCGGCGTACGCTTTGAATGCCTGAGCGGCGCCTGCAACCAACGGGCACATGACTGGGAAAGCGGTTGGGATTTGGGGGGTTGCGTTGCTGGTCTTCGCTTGCTCCAGCGGATCGGGCGGCGGCGGAGCGGCGGACAGCGGCATTGGCGGAAGTGGTTCCTTCTCCGGCACGGGCAACACTGCTGGCAACGGCGCGACGGCAGGTGCTGCGGGCTCCGGTGCGTCGGCCGGCTTCGGAGCAAGCGCCGGAAGCGGGGGCGGCGCGGGAAGCGGCGGCTCCGGAGCTGGGCCAAGCGGCGTATGGACGGTGATCGAGAACAGCTCGCTGTATGGTGTGACGGCCCTCACCGGGCATCCCACGGATCCGAACAGCATCGCCATCTTGATCGACCAGTCCCCGTCCGCTCCGGGTCTCGGCAACTCGGTGGTGATTGCTACCAGCACGGATTCTGGCAAGACACTCAGCAGCACCAAGATCATAGACGTACCCAAGGACTCTTACATCGACGGCCATGGTTTGGTCTGGCATCCCAAGGACGCGCAGAAGATCGCAACTGCGTTCGGTTTCCCCTACGGCTTCGACTTCAGCGATCTGTGGCGCTTTGCGAGTTCCGCCGACGGCGGCAAGAGCTTCCAGCTGCAGAGTCTCGTGCACCTAGAGAAGCTGGTGTGGAACGCTGGAGCGCTGGTCGCGTTGGTCGACGGCAAGGTGCGGCTCTCCACGGATTTCGGGACGAACTTCACGAGCGTCCAGTTGCCATCCGGCTGCACCGCCGCCGCTGGCTACGCCAAGAGCGGGAACAATGACGTCTTCGCCTGCGGCAAAGACGGAGTGGTGAGCTGCCAGGGCACGATCTGCAGTGCTGTAGCCGTGCCCGGCGCCACGACCGTGTACGCGTTGGGGGGCTTTGCAACGGACCCAAGTCGCTTGGTCGCCCTAGGTGGCAACGGACAGAATAGCGAGGTGTATCAGTCCACGGACGGTGGCAAGACTTTCAACTCCGTGCAGCAGCTGCCCAAAGGCGGCAGCTGGTGGCTGCAGCTGGACCCGCGCGATGGCGGCAAGACGGTGGTGGTCAACGATCGCGCATCGGGTCATGCGGTCTGGCGGAGCAACGACGCCGGCGCCACGTTCTCCGATGTCACGCCTTCTCCGTCACTGCCCAATACGCCGGGCCTGTCCACCTATGCCTACGAAGTGGGCATCACCGCAGGTGGGGGCATCGTGGCGTACACGGCTGCCGGGATCCTGCGCCTCGACCCCTGATCGAATCGCTATCAAATGTCGGGTGGTGCCGTCACCACGCAAAAACGCTCGAAGGTCTGACGCAGCTCCGTCTGTAACGCACGGATGTGTTTCAGATCGCCGCGCTCGCGGATCTCATGCTCCAGCTGCCGGCAAGTGTAGTGCACGCAGATCGTCGGTCGGTGCTTGCGGTCCAATGAGCAGGACGACGAGCCCCGAAATACACAACCCGCCATGTCGCCATGCGGCGGTACGAAGTCCAAGGGTTCGGTTCCGGAAAGCTTGAGGGCGAGCAGCTCTTGGTCCGTGAATATTTTCGCGGTGCTGCCGCCGCAGCAGTGCCCACCGGCGTAGTGGCCGAAGGGCTCCGGGTGTTTCAGAGCACACTTCGAGCACGAGGTCACCGCCCCAATTGCAAGCGTGAGCTGCTCTCGCAGCTTGGCCATCTTGTCAGCAAGGGCCGCCGCTTCCGCGGAACACTCGCCCCGGCTAGGCAGCGCGCGGAGCTGCTTGCGCAAGTTGTACACCGCGTCGGCACGTTTGCGCGGGTGCCGCACGCGGTCGACGAGGTGTTGTACGGGCAGCAGCACCCGCACAGCATAGCTCGGTTTTTCGCCGGGTCCTCAGACCCCGACGACGAAGACGACGCTGGTCGTGCCGCTGCCGCCGATATTCAGCATTGCCGCGCGCTTGGCGCCCTCGACCTGATACCCGCCCGCCTTGCCCGTGACTTGTAGGGAAAGGTCGAGCATTTGCCGGACACCCGTGGCCCCCACCGGATGCCCCGCGCCGATCAGGCCGCCGCTGGGATTGATGGGCAGCTTGCCGCCAAAATCGATCACGCCCTCTTCCACCGCTTTGAAAGACTCGCCCGGCTTGGTCAAACCAAAGTGGTCGATGGCCATGTACTCGGAGGTGGTGAAGCAGTCGTGGGTCTCAATGGCATCGAGCTTCCAGCAGTCCGCGATGCCCGCGCGTTTGAACGCATCCAAAATCGCCTGTCGGGTGTGGGGCAGCACGTACTTGGAGTCTTTGCTCTCCTGTACCTTGTCGTCGAAACTGAGCGGCGCCGTGTGGTGCCCCCAACCTTGGATCTGAGGAAAGGAGCCGCTGGGCACGCCAAGTCGCTTGGCGTGCTCAGCCGCAAACTTGTCCGACGCCAGGACTAGAGCAACGGCGCCGTCCGTGACCTGGGAACAATCTGTCACTTTGATCCGCCCGCCGATCTTCGCGTTGTACTTGCTGGCCACACACGCGTGATCCTCTGACATGTACCAAGTGCGGGTTTGCGCCTTGGGGTTTCTCTTCGCGTTTTCGTAATTGACGGCACTGATGCGCGCCAAGTGCTCATCTTTCAGGCCATAGCGACGCTCGTACTCGTCCCCCAGCCGGCCAAACAACTTGGGAAAGGGGAACTCCACCCCCTTAGCTTCGAGTTCGTACCAAGCGGCCGTGCCCAGATAATCCCCGCCCACGCCGGGGCTTACGGTCTTCATCTGCTCCACGCCGACCACGAGCACGCAGTCGTAGCGACCCGCCTCGATTTCTGCGGAGGCCGCCAGCAAGGCGATGGATCCGGAGGCACAGGCTGCCTCATGCCGGCCAGTGGGCAAGCCGCTGAGCGCGGGATCCGCCTCGAGCAAGAACGCCCCGAGGTGTCCCTGCATCGAATAGAGCTCCGCCGCAAAGTTGCCGACGTGGCCGGAATCTACGTCCTTCGGATCCACCTGCGCGGCCGCCAGTCCCGCAAGGGTGGCTTCGCGAATCATGGCGGCAATGTGTTTGCCTTCTTTGGTCCAGTTGCGGCCGAAGTCCGTCTGGTAGCCGCCGAGAATGTGCACGTTTGAGGTCATCGCTCTGGTCCTTTTCTTAGGCGTAGAAGAAGCGGCCGGAATCGACAGCACGCTCGGAAAACAGCCGCGACTTTGCGTCGGCCGCCTGTTTGACCACTGGGGGCACTGCAATTTTCGCGCGTTCCAGCAGTTTGACGGTGCGCGCAGCGCCGATGCTGTCGACCAGCACGCTGGGCGGCGCCCAGTTGAATCCGAAGCCCATGATGCGGTCCACGTCACGCGCTTCTTTGACGACCTCACCAACGCGATTCAGTCCGTAGCCGATGTATCCGAGGATCACGCGACGCATCAGGTCCGCTTCGGCGCCCTCAGCTTCTGCGAAAACATCCATGGCCGCCGCATAGCGGCCGTTGCGGATCAAGGCTTTCATTCGTAGCGCAAACTCTGGCGGCTGGAGCTGTGCAAGGGGCCGATACTGCCCGGTCGCCGGATCCAAGACCAGCCGCGTCTCTTCGTCTTTGCGGAAGAAGCCTCCCTTGTCCGGCGTCTTCCTGCCGAGGTGTCCCGCGGTAATCAGCTTCTGCATGTACGCGGGCAAGACAAAGGCCGCATGCGCTTCGTCTTTTGTCTTCTCGGCTAGGTTGTCGACGATAGCCTTATGCACGTCCCAACCCACGAAGTCGACGGTGAGTAGCGGTGGCATGGCGCGCCCGGTGTGGCAACCGATCAGGGTGTCCATGAACTCCACGCCGTGCTCCTCCGCCAGCTGCGCCACTTCGTTCAACACCTTGAATCCCACGCGATTTCCGCAGAATGCCGGCGTGTCGCTGGTGCGCACGACCACGCGCCCGAGGCGGGTCGCCAAGAGCTCGTCCACGAATGCGGTCACCGCTGGGTCTGTGCCTGCGTGGGGAATCAACTCGCAGCCCACGATCACGTTGGGCGGATTGAAGAAGTGGATGCCCAAGAAGTGTTTCGCGAAGCTTTCGCTCAAGCCTTTCGTCATCGCCGCGATGGAAAGCCCCGACGACACCGTTGCCACGATGGAATCCGGTTTGCGAACGGCGTCGATGCGCTCGAAATACTCGCGCTTCAGCTCCAGGTCTTCGGACACGGCCTCGAAGATCAAATCGGCCTGCGCAACTTCCGCTTCCAGATGCTCCGAATAGGAGCCCACCTCAATGAACTTCGCCAGCGCCTCGGCTTTGGCCATGCCAACAGCGCGAGCCTCACCTTGGCGCGCCTTCTCGATAGTGCGCGCCAGGAAGGTCGTGGGGATGCCCGCAGCGGCAAACACTTCGCCGCTCCCTGCACCCATGGCTCCGTTGGCGCCCAGGACTACGACTTTATTGATGGCTTGGGACATGACCTTTCATTTACCAGCGCAGCGATGGCGGTCAAATGCCGTCCGCGGAGCTTCCCTGGTCGCGCGGCGAATTTGCGCAAGCCTTGCGTCCATGCTCGCGCCCGGATCCGCGCTAGTATGGAGGCGTGAAGACCAGCACAGAGATGCGGGGTGTTGCGTCGGTATTCGCACTCGCAACATTCCTGGCCCTCGCCAGTTGCGGCGGTGGAGACGACGCTGAGGGCGGCGGAGGAGCAAGCGCCGGCGGTGGCACGGGCGGCGCAGGTGCAACCGGGGGTGCCGGTGCCACAGGCGGTGCAGGGGGTTCGGGAGCAACAGCCACCGGAGGCTACACCGGCACGAATCCGAACCTCGATTGCCCTAACAAACTCGCGCCCCGAGATCCGCAGGGCGATGTCGTCACCGTCGGCGACGGCACCAGCGCCAGCTGCTCCGAACAGGCGCTGCACGACGCCGTGGACAGCATCAACGCCAAGAGCACCGCCGCCACGCTGCTCTTCGACTGCGGTGGCGCGCACACCATCACGCTGACGAAGTCTGTCTTCCTCAAGGCCTCAGCGCTGATCGACGGCGGCGGTGTGGTCACCTTGAGCGGCGGCAGCGCGGTACGCGTGATCGAGCTAGACCACCACATCGACTTCGTGCTCCAGCGCATCACGATCCGCGACGGCTTCGTGGCCGCGGGCAGTGAAAACGAAAGCGGCGCAGGACTGCTGCACCCGTGGTTTGGCACCCTTGAAGTCATCGACGTCACCTTCGAGAACAACCACAGCGCCAGCAAAGATCACGACGTCGGAGGCGGCGCGATCTACGCCGGCGGGCTGACCAAGGCGGTGCTGTCGGGCTGCACCTTCAGCAACAACAGCGGCTCAACGGGCGGCGCCGTGCTCAGCCGCAGCACCAATCTGAGTGTCGCCAATAGCGTCTTCCACGAGAACAGCGCCACGACCTACGCGGAAAGCGGCCAATACGGCAACGGAGGCGGGCTCTACATCGATCGGATGTGGCTGGACGCCCCCGAAGACTTCGTGATCTGCGGCAGTGTGTTCGAGAAGAACCACGCCAAAGTGCACGGCAGCGCTTTCTTCTCCTACAACCTCGAAGGCAACGGAGCGACCTTCGACCGCTGCACCTTCAAAGACAACGACATGGCCGGAAGCCCCGGGGGCGGCACCGGCAGCGTGTACCATCAGGGCGTGAAGCTGCGGCTCACAAACTCCACCTTCGCGGGCAATGCCAGCGGCGCCCATGCAGGCGGGCTCTTTTTAGGCGGCGGCACCGACGCCAGCATCGAAAACTGTACCTTCGACCGCAACAAGACCCCCGGCAACGCCGGCGCACTGTGGGCAGGCAACGGCAAAGTCGACGTAGCGAACTGCACGTTTGCAGGCAACGACGCCGACTACGGTCCCGTGATCTTCAAGGGCCAGAGCGGCGCCGTGCAGCTGACCAACACCGTGTTTTTCAACAACACCACGGCCAACGCCTTCAGCGCCGTTGCGTGCCACGAGACTTTCGGAGACGGGGGCGGAAATGTCCAGTGGCCCGCGACCAAGAACAACGGCAAGGCGGACATGCCATGCGCCGCGGGGATCACCTTCGCGGATCCCGGCCTCGGCGCGTTGGCGGACAATGGCGGCCCCACCCACACCATGGCGCTTTCGGCCGGCAGCCCGGCCATCGACGTGGCGCAGACTTGCTCGGAGTTCGACCAGCGCGGCATGAAGCGCGTCGGGTTATGTGATTCCGGCGCCTACGAGTACCAACCCTAGCCTCGATGGATCGGGTAGACTGCCGCTCCGTGCGTGGCGCGTCGCTGCGCGGAAAGACAGCGAATTCGACATGGTTTTCCCCGATAGGATCCGAGCTTCCTGGGCGATTCTGGCGCTTTTGGTCTGCGGACTAGCGGCCTGCGACGACGCGGACAAATGCAAGCAGGTCGCCGAGTGCGAAAAGGACGGCAAGTGCAGCGCCGACAAGAACGGCCTGTGTGTGGTGGGCTCCAGTGACGACTGTAAGGGCTCTTCGGAGTGCAAGCTGCATGGCAAGTGTAGTGAAAAGGACGGCGCATGTGTGGTCGCCAGCGACACCGATTGCAAAGGCGCCGAGGACTGTCAGAAGCTGGCCATGTGTAGCGCCTATCAAGGCAGCTGCGTGAATCTGGAGCGCTCGATCCACACCGAGTGCGCCAAGACCTGCAGCAGTGAGGGGCTGTGCGTGACCCAGGGTGGCAAATGCGTGGCACTCTCGCGGCAGCACTGCGCCGGCACCAGCGACGACAAGCCCGAAAAGGACACGCCCTGCGCGAAGCTGGGACATTGCAGTGCGAAAGACGGCGTGTGCGTCGCCGAAACCGACGCGGACTGCAAGAAGTCGACTTCCTGTAAGGAAAACGCAGAGTGCGCAGCCAAGGACGGACGCTGCGTCGCCACCGAAGCAGGCTGCAAGGAGTCCAGCGCCTGCTTCCGCGATGGGCTCTGTGGCGTGAGCGAAGGCAAATGCGCTGCGGTAAGCGGCGCGGACTGCAAGAAGTCTGCGCGCTGCAAGCTTGAGGGCACCTGCTCACTGAAGGACGGCGCGTGCATCGCCGCGTCGAGTGCCGACTGCGCTTCAGCATCGGTCTGCGCGCAAGCCAAGCGTTGCCTGGCCCAAGATGGAGCGTGCGTCGGCGGCGGCGGCAGTGGCAAGGGCAGCGCTGCAGGGACCGATCCACCGGACAAGGCGCGCAAAACCACCATCGACGGCGTGCGCGGACTCTGACTTTAGCCCTACAGCGACGCCAACCGCGCGTTTCAGGGCGTTGGTTTGGGTCGCCGCGCCGGGCCCCAACGGGCCACTACTCTCGCCCTGGGCCCCACGAGGCCGCTGTCACGTCGAGGATACGTCGCTGATGCGATCCACCGCACATGCCGCATGTCCCAGAATGCGGGCGCCATCTTTCATCGCTGTCGGCGTCGGCATCCAGCCGCGGGCGAGGCGAGCTTGCAGCAGCGCGTCGGCATTCGGCTTCGCAGACCACACGGCGACCGCCGTGATGCCACCGAGTCAGGTCGTGTCGTAAACCAACACAACGCCACTTGGATGCGTCACCACGACGTCGTGCGTGTATTCATCTTGCACCACGACGTCGTCGATCAAAATCGGCGGCGCATGCGCCAGGCCCCAGCGCACGACGTCTTCCAGGGTCCGCTGTCCGGCGAACAGCGCGTTCAGCCGTGCTTGGAGCGCCTCGTCGCAAGCCACACGATAGTCCACTTCCATCGGATCAAAGTAATCACGCCACGCCGCGCCGCCAGTGCCCAAAAAAGCACCTCATTAAGCCGGTCGGCCTCAATCAGGCGGCGAGTCGCTCCGCCCGGCGAGCCTCGCGTTCAGATCCTTCATGACCTCTTCGGCGTCCACTAGCGAAAGAGTGACGCACACCACGCGGTTAGCGCTCTGTCTGCTCCGCGAGCCATGCCAGGTAACCTGCAGAGCCGTCGATCACGGGCAACGCAAGGACCTCGGGTTCGTCGTAGGGGTGATGCTCCTTGAGCCACGCTTCGACAGCCGCGAAGTGATCGCGGCGCGTCTTGATCACGAGCTGCACTTCAGTGTCCTCTTCGAGCTTGCCCTGCCACCGGTAGAAGGAGCGCAGCCCAGGAATCACGTTGACGCAAGCGGCGAGTCTTTCTTCAACCAGAGCGCGGGCGAGTTGGGCTGCAGCGTCGCCTTCGGCCGGCGCGGTGCACAGGATGACGATCGCGTCCATTTCGACAACATAGCCCGCAGCTGCGCGACTGGGAAACCACCACGCGCGTCGATTCCTTGGAAACGCACGCGGCGCGGCTGGACGAAGCCCAGCGTCCTAGTTCGTGGGCGTCGTATAGAAGGGCAATCGAAAAGCGCGCCGGGGCGCCTTCTTCTTCTTGTCGTCGACACTCGGTTTGGCCGGGTCCTTCTCGAACAGGAACTCGACGCGCCGGTTCTTGGATCTCCCCTCGGGGGTCGCGTTCGGCGCGATGGGCTTGGAGTCCGCGTAGCCGGCGACTCGAACCCGCGACACAGCGATGGAATTCTTGCTGGTCAGTTCACGCATCACCGAAATGGCGCGCGCCGCTGACAGCTCCCAATTGGAGGGGAAGCGACCACTGGCGATCGGCACGTTGTCCGTGTGCCCTTCGATGGTCATGTCACCATCAAAGGCCGCAAACAGATCACCAACGGCTTTCAAGATCGGGGCGCCGCTCTCGTTGAGTTGGTCCGAGCCTACATCGAAGATGACCACGTCCTTGATACGCAGCACGATGCCGCGCGGAGTACGCACGACGTCGATCTTCTTCTGGAGGCCCTTCTTCTTGATGTAGTTGGCGACGGCCGTTGTGTCGCTGTCCACCTCCGGAGGCGTTTCGATGCGCGGCAGGCTTTGCACTGTGGAAAGCTCCACCGGGCTGGTCGTCAAACCTTCAATGTCGCCGCGTACATTGAGCTGCACACCGAAGGCTTCTTTCACGGAGCCGAGCGCCACCCGGAAGTTTTCCACGTCCATGTTGGCGAAGGAAAGCAGTAGCACGAAGAATGTGAGCAGCAGCGTAGCCATGTCGCTGAAGGTTGCCATCCACGGTGGGGCGCCTTCTTCGACTTCCTCTGGCTCCTCTTGGATTTCCATGGCGGTTCCCAAAGGACGAAGCTACGCGGCCTCGGGTTCGACGGTGCGGTCCTTCGGCGACAGGCGCGCCTCCAGTTTGTCTTTGATCACCGCGGCGTTGTGGCCCTTCACGATCGAGTCGATGCCTTCGATGATCACGGTCATATTCGCCGATTCTTCGTTGGAACGGCGCGCTAGCTTCTCCGAGATCGGCCCTGCGACCAAGAACGCCAACACGGCGCCGTACATCGTGGTCAAAAGAGCGACGGCCATCGACGGACCGATGGACGCGGGGTCGTCCAAAGTCTGGAGCATTTGCACGAGGCCAATCAGCGTCCCGATCATGCCCATGGAGGGTGCGGTTGTGGCGGCGAACTTGAAAAGCTTCTGTCCGCGCGTATGACGTTGCTTCATGCTGATCAGCTCCACGGTCAACGTCTCTCGGATCTCCTCTCGCGGGATGCCGTCCACCGCCATGCGCAGCCCCTTGGCCAAGAACGGGTCTTCGACCTGAACGCTCTCCAAAGCCAGAATGCCTTCGCGCCGCGCGGTGTTGGACAATTCGAGAATGGTCTGGATGGTCTTGGTGACGTCACTGGTCTTCTGAAGGAAAGCGTTTTTCGCAACCTGCATCGCGCCGACGACGTGCTGCATCTTCTCCATGATCAGTGTGGCGGATACGGTGCCACCCACGACGATGAGGAAACTCGGCAGGTCCATGAACGAGGTCAGGGATCCGTTCAACATGATCGAACCGATGATCAGGCCGAAGCCGACGACGATTCCGATGAGTGTCCCAACATCCACAAGTCACCTCATTCCGCTGCCAAATCGTGGGCGACGCCTTCGACCAGCGCGCGCTCCACGACCTCGCAGACGCCATGCCAACCTAAAATGTGGAGCTCCTGGATCCGCGGCGTTTGCGTGGCCGGCGCGCGAAACACAAGATCTGCCGCGTCTGCCACAGCCCCGCCCCGCTGCCCCGTGAATGCCAGCGTGGTAGCCCCGCGTTTGCGCGCAACCTCCAGCGCACGCACTACGTTCTTACTTCCGCCGCTGGTGCTGATCCCGCAGACGACGTCGCCGCTCTTTGCAAACGCGTGCACTTGCCTCGCGAAGACGTCATCAAAGCTCCAGTCGTTGCCGATGGCGGTCAAGATGGACGTGTCCGTGGACAGCGCCATGGCGGGCCAGGGATCGCGCTCAAGGGCAAAGCGCCCCACGATCTCGCCGGCAACATGCTGTGCGTCCGCGGCACTGCCGCCGTTGCCACAGAGCAGCAACTTGTTGCCGGAGCGAAACGCCCGGATCAGCATTTGCGCCACTTGGCCCAAGACGCCGACGGATTCTTGTCGCATACGGGCGTGGGCCAGGATGCTTTCATCGATAACGCGGCTAAGCGCGCTCTCGCGCTCGGCGCCTTGACGCACGTCTTCCGACAGCTCAAGCACGATGTCCACGGCCTCGGCGACGGCGCCCGCACCTCCACGGCTGAGAAGCACGCGATGCGCCCTAGCTCTGGCGCGCGGCGATGCGTCCGCGGGCGCCAAGCCGAGGCCAATCCCGGCGAATGCCAGGGCGTCGCGATCCGCATCGCCTACGAAACAGATCCGCTCCGCCTTGGTGTTCATGATTTGCGCTAGCGACTGCAGCGCCACGTGTTTGTCCTTCGCTCCGGAGATCACGTGGTCGGGTTGGATGCGCTCGGCAATCATCCGCACCATGGGTCCGTCTTCGCCGGTGACCAGGGCAATGCGCAGCCCCGCGCGGCGCGCCGCCGCGATGGCGTCCAAGTCCCGAAACGCGATTTCCTTGCGGTCTTGTCCATCGGGCGTGATGCCCACGCGACCGTCGGTCAACACGCCGTCGATGTCGAGGGCCAACACCTGAATGTCGTCTACCAACATGTCCGGCCTCCGTCGATGACGAGGTTCGCGCCCGTCATGTAGCTCGATGCGTCGGAGCACAAGAACACAAGCGCTGCTTTGTATTCGTCGGGTTCCGCCATGCGGCCCAGGGGAATGTGCTCGGTCAGCCGTCCGACGAAGTCGTCGGATTGGCCGGCGTAGACGCCGCCTGGGCAGATGGCGTTCACACGCACGCCGGAAGTGGCCCAATAGGTCGCCAAGTATTTGGTCAGCATCAACAGACCGCCTTTGATCACCGAATAGGTGACCGGCTTGGTCGGCTGCTCGTGTTCGCGCAGACCCGGCTGCCGATAGATGCGTTGGTCCGGCGCGATCAGTCCCAAGTCGGACGCAACGTTGACGATCACGCCCTCTCCGGCCTCTGCCATGTGCCCACCGAATACCTGCGCACACAAGAAGGCGCCCGTGAGGCCGACATCGATTTCTCGCTGCCACGCCTCGACAGAGAACGTCTCGAAGCGGGAAGGCGCCAGACCCTTTCCGTCGACCTTGGGGTTGAGCGCGGCGTTGTTGATGAGCGCATGGACTCGACCGTGCCGTTCAAGCAGTTGCTCCAGGGCCGCAGTGACGGAGTCCTTATCGCTGACATCCATTTCGAGAGCGCCGGTGCTGCTGCCGGTCTTCCACGCAATGGCTTCCGCTGCAGCGCTGGCGTCGTCGCCACGAATATCCGCCAGCACCGGCAAACCGCCAGCCTCGGCGATGGCCTCGGCGTGTTTGCGCCCCAGAAGGCCCGCGCCGCCCGTGACAACGACCACGCGTCCCGTCAGATCGAAGCGCCGCATCACGCTCGCGTGCAGGGAATCGATACTGGTCATCAAGCTGGATGCCGCGTCCACTCTGGGTCCTCCATTTTCATTCCGCGTTTCGCAGCGGCGACTGCTTGTTCGAGCGCCGGGATCTGATCGGGATAGTCCAATTCGACAATGGGACCGTTGACCACGAAAGGCAGCACCACCTGACCCACCATCGAGTTCTGGTCCAGCACGGTGCGCGGCCTCACGATGTCCACGTAACCGTTCTGCCAGTACGCGCTGGGCAGCTCCTGCCGGGGCATTGAGTGCGCCTCGCGCACACCTTCGACGCGTAGCAGTGGCGAAAGCAGTCCGTCTTCGATGCGCCACATCTTGTAAGGCGTCTGCTCGGCGAGGCCCACGGAGCGGAGCGCGTCCGCTTCGGGGTGCGCCAGCATGAGCTCGATGGCTGCGTCGATCCGGGCCACGTCTCGTACTGGCCCGGTGGGACGCAAATGCACCACCAGCTCCGGCCGGTAGTCTTCAGCTTGCGCCAGCGCTTCTAGGGCGTGCCGAAATACATCCAAGTCCGTTGCAGTGTCCGTGGCGTACTGTTCGGGGCGCATGAACGGGACCTCCGCCCCGGCAGCCCGCGCCACGCTCGCGATTTCTTCGTCGTCCGTGGAGACGATGGTGCGCGTCACGTATCGCGACGAAATTGCGTGCTCGATCGAGTAGGAAATCAGCGGTTTGCCATCGACGGGCAGGACATTCTTCCGGGGAACGCTCTTGCTGCCGCCGCGCGCGGGTATCAGCGCTAGCACCGCAGTCATGGCGCGGCCTCCATTGCAGGCATGGCTGCGTTCCGGCGCAAGGGACCCTCTCCGAGCACCACGGCCCGACCCGACTGTTGACTGCGCTTTAATGCAAGCCCGATGCGCAAGCTCGCAGCGCCGTCGCGAAGGGAGATTTCCGTCGGTGTACGTGTGCGGACGCAATCCAGGAAGTGGCGCATCTCGTCCACGAACATCTGGTTGCGGGCAAAGTCCGTCGTGTCGAATTCCTCGACACTGGCGCCGGAAGCGTCCCACATGCGCAGGCGGTTCTCACTCAGGCACCATTCGATGCGCCCGGACTCGCCGATGAAGCTAGCAGCGCGACGCTTCGGACGTGACAGATAGTCTTGGTGCACGCTGACGGGCAGGATGCGACCGTCTGCGTGGCGGTACTCCAAAGTGGACACGGCCATGTCCTCCACGTCGATCTCGAGGTCACTCACGCGGCCACCTAGAGAAAAGACGCTTCGTGGCATTCCGAACAGGGCGTAGGCCATGTCCAGCTCGTGGATCTGGGTAAGAATCACGCCGCCGCCGAGCTCGCTGCGCGAAGCGTACATGCGCCGGTAATCCTCATAGGGATGAAAGTCCGGCAAATACTCGCCAACTTCGAAGCGCGCCGCGTACACCCGACCAATGCGACCCGCGGCGAGCCATGCCTGCAGGCGCCGAAAGTCTGGATGCTGACGCAGCTGGTAGGCAACGAAGTGGATCAGGCCGCGGCGCTCGGCAACGCTTGCCAGGTCGTCCACACCATCGGCATCGTGGGAGAGTGGCTTTTCCACGAACAGGTCGGAGCCAGCGTCTAAGGCTGACAGCGCCACCGGTACGTGCTGGCTCGTTGGGTTCGCGACGATGGTTACGTCGGGACGAAGCACCAGTGCTTCGTTCAAGTTGGAGAATACACGCAGCGGGTATTGAGACTCGAGGTCTGCGTCCGGCTGCACGCAGAGCGCGTCACTGAGCACTTGACGTTCCCGTCGCACCCGATAGGCAAGCAGCTCCACATCCGAGCCCGCGACCGCGACGAAGTTACGCAGGTGGCGCTGGCCAACGCCGCCCAGGCCGACAAACAGCGCGCGGCGGACCGTCCGACTCTTCACGCCGCCTCCCGATCTGCCCGGCCAAGTTCCAGCCGTACATAGTTCAGCGCGCGCAAGGCATCGTACTTCGGGTCCGTTTCGAAGTAGTGCTGCAGCGTGAACGGCACACTCACATCCGCTTGCCCCAAAGACACAAGGAACCCGGGCAGGTTTGCGTCTCCGCGCCCCAGGGGCACGCTCTGGCCGCCGACCAGCCGGTCCTTGACGTGCACCGCTTCTAGGAGCGGGAGCAAGGGCTTGATGTCTTCAGCGATATCCAGACCCTGGGCGCCGGAGTTGCCCGTGTCGTAGTAGGCACGCACGTAAGGGCTCTCAAATCCGGAAACGAACTCCGCGTACGCGCCCCCCGGGATCTCCATTTCGAGACCGAGCACGATCTGGTGGCGCTCAAGTGCGGGCAGCACCGAGTTGATGCTTTCGATGATCTGCGAGCGTTTCTCGCCAACGCCGGGCGCGGCTTGTTCCAAAAGTGGCAGCAGAATGCGGCACGCGCCGATCTCAGCCGTCCAGCCAACCAACAGTTCGAGCACGCGGGCATTGGCGCGCCGCTCGCTGGCGCTGACTCCACCGAGCTGGCGCAACATGAAGTAGTCCGCGCACACGCTATCGACGCCGACCGCGTGCTCCGCCTGCGCGTCGATGATGGCCTGGCGGCCCGACTGCCAAACGATGGGGTTTTCCGAGGCGGCGGGCGCCTCGAAGATCCATTCGATGGCGTCCAGCCCCAGTTCCTTCGCCGCCGCGAACTCCGGCTCCCAAGTCTCGACTGGAAACGCCTGCAGTCGATCCTTAGGTCGCGGCGAGAGCCGCCCCTGCATCACTCCGATTTTCGTCGCGATACTCATGGATGCCTCAACGCGTTCAACCCACCCGTCGGAGTTTCTTCATGATCGGCACTTCGTCTGCCGTCACATGCTTTTCGCCGTCACCTAGGGAAGCCTCGATGGCGCGAATGTCCCGGACCAAGCGCATCAAGCCTTGGGGTTCGACGCTGGCGGCTTGGTCAGAGCCCCACATGGCGCGGTCGAGGGTGATATGGCGCTCCACCATGCATGCCCCAAGCGCGACCGCCGCGTAGCTGGTGGCCAAGCCGACTTCATGGCCGGAATAACCCACCGGAACGCCGTAGCGCTCCTGCATTTTCGGGATCATGCGCAGGTTCAGGTCCGCGATCTTTGCTGGGTAGGCGCTGGTGGTGTGCAGTAGCACCAGGTTGTCGGTCCCCAGCACCTCGACCATGTGGTCGACCTGCGCCAGCGTGCTCATGCCCGTCGAGACGATGATCGGGCGCCCGGTCTTCTTGTGGTGCCGCAGCAGCGCATCGTCGGTCATCGATGCCGAAGCGATCTTGTAGGCTGGAGGAGAAAACTGCTCCATGAAGTCCACGCTGGCTTCGTCCCAGCAGGATGCGAACCAAACGACGCCACGTTCCTTGCAGTAGCGGTCGATGTGGTTGTAGGCGTCGACGCCGAACTCCAGCCCGCGCTTCAAGTCTCCGTTCGTCGCTCCGAAGGGGTTTTCTCGCGGCCGCGCCAGCTCCTCGCGGCCGTAGACCACCTCCAGGGTTCGCTTCTGGAACTTGACGGCCTGACAGCCCGCAATTGCCGCCACGTCGATCAGTTTCTTAGCGATCGCCATGTCGCCGTTGTGGTTGATGCCGATCTCGCCCACTACGTAGCAGGGAGCGCCATCACCGACGGTTGTTTCGCCAATCTTTACCTGACCCATTGAACTCTCCTTCTTCGACGACACCACTCGGACGTTGCAAGGGGCGTGCTAGCCATCGGTTAGCGGCTCGGCCACGACGAGCAACATCCACTCTTTGGAGAAGCGCACGATCTTGTGACGCTTCATCCGCTCCGGAAGCAACGAGCACAGGCTCGCAACAGGGGTGAGATACGGGCGCTGCCACAAGAAGGGCAGCTGCCGAAACCGCTCTGCGTGGCAGATACGGAAACCGTGACTCGCGATGCACTGCGTCAGCCCCGTGAGGGTGAAGGGGCGCACGTGCGTCCAATCGTCATAGAAGTGACGCCACTGCGCGCGCCAATCTGGCACCAGGCTGACCAGGCGGCCTCCGGGCGCAAGCACGCGACGGCACTCCCCAAGCACATGGCCAACATCGTGTAGGTGCTCGAAGACGCTCTTGTTGAAGACGACATCGAAGGCGTTGTCGTCAAAGGGCAACCCGCTGCGTTCGAAGTCCGCCGCGACCACGGGTTCGGGGAAGCGCGCCTGGGACGGACGACAGCGGTCAACGCCTTGGGCGTGGTACCCAAGCTGCGCAAAGCCGTGCAAGAACTCACCGCGGCCGCAACCCAGGTCCAGCAAGCGACCTCCCGCATGGGCCGACAAATGCGTCGTGCTTAGATGCCGAGCCAGCTGCGCCGGGTATTCCGTGTAAGGGCGCTCGGCCGCAGAATAGCGCACGTCCAGATAGTTGCCGAGGGCGGCGCTCACCGTCACCGGCGCCGTCACGTGGCCTCAGAGCCTCGCTCACGCCGTGCATCGTCGGTGAGTAGGCGCAGGGCGGTCCGACCGATTTCATCCGCAATCGCCATGGCGTCTACGAACTGACTGCCAGCGGCGAACGCGTCCGGCGCTCCACCGCCAAAGCCGAAGGCGGGCCCCGCCGCGCCGGCCCCCAGCCCGCCGGTCCGTGGCGCCGCCGCCAAGTGGGCCAAGCTACTGGGCGCAGCAGGACCGTCGGAACCGAGGGCCGCAAAGCCATCCGTCAGCGCCAGGGTGGCGAGATTGTCCACGGAGCGGATGTATGCGTTCTCGTTGCCAGTGAAGTAGCCACGCGCTTTGAGCGCACGTACAAATCCGTGGGTGTCGCCTCGTTCGGCAGCCTCGAGTGCAGCCGGATAGCGTTTCGCCAAAAGACCAACGAAGTCCCCAGCGCCTTCTTCAGGAGTGCGGTAGGCACGGAAGCGATCGTTGATGGTGCGCTCGCTGGCGCCCCACCCTTCACGGGTGCGCTGCACCACGGACAGCCCGCTCGGGCCCGTTCCCTTGATGCCACCGAAGTTGTAGTTGTACATGCTGGCGCCCCGACCCGTTTCGTGAGCCCACTGCGCGCTGAGAACCGCGACCATTTCTCGGGGCGGACGCTTGCCCGTTGATTGCGTCAGCGCTTTTTCCAGGGCTGCCGCTGCCTGATCCCCCGTCAGCCGGGTGCGGGTCGCCGGGACGGTGCCTTGGGACTGTTCGGGAACGCGGAAGCTCCCGACCACCGGCACCGGTGAAGGCGAGCTGGGCTGAATCGCAGCGGGAAGGACTGGGTTGATCGCCATGCTGCTAGGTCACTTCGCAAGAAGCGCGCCAGCTTTCACGCGCCCAGCTCCGCCTTGAGAATGGTGAGCTCTTCGAGCAGCTGGAACAGTTCCGTCTCAAGCCCACCATTGCCGATCAACGCGAGGGCCTGCTCGACGGTGTCAATCTGCCGGCGTCTCGAGCGCCGGCGAGCGCGTTGTATGACGCGAGTGCACAGCACGGGGATCTTTGCGACGTGCTGGCTGATCTTGGGGCCACCTGCGAAGGGGTCGTTTAGACAGTGCAATAGTTCGAGAAAACTGTCGATGTACACCAAGTCTTCGGGGCGCACGCCACCGTCGCCAACAGTGCGCCGAACAGAAGGGCCGAGAGACTGGGTCATCGAGACCGAGCCGCAATGCAAAAACACGGCCGGGAGACGCGGGCGCGACCCAGGCGCGCGCTTCCGACGAGCCTCCGGGGCAGCGCCGCACAAACCGCTGCTCAGCCGGCCCGTGTCAACGATTTGACACGCCCTGCCACGGCCGACGCGCCAAACCGGTGACTTTATTGCCGTCAACTGTTCGCCACGAGCAGGCGCTTGCGGGCAGCGAATGCCGCGCAATTCTCAGCCTCGCCAGCCGAGCAAGAGCTGGCCCGCTCCTTGCTCAACGGACTGCAGCATGTACGCAGCCGCGCGCTTCTCCACGCGCCCCCCGTCCACCCTCAAACGCAAGGCGCCGCGTCTGCTGTTTGTGGACGATGAGCCTGCCGTGCTGCGCAGCGTGGAGCGCTTGATGCGCACCGCAGAACCCACATGGGATCTCTCCTTCGTGGGCTCCGGCGGCGAAGCGATCCGCGAGATGGAGACCCGACCGGTCGACGTGATCGTATCGGACTTGCACATGCCAGAAATGGACGGTGCGACTCTGCTCACCTACGTGCAGGACAACCACCCAGAGATGGTGCGGCTGGTGCTTTCTGCTCTCGCCAGCCCGGAGCTCGTCTTCCGCACGGTGCCGGTAGCACACCAGTTTCTGACGAAGCCCTTCGAGCCGATGAGCTTCCGCGCCAAGCTGCGCCAGGCCTTCGAGCTGCGCGCACTGCTGGACGATCCAGAACTGCGCGCGCTGGTCGGAACCAGCAACAAGCTGCCCTCGCCCCCGCGAATATTTTCGGAAATCTCCAAAGCGCTCTCGAACCCCGAAACGGGTGTGGCCGAGGTCGCGAAGATCATCGAAAGCGACGTCGCACTTTCCGCCCAGGTAGTGCGCTTGGTTTCGTCAGCATACTTCGGGCTCCCCAGCCGAGTGCGCACAGCTCAAGGCGCCGTGGCGTATTTGGGGTTTCAGACCATCAAGGCGGTGGTGTTCAGCGCTGAGCTCTTCGAGCAGTTCGCGCCAAAGCGTCCGGTGAAAGGATTCAGCATCGACTCGTTGCAGCAACATGGCTTGCGCACCGCACATCTGGCCCGACGGATCTTGGGCGGAACCGGAATGGGCGATGACGCGTTCTTGGCAGGCATGCTGCACGACGTCGGTCGACTCCTGCTAGCCGCCCGGGCCCCAGAGGTGTGCGCGAAGGTATTCGAAGAGCGCGAGCGCACTGCCCGCGCCAGCGTCGATGTCGAGCACGAGATGCTCGGTGTGACCCACGCAGAGGTCGGGGCCTACTTGCTCGGGATTTGGGGGCTGCCCCAAGCCGTGATTCAAGCCGTTGCCTGGCACCACCAACGCGAGGCGGACATCAGCACCTACCTGGATATTTCTCTGGCGGTGAGCCTGGCGAACCGCTTGGTGGACGACCCGGAATTGCCCGCCGGCGGAGCCGGTGAAGATCCGGAACGCAGCATCGACGTCGAGCACCTCAAGGGGCTCTCGGTGGATGACCGACTGGAAAGCTGGCGCGAAATCGCGCGTAAACTAAGGGATGGCTGAATGAGTACGGGGATTTGGTCTGCAGCATCGGGAGCCGTCGGACAGACATTCGCTCTGGACGTACATGCCAACAACGTCGCAAACGCGACCACGCCCGGCTACCGTGCAGACCGCGCGGTGTTCCGCCAGGAGCTGGCCCGCGCCGTCGACTCCATCGGCTCGAACAGCATGCGCTACTCAGTCGTGCGCAGTTCGGCGCCGAATATGATCAGCGGCACAACCGTGCACACCGGGCGCAGCCTGGACGTGTCCCTTCGCGATCCGGACTCCATGTTCGTTGTGCGCACTCCCCAGGGCGAGCGCTATACGCGCGCGGGGAGCCTGCAGATGCTCGTCGATGGCTCCATCGTGACGCGGGAAGGGCATCCCTTCTTGGGCCCTGATCGCAAGCCCTTGAAAGTGGACCCAACCGCCGCAAGTGTGGAAGTGGGCCGGGATGGCAGCCTCGTCGTGGGGGGCACCGCCGGGACGAGTCGGCTGCTGACGGTGCGCTTTCCGGAGGGGCACCTAGAGAAGGACGGCGACGTCATGATGCGCGCGCGAGAAGGCGCGCCGCCACCCGCAGTCGTGTCGCCAGATCTGGACCAAGCCTCGTTAGAGCTCAGCAACGCCTCAGCCGCTTCGAGCATGACTGGAATCGTGGCAGCCTCTCGTC